>JBDKRR010000156.1:0-3497 GCA_039683315.1 Sulfuricella sp.
CCCATCAGCATCCGATTAAGCACATTCCCCTACGGATCGGGGTGGGGCCTTGGCGTACAGGCGGGGAGACACCCGCACACCAAGGAGGAGGTCGCACCAGGCTATCAGCCTTGCCCATGTGCTATAGGGCTGGTGCAGCGTGAAGACACATATAGGCGGGCCGGATGTGGGTATCCCGGCTTGCTAAGAATCCTGACTACATCGCCAGTTCCAAGCACCTGCGCGCATTCAGTTGCTCGTCACCACCGAGCATTCCGCCTATATGTGCCCTCTCCGCAGAGAGGGCGGGCTTTAGCCTACTCAGGCCGGCCGGATCATCGTTTTTACTTTTGGAAGTGTTGGCGTTTCATTTTCGCTCTCCTGTAAATTACCGCTCGTTCGGCTTTGGCGGTTATGCCTTTTCACATATAGGCGGGCTAGATGCCTCTAGCTGGACCGGAACACATGCCCCGGTTTTCTCCACTGCGTTTCGGCTTACATAGTCCGATGCACGCCGCCTATATGTGGCCCCTCGTGAGAAGGGCTTTTCATTCACTCGCCGATGAATTGACGCGTGGCCCTGTGCCCGCTCAGTCCTTTCCAAACAATGTTTCCAAACCCATCGTCACCACGTCCGCTCTCTACTTGAGCGAGGTGAGGGCGCTTGGCGTACATGTCTGCAAACAACATGCTGAATCGGCCAAGCATGTACGTCTGGTTGTCGATCATCTGCATGTATTCCATGACTGCCTCCTGTTGATCCAGCGGAGCGCACTGTCACTGCGCTCGACTTGAACAACGGGCTTCCGTTTGTTCTTTCTCACCGTCACGGTTTGCTTGACGGTGCCGCACTCAGGGAGTTACCCCGACAGACTAGCCGGCTCGGATTTGCCGGATCAAAGTTCTGACCAGTTATCGCACTGGCAACGCGGAATCTTGTTTCTCTCCGGCGTCCTGCCGGGTCGTGTCGGTTCGCCCACCGTTCGGCGCGTTGTTGCTGCGTCGATGGAGTGAAGATTAAACCTCAAGTTGAACCGTGTCAACAAAAATAAACGGCAGGTTGAATTTTCCAGCAAGGGTAGGTAGAATGCAGTTGTCGGGGTGGAGCCCGACGAGATGAAGCCGCTTTGTTCTACCCCTTGTGTCTCTAGCTAAAAACTAGGGGCAGCTCCACCAGGGGGTAGGCCAAAGCGGCTTTTTGTTTTTCAACTCCCGGAAATCGACCCGTTAGTTAATGAGCCTGCATGGGCTAGCTGCGACGAGTACACCGGCCTATCTGTCACCCGATAGCGCGCCGAGGCGGCCTGTTTGCGAGGGATCGCCAGAAGCTGGGCGGCAAGTGGTGAGACAAACGCCCCAGCGGAATGAATCGCAACGTCAAGCGTGGTTTGGGAGTTGGCTGCTGTACTGCTTAACTCTGGGACAAGGAAAGACACTGGCGGTGCCAGGGCTAGTCACCCTTGGGGAAGCTATGCCTAAAGAAAACGAAGAGATTGAAGGGGGAATCATGTACCTAACCGAATACCTGAAGATGCGCGGCGTCAATGCAAACGCCCTGACCCATGCCGAGGCCGAGCTGCTGAACATCGACATCACGGCAAAGGGCTGGGTTGAGCGAAACGCCCATGTCGTTGTGCCCGAAGAACTGGCTAACGCGGTTCGCAACGGAGCAAAAAAAGCCGAGCTGCGCGCACTGGCCGGCTCAATGCTGAACCATACCCTGCCGATGGATGCGCCTGCGCCCGTCAAGCGGCTCATCAACCCCGGCCACGCCCACGAAGCAATGGACCGCTGCCACGTCATGATTTCGATGCTGGATAGCCATCTACTGAACCACCCATACGTCGAGTCTGATGCTGACGTTCGCGTCGCAGTCGAGTCCGCAATTGACTCACTGGCTCGTGCATACCAACTGATTGGGGGCTTCCCCCACAAGGACGCAAAATGAGCGCCAACGAAACCGCAGTCATTGCCGACGCGATGGCCGAAAACTACCAAGCGTTTGTCACCAAGAAACTTGCAGTCGTTACCCGTCAGGGTATCAGTGGCGACCTTTCTGTTTACGCATTGAAGCCGCACCAAAGCGACTTGACGGCATGGGCGCTTCGTCGTGGGTGTGCCGCTATTTTTGCAGATACCGGCCTTGGAAAGAGCCGGATGCAGGTTGCTTGGGCTGACGTGGTTTGCAAGAGCCGGCCGGAGTCTGAAATTATTATTTTGGCTCCGCTCGCCGTTGCGGGCCAGACTGTTGAAGAGGCCGCAAAGGTGGGTGTCGAGGTGAATTACTGCCGCGAGGATTCAGATGTTCGCCCCGGCATCAACATCACCAACTATGACCGCATCCACAAGTTTGATTGCAGTCGCTTCTCGGGTGTGGTGCTGGACGAATGTTTCGCAGCCGGAACGATGATCGACTGCGAATCTGGCAAGAAGCGTATTCAAGACATACGTAAAGGCGATACAATCCTCAATGCGTCAGGCGTCGATTCCGTTGCCGACATTCACCGCAGAGAGGTTCCGTATGGCGTCAAAGTCAAGTCTCAAGGGCAACATTTTATTGCCAGCCCAAACCATCCCATCTTCACGCAGCGCGGATGGGTTGGAGCACAGGATTTGTGCCCAGGAGATTACGCACTGGCAACAGGAGCGGCGATGTCTCTGGTGCGGGGCGACGTTCATACCAAGGGACCGGGCGCAGAAGGGCCAGCGGTTTTGCGGGACATCCTGCTCAGCGAAATGGCGGATGAACACGCCGGAGCACAAAGCGAAGGTGCACAAGCCGGAGACGTTTGCAAAGATCCATGCGAAGCACATGGCGTGGCGGGAGTCGAACTCCCCGACAGCGGCGAGGGAGTTGGAACGGATACGCAACTTGAATCCCACGTCGGACCCGACTGTCAGGGCGAAAATCTCCCGCACATTGAAAGCCATGAAGCACAGTCCTTCCGTGCGTGGGGGCAATGGGACTGGGCTGACGGAGCCGCAGGAATTCATGATGGATGCGCTTGGCGCAGGCTGGATAGCGGAATTTGCTTTGTCACTGGGCCAACGGCAAGCGAGCTATCCGACACACTACAAGATGGACTTGGCGAATCCCGCGCTCAAAATAGGCATCGAACTGGATGGGAACTCGCACTACGCGAGAAAAGCACAGGACGAGAAGAAGGACGCCAAGCTGGCTTCATTAGGCTGGACGGTATTGAGATTTTGGAACCGGGACATCCTGAACTGGAGAGATGCCGGGACGCCGATGGAAAGCTCTATTTCTATGATCTTGGCGCAACACGGCATCCGAGTTTCTCGGTAAATGGGCTTCTGGTACATAACTCCAGCATCATCAAGCATCACGCGGCCAAGACGTTGCAAACCCTGCTGGACGCAGTCCGCACCACCCCGTTCAAGTTGTGTGCTACCGCGACGCCCGCTCCTAACGACTGGACAGAGCTGGGCAATCACGCCGAGTTTCTTGGCGTTCGTTCGCGGGCGGAAATGCTTGCAGAGTTCTTCGTTCACGACGG
>JBDKRR010000157.1:0-12564 GCA_039683315.1 Sulfuricella sp.
TCGCGAGGCGCTGGTGCAGAATGACTGCACGGCGCGCCTCACTTCTTGCCTGGCACCCGCAAAACCACGTCCCTCCGGGTTACATCGAAAACGGGCTTGCGCCGCGTTGCGCTCCTCGGCATCGTAGGCTCGGCTACGACCTTCGTCGCGCGCCTTGCTTCAAGCCCGTTTTCGATGTAACGCGATCCGTGTTTGACTTGATCAGAGGTTCCCTAAGTGGGGAAGCCGATGCTACGTGTGTTGGAGATGAATTCCTACCGGGATGCGCTGTCGCCCGAACTGGCCGTCGAAATGTTCGAAATGTCCGGCAATGGTGGTGCCGCAGTGCGGGCAATGGCCGGTGTCGTCCAGGTGGTAGGCGTTGATCTGGTACCAGTCGCGCTCGATCAGCGCGGCCTTGCAGTTCGGACAATAGGTGGTGTCGCCCGCCGGGTCGTGCACGTTGCCGGTGTAGACGTAATGCAGCCCGGCATCCATGGCGATTTTGCGCGCGCGGCCGAGGGTGGCTGAAGGCGTGGCGGGGGTGTCCAGCATCTTGTAGTCGGGATGAAATGCGGAAAAATGCAGCGGTACTTCCGGCCCCAGTTCCTTGGCGATCCATTGGGACAGGTTGGTGATCTCCTGGTCGGAGTCGTTCTGACCGGGGATGAGCAGGGTGGTGATTTCCAGCCAGCATTGCGTTTCATGGTGAATGTAGCTGAGGGTGTCGAGCACCGGCTGCAGATGGCCGGCGCATAACTTGAGGTAAAAATCGTCGGTGAAGCCTTTCAGGTCCACGTTGGCAGCATCCATCTTGGCGTAAAAATCGCGCCGCGCTGCGGCGTGAATGTAGCCGGCGGTTACCGCGACTGTCTTGAGTCCGCGGGCGTGGCAGGCATCCGCCGCGTCCATGGCGTATTCGGCAAAAATCACCGGGTCGTTGTAGGTGAAAGCCACGCTCTTGCAGCCGTAATGTTCCGCCGTGCGGGCGATTTCCTGCGGCGACGCCTGGTCCATCAGGCGGTCCATGTCCTTGGCCTTGCTGATGTCCCAGTTCTGGCAGAACTTGCAGGCCAGGTTGCAGCCGGCAGTGCCGAAGGAAAATACGCTGCTGCCGGGATAGAAATGGTTGAGCGGCTTCTTCTCGATCGGGTCGATGCAGAAGCCCGAAGAGCGGCCGTAAGTGGTCAGGATCATCTGTCCGCCGATGTTCTGGCGCACGAAGCACAGGCCGCGCTGGCCTTCGTGCAGCTTGCAGTCGCGCGGACACAGGTCGCACTGGATGCGCCCGTCCTCGAGCGCGTGCCAGTAACGGCCGGGATAGTTGGATTCGGCGGTTTTCATTTGAGCTTGGACTCCTTCCATTTGCACACGGTATAACACGACAACTTCACCCCGTCGGCCCAGAAGTCCGGCGCGAGTCCGGCCTTGTACTTGAGGTGGGCCATGAACTGGGCCGGATCCGGCAACGATTCCCATACCTGGGGCAGAAAGGTGCTGCGGTAGTGGCCGTACTCGAACACCACGCCGTCGACGTTGGGGCGCAACTGCGCCAGGGCGTCCTGTTCGCAGGTGAAGCACATCGGCGCGCAGGACGAAAGCAGGGAGACCTCGACCTGGGTGCTGTCCAGTTCCTCCGCGGAGAGCGGCGCAAAACGGGAGTCGCGGAAAGCGGCGTTGAGGGCGTTGGCCTTGACGTCCTCCAGCAGGGTGCGATGCGCTTCCAGGCTGCCGATGCAGCCGCGCAGCTCGCCGTTCTGGTTGAGGGTGACGAAGGTCGCGCCGGGCTCCTGCAGCCAGGCGGCCGATTCGTCAGCCCGCAACGGCTTGCCCAGGGCGCTCGAAATGGCGGCGCGGGCGATGGCCAGCAGCACGGGGCCGCGCTCGTCAGTGCGCATGGCCGCGGTTCTCGAAAAAAGCGAAAGCGCCATATCCCACCACCCGGTCGCGGTCGCCCGCGGTGTCGCCGGAATTGCGCAAATCCAGCAGTTGCGCTGCGAGATGGTGGTGCCGCGCCGCCAGCAACAGGCCGTTGACCGGCGTGCCGCCGCATGCCTGCTCGTGGCTGACGGGGGCGTCCAGCGCCAGGATGGCCTGGGCCGTGCCATGATCCACCCGCTTGGCCACGTCATAGGGAAGGTAATGGGAAAGGTCGGAGCTGATGACGATGACGGTTTCCTCGCTGCCCCACAATCGTTCCAGCACTTGCGCCACTTCCTGCGGCGTGGCGTCGCCCACTGCCAGCGGCACCAGGCTGAAATTGTTCAGCACCTGTTGTAAAAACGGCAGCTGGACTTCGAGCGAGTGTTCCCAGGCGTGGGCGGGCGGGCTGTCCACTACTTGCGGCAGGTCGGCGATCGAATCCATGGCTTTTTTGTCCAGCGGCACGATGCCGAGCGGCGTTTCGAAGCTGTCGACGCTGCCGGGCAGGGCGAGACCGCGCACCGCCACGCGATGCACCGGTCCGAGCAGGATCACGCGGCGGATGGTGGCGCGGGCCGGAATCAGCTGAGCATAGGCGCTGGCGGCAATGGGGCCGGAATAGATATAGCCGGCGTGGGGTACAATCAGCGCCTTGGGCGGAGTGGCGCGTGCGCCGGAATGAGCTTGCGCAGCGGCCAGCATGGCTTTTACATCGTGCATCAGAACGCCACTTTCACCGGGGTAAAATGCGCCGGCAACAGCGGCGGGACGGATTTGATTCATGATGCCCCCTATCTTTTGGATAAACGGGAAAGCTTGGCGATAAAATGGGGAATGCCTGAAATTCCATTAATCATACTCCACCCCCAATTCGTATGTAGGTTCATGACATGCCTAACTTTTACAGTTTGATTCCCGCTGCCGGCTGGGGTTCCCGCATGGGGGCGCCAACGCCGAAGCAGTACCTCGAAGTGCTGGGGCGACCGCTGATTTACTATGCGATTGCCCGCCTGTGCGGCTGCAAGGACATCGAGCGGGTGTACGTGGTGCTGGCGCCGGACGACGAACGCTGGGGGCAATATGACTGGGAAGCTTTCGCGCCGACCCTGGTGCCGCTGTTTTGCGGCGGGGCGGAACGTTTCGAGAGCGTGCGCAACGGACTCATGGCGATTCAGGACGATGTGGCTGCCGACGACTGGGTGCTGGTGCACGATGCTGCCCGCCCCTGCCTGAGCGACGCGGCGCTGGGACGCCTGATTGCCGAAGGCGGCGCCGACCCGGTTGGCGGCCTGCTCGCCGTGCCGGTGGCGGATACGCTCAAGCGTGCCGACGCGGAACAGCGGGTCGACCACACCGAACCGCGTGCCGGCCTGTGGCAGGCGCAGACGCCGCAGATGTTCCGTCATGGCGCCCTGATCGAGGCACTGTCGCTGCCCGGCAGCCACGTTCCTACCGACGAAGCGCAGGCGATGGAGCTGCTCGGGCTGAAGGCCAGGCTGGTCCAGGGTGACAGCCGCAACTTCAAGGTCACCTACGCGCAGGATCTGGAAATCGCATCATTGTTGCTGCAAAAGGAGGAATCATGAGAGTCGGTCAAGGTCTGGATGTGCACGCCCTGATGGAGGGGCGCAAGCTGATTATCGGTGGGGTCGACATCCCCTATCACCTCGGGTTGGCCGGGCATTCCGACGCGGACGTGCTGTTGCATGCCATCAGCGATGCGCTGCTGGGCGCTGCCGGACTGGGCGATATCGGGCGCCATTTCCCGGATACGGACCCCCAGTTCAAGGGCATCGACAGCCGCCATTTGCTGCGCGAGACCATGCGCCTGGTGGCGCTCAAGGGTTTCCATGCGGTGAATGTGGACGCCACCATCATCGCCCAGGCGCCGAGGATGGCGCCCCATATCCCGCAGATGGAGGCCAATATCGCCGCCGACCTGAATGTGGCTGGCGATTGCGTCAACGTCAAGGCGACCACCACGGAGAAGCTGGGTTTTGCCGGGCGCGGCGAGGGCATTGCGGCGCAGGCCATTTGCCTGTTGCGAGAGGTGTGATTTACGTGAGGGGTGAGGGGTGAGGGGTGAGGGGTGAGGGGGTGCGGCTGTTTTTTGCCCTGTGGCCGGAGGCCGGGGTGTGCGCCGCGCTTGATCGGGTGGGTGGCAAGCTGCGCGATGTCTGCGGCGGGCGACAGATGCGGCGCAACAACATACACCTCACGCTGGTGTTTCTCGGCAACGTGGAAATAGCCAGAATCGACGCCTTGCGTGCGGTGGGCGATGGCGTTGCGCTGCCGCCTTTCGTCATGACCCTGAACCAGCTTGGCTGGTGGCGCCACAACCGGGTGGCCTGGGCCGCGCCGGATGCAACGCCCGAGCCCTTGCTGGCGTTGGTGAACCAGTTGCAGGATGGGTTGCGCGCTGCCGCTTTCGCCTTTGATGACCGCCCCACTTATGCGCCTCATGTCACGCTGCTGCGCAATGCGCGCTGCGAGAAAGCGGAATGGCCGGCGTTTGAATCCCTGGAATGGGTTGCCGATGAGTTCGTGTTGGTGCGTTCGGTAACGCGGGAGGAAGGGGCGACCTATGAGGCTATAGGTCGCTGGTCTTTGGGTTGATTCAGGCGGTATCAGAGGAAAATGACGTTTTCCAGGTGTCCGCACAATTCTTTTTCAGTGGCCTTGGTGTAGTCTTTTTCCACATGTTCGCTCACCAGTTTGCTGACCTGGCCGCAGAGATTGCCCTTGAGCAGTCCCATGAACGCCGGAGCGGCAACCAATATGGCGCGCTGGTAAATGTTGGCAGTGCGGCCCTGGTCCAGTTCTCGGGCGAGTTCCTGTGCGAAGCGCTCGGCTTCGTTGTGTTTGGGGTCGCAGGAAGGGACGAAAGAGCCGTGCCCATTGCCCGCGCCGGGGTTGTGTCCGGGGCGGTCGGCGACGAGGTTGGAGGCTTTTTCCCGGCTTTCGGGGTGGAACAGTTCTTTCACCAACTGCATGCCTTTCTTCGCGCCATGGTTGGCGTAGAGGCGGGCGGTACTGGCGTTTGCGACAAGAATCCAGGTTGTGATCATGATGTACGACACTCCTGACTTGATTTTGATAGGAAAGACCGTGTTGGCGTTTTTTTGCACACGGCAGAAACAGCCTAGCACTTTTTCGCCGCTGCTAAAATGAGTCAGATCAATTTTTCTGGCCGGTCAAAATCTCCTGCGCCAGTTCCTGCATGGCGGCTTCGCCCAGGTCCTTCGGCTTCAGCACCAGGCCTTGCGCATAGTGGGGATAGTGCTTGAGGGTGGACCGGGTGTAGGCGGGGTCCTAGTGCTGTTCCAGCAACTCGCCGACCAGCGTGTCCCATTCGCCGCGGAGCGCCATTTCCTGCCAGCGGCCGATGCGCTCCTTGCCATGGAGCTCGGTGAGAAAGCCGAGTTTCTGCCCCAGGGCGGCAGGGTCGGCGAGAAAGTGCTGATATTCCTCTTTCAATAGCACGACCCGTTGCGCGGTGGTGGCTTCGATGCGGATGCATTGACCCTGCCACATGGCCTCGATGATTGCGTCCGGCACCCGTACGTTGCCGATTTTCTTGCTTTCCGCCTCGGCATAGACCGGCAGGGCGGGGTCGAAACTGTGCAGCTTGGCCCAGACCATGCTTTCAAAGTATTTTTGCGACGGCTGAGGCACATCGGGAATATTGCCCAGCAATGAGCCGCGATGATTGGCGATATCTTCGAGATCCAGCACCTGTGCACCGGCAGCCTGCAGGGCCTGCAGCAGGCGGCTTTTGCCCGATCCGGTCGTGCCGCACACCACGCGCCACTGGAAGCGGGCGGGCAGAATCGTCAGGTCTTCCAGTACTTTTTTGCGGTAGGCCTTGTAGCCGCCGTCCAGTTGCCCCACGTGCCAGCCGATCTGCGCCAGCACGTGCGCCATCGAGCCGCTGCGTTTGCCGCCGCGCCAGCAATAGACCAGCGGTTTCCAGCCTTTCTGCTTGGCGGCCAAACCCTGTTCCAGGTGCAGTCCGATATTGCGCGACACCAGGGCGGCCCCGGCCTTTTTTGCATCGAACGACGAGACCTGCTTGTACATGGTGCCGATGCGGGCGCGCTCCTCGTTGTTCAGGACCGGGAAATTGAGTGCGCCGGGAATGTGGTCCTCGGCGAATTCCGCGGGCGAGCGGACGTCGATGATGTCGTCAAACCCGGCCATCTGTGCTACGTTTACCAGCTTCAACAATTTTCTTTTCCCGAATTATGAGCACAATCAAATTAACTGAATTCTCTCACGGCGGCGGCTGCGGCTGCAAAATTGCGCCGGCCATGCTGCACGAAATTCTGGCCAACATGCCCGGACGGCTGATTCACCCCGACCTGATGGTCGGAACCGAGACCGGCGATGACGCGGCGGTGTACCGCCTCAACGAAAATCAGGCCATCGTCGCCACTACCGATTTCTTCATGCCCATCGTGGACGACCCGGTGGACTTCGGGCGTATCGCGGCCACCAACGCATTGTCCGATATCTACGCGATGGGCGCCCAGCCCATCATGGCGCTGGCGATCGTGGGCATGCCCATCGGCAAGCTCTCCACGCAAGTCATTCACGACATTCTGCTGGGCGGCGAATCGGTCTGCGCGGCGGCGGGGATTCCCATTGCAGGCGGGCATTCCATCGATTCGCCCGAGCCGATCTACGGGCTGGTGGCGCTGGGTGTCGTGCACCCCGACAAGGTAAAGCGCAACATCGGCGCCCAGGATGGCGATGTGCTGATATTGGGCAAGGGTCTGGGCATCGGCATCATGAGCGCGGCGCTCAAGAAAGGCGAGCTGTCGCAGGAAGGCTACCGTCAGATGCTGGAGAGCACCACCCAGCTCAACACGCCAGGCTCGGTGCTGGCCCACATGCACGGCGTGCATGCGCTGACCGACGTGACCGGCTTCGCCTTGCTGGGGCATCTGCTGGAGATTTGCCGCGGTTCGCAGATGGGCGCGGAGCTCGAATTCGATGAATTGCCGATTTTACCGGCGGCGCTGGAACTGGCCAGAAAAGGTTATGCGCCTGGCGCATCGGGGCGCAACTGGGCGAGTTATGGTCACGAAGTGGATTTGCCTGACGGTATGGAAGAGTGGCAGAAAAACCTGCTGTGCGACCCGCAAACCAGCGGGGGGCTGATGGTGGCGTGCGCACCTGAGGTTGTCGACGATGTGCTGGACTTGTTCCGTCAGCAGGGGTTCGGCTATGCCCGCGAGATCGGACGAATGGTGGCGGGAGAAGCCAGGGTGAAGGTGATCTGAGTCTTATGCCTGCTGGCGCGGTCTTTCCGCTGCCCGCTGGTCGTCGCGCCGCACGCGGTGATGGCGTCGCTCTGGGCCGCTGTAGCTGCTTCCTGATTGCTTGCGGCGGTCTTCCCTGAGTCGCCGTTCCAGCGGGATGAATTCGACTTCGTAAGTGGGGAGGGTAATGCGGCTGTTCATGGCAACCTCCAGGCTGTTGTTTCGAGCATAACGCATTAATTGGAAAACCGAAATTAATATTCGTTCATGATTTCCATGTAACAATTAACATATGATTTCACCGTCCCTCTTATCCGTAATTCCGATGAAAATTCTTATTGTTGAAGACGATTCTGCTGCAGCCGCACTGTTGCAACAAGGATTGACCAGTCTGGGCTACACGTCCGAAATTGCGCGCGATGGTCTGGAGGGGCTGGAAAAAACGCGCGCCGGCAATTTTGACTTGTGGCTCGTGGATATCATGCTGCCCAGGCTCGATGGCCTATCCATGCTACGCACCTTGCGTGGTGAGGGCATGCATACCCCGGCGTTGATTCTCAGCGCGTTGGGCGAGGTTGACGAGCGCGTGGAAGGCTTGCGCGCCGGCGGTGACGACTACCTGGTGAAACCGTATGCTTTCAGCGAATTGCAGGCCCGTATCGAGGCCCTGCTGCGCCGTGCGCGACCGATGGCGGGAACGGAAACGGAACTGGAAGTCGCCGACCTGAAAGTGGACCTGCTCACGCGCAAAGTGACGCGCTCGGGACAGGAAATTTTCCTCAAACCACGCGAATTCCGCTTGCTCGAATACCTCATGCGTAACGCCGGCCAGGTGGTGACCCGCACCATGCTGCTGGAAAACGTGTGGGACTATTATTTCGACCCCCAGACCAACGTGGTGGATGTGCATATTAGTCGTCTGCGCCAACAAATCGACAAACATTTCCCCTTGCCGCTATTGCATACCGTACGCGGTGAGGGCTATATGATGCGACCAGGGGGATGAGACACAGAGACTCCGCCCCTTTACGCTTCGCCCTGGGCCTGTTGCTTACCTATCTGGGCGGCGCTGCCCTGCTCTTCTTTTTCCTCGATTACCAACTCACAGCCATGCTTGCCCACGAGGTCGATAAGGCCATGACAGAAGAGAGCCAACTACTCCAGGCTCGCTATCATGTCGATGGCACGGCAGGTTTGTACCACGCGATCCAGAGTGAAATCGAGAGCGACGGCAGCCAGTTTCACGGGTTTCGTATCATCGACCCGAAAAACAAGGTTACCTACCAGGCGGGCGGTATCGCGATATCCATGGTCACCTCATTTTCGGGCGTACAACAGGTAAAGCTGGAGACAAGCGATAACAGGAAGCACACGGTACGGGTGATTTCATTTCCCATCGGGAAAGATATGACCGGCTTCGTCGCATCCAGCATGGAGCCGGCGTTGGGCTTGCTAGCCAAGTTTCGGCAGACTTTTCTGGAGACGGCCGGAGGGGTGACCCTGTTCGGCCTGGCCCTCGGATACTGGATGGTATGGCGCTTTCGCGGGCGAATCGAGGCATTCAACCGCCATACGCAACAGATCGTGCAATCCGGCGATCTTTCCAGCCGCATGCCGGCGGTGGGCAACGACGAATTTTCTGTGCTGGCCAGCAACATGAACGCGATGCTGGAACGGATCGAAAAATTGGTGCAAGGCATTCGCCAGGTGAGCGATAACATCGCCCACGACTTGCGTACGCCGCTGACCCGCTTGCGCGCCGATGTCCAGGTGGCCCTGCAGCAAGGAGACCTGGATGCACACAAGGCGGCGCTGGAAAGGGTGCAATGCGAACTGGAAAAAATGCAGAGCATTTTCAGTTCCCTGCTCGCCATCAGCCGGGCGGAATCAGGTGGAATGCCGGTGAAACGCGCGGTGGTGGATTTTTCGGAATTACTGAGTGAACTGGTCGAGCTTTATACGCCCTCAGCCGAGGAGCGTGGTCTCGTTCTGCGAGGAGAAATTGCTGACGGTTTGCTGATCTACGGTAACCGCCAGCTTCTTGCGCAAATCATATCCAACCTGCTGGACAATGCGCTCAAGTACGTTCCTGCCGGGAGCGAAATCAAGTTGCATGCGCAACAGCAGGACAGCCAGATAAAAGTAGTGGTGGAAGACGGCGGGCCGGGCATTCCCCCAACGATGCGGGAAAAGGTGTTCGAGCGCTTCACGCGTCTTGACCCCAGTCGAACCATGGCAGGTTCTGGCCTGGGCTTAAGTCTGGCCAAGGCCTTTGTCGAACTTCATCACGGCACCATCGCCATTACCAAAAGTCCATTGGGGGGTAGCGCTTTTACCCTCGATCTGCCCGCAGCCTGAATTTTCTGCGTTGATTTAATGCGGTAAATTTACACCTGTGGTTTCCTGATCATGGTGGATGAGGGTGTCGGAGAAACTACCCAGTTCCACAGCATGATGGATATTGAGTTTTCTCATGATGTGGATGCGATGGACATCGACTGTCTTGGGGCTGATGTCGAGTTCTCGCGCGATAAGCTTGCTGGATTTTCCACTCTTGATATGCCCAAGGATTTCCCTTTCCCGCGGAGTCAGTTTCGCAAGGCGGTCTTGCAAGTCCTGCGATCCCAGACGTTTAGCGCGATTCTCCTGATCCAGTCGCAGGGCACACTGGATTCGGTCAAGCATCTCCTGATTGTTGAACGGTTTCTGGACGAAATCCAGCGCGCCATTTTTGAGTGCGCGCACTGCCATGGGGATATCGCCATGGCCGGACATGATGATGACCGGGATGTCGATGTGGTTTGATCTCAGATGGTCGAGCAGGTCCAGTCCGCTCATGCCGGGCATTCTGACGTCCAGCAGCAGGCACCCCGGCTGCTCGGGAGAATAGTTGCTGAGAAAATCCTGTGCGGTGGGGTACATCACGGACGAGAGATGTACCGATTGCAGCAGCCAATGTATGGAGTGACGGATGGCCTCGTCGTCGTCCACGACAAAAATGGTTGGGTGAGCGGTGTCAGGCATGATCTTCCAGGGGGAGGGTAAAAGTGAAAATAGAGCCGGAATCCAGCGAGGAAGAAACCCGGATTTGTCCGCCGTAGGATTCGACAATGCTGCGGCAGATGGTCAGGCCCAGCCCCAGACCATCGTCCGTAGATGAGGCAAACGGGTTGAAAATTAGTTCAATTTCCGATTCCGGAATGCCCTTCCCCCGGTCGCCGATCTCGATCTCCACAGCGAATTCGAGCAATCTGGTCCTGATGTGAAGTTGCCTGATGGAAGATTCCTGCATCGCTTCAATGGCATTTTTCATCAGGTTGATCAGGACTTGTTCTACTTCGATCGGGTTGGCGCGGATCGGAGGCAGTTCGGAAAAATAAAATGAAACGCCTATCTGGTAGCGTTTGATTTCATGGTCGAGAAAATGAATGGCGCCAGCAGCGAGCTGGTTGATATCAATCAGTTTCCGGTCATTTCTGCCCTTGCAGATAAAATCGCGAAGATGAGCAATGATTTTACCCGCACGCTCGGTTTGGAAATGGGCGGCTTTGATTGCTTCTCCCAGATGTTCCATGTCATGCCTGCCGGATTCGATGAGGTCCACGCATCCTTGCAGATAGGTGTTTGCCGCGGCGAGCGGTTGAGCGATTTCATGTGCCAGTCCTGATGCCATTTCGCCTGCCACGCTTAGGCGCGCGGCATGGCCGATATCCATCTGGCGCTGTTGGTGCAACATTTCCAGTTTCTTTTGTTCGGTAATGTCCGTGGCGATTTGCAGGCGCACCAGCCTGCCGTCAACCCAGCGGATGGCGTGATCCTGAGCGTGGTACCAGCGATGGTTGGAGGCGTTCTGGTATTCCCAGATATGGACGTCTGAGGGGGCGTCGTTTTCGTCCACGAACTGGTGCTTGTTGCAAACGCCGCATGGCCCTTCTTGTCCGCATGCAAGCTCCATCCAGCAGACGCCACCCACTGCAATCTTCTTGTTCAAGCTGCGCTCGGCGTACTGGTTGACGAAAATAATCTCGTGCGTGTGCATGTCCGCTGCGTAAACAATGGCCTCCATGCCATTTAACACCGAGATCAGCATTTCGTTGGCTGCCGCCAGTGTGACTCCCGCTTTCATGTCGTCGGTGACGTCGTGTGCGATAACCAGCAGTCCGCGCCGGGTGCCGTCGGAATTGAACAAAGGGATCTTGGCGATGCTGAAAATATGAAAGCCATCCTGCCCGGGCAGTTGCTCCAGGGAGTCGAAACGCTTGCCCGTTGTCCAGGCATGTTCATCGCTGCGGTGGCAGGTGGTGAAGAAATCGGTCAGGAGAGGTGAGATTGTTGCCAGTTCCAGGTCGGTTTTGCCTTCCCATGCCTGGCCGTACACGCCCATAAGACGCAGCGCTGCTGTGTTCGCAACACGCCACTGTCCCGCGCCATCCTTAAACAAGCAAGCACCAGGCAGCGCTTCGATCAAGGCTTGCAGGTGCTCCGCCAGCGGGTCCAGATGGGCTGCCAATTGCATTAGTAATTTGCCTTTTTCGTATTTGTATAGTGGGCAAACAATGTATGACGACGGTAATGCTAGTCCGAATATTCAGCCTCATCAATAGGGTACATTTCAGAGCTCTCATCCGGGGTGAAGAGACAGGGGGAAATCCCCTAAGTGTTTTTCTTAGGCGCGTAAATAAAAATCCAAATAGTAAGTAAATGACGTTCGGATAGACTTTGACTCAATCAGTACGGTCCGTATTTCACCCCATTATCAAGGAGAAAAATATGCGGGTAGTGATAGCAGAGAAGGATCAAATCGGGCGCCGTCTGCTTGCCCAGTTGCTGCGCATGGAAGGTCACGATGTGCTGCTCATCGAGGAGGGGGGCAATGTAAGGGATCTCATGAAGCAGCACCGACCCGACGTGGTGCTGATGAACATGTTCTCTACACAGGAAGGAGATCAATTCGGTGACATAAAGCCCGGCTCGGGCGCGGCAGATTGCCTCTCGCCCGTGGTGGTGATGACTTCGATGGGCGCATGTGAAAATCTTTCTGTCTTTATGGGAATGGGAAAATACGTTGAGACGGATGGCTTCGACCGTCTGCCGGCTAACGCAAAAATAGGCGCCATGGAGCATGTCCAGCGCATCTGTGAAATGTTGTCGCGCAACCTGTGCTATTCCGGGCGGAACGAGATGAAAAGGCCCGCAATACGAAGTTCAGGTCAGGGGTCTTTGGACTTGTATGCGCGATAAGCCTATGTATTCCGGAAGCAAGTGAAGGAGACCGTCATGAAAGTTATGGTTGTGGAGCAGGATCGTGTCGGGCGCCAGCACTTGAGCGGTATGCTGGCCAGTGATGGGCACCAGGTTGAAGAGGCGGACAATGCAGCGAAGGCATTGTCACTGTTTT
>JBDKRR010000158.1:0-3854 GCA_039683315.1 Sulfuricella sp.
ATTCAAGCAAAAAGGTTTTGTGCCGGAGCAGGCCATCACCAAGGTGGATGCACTGGTGCTGTCTGACGAGTCGAAGATCGCGACGCGCCAGATGGAGCCGACTGGTACGACCTCTCCTGCGCTTGCCGCGCCCGCGCAGCACGCTGCAATCTCGGCACCCGTCGCCGCACCTGCGCCGGTGGTTGACGACGCGTACGAGGAGGAGGACGCTAGTGCTTCTGCCGCACCACCTGTCGCAACTGTTATGAAGCCGACAGTCGCGCCGGTAACTGCTTCTGCGGAATTGGCTGCTAAAATCGACAACCTGTTCGCAGAATAATAACATCTCGGCACTACGGAGCCCGGGCACCCCCCGGGCTTCTTTTTCAGAGGGACGCATCCGTGTTGGACACAAAGACTTTTCTTACTCGCGTATTTGCCCAACAAGATGAACTGGTAGTTTGCGTACACAAGCCCGACCCCACCGGGGAGAAGCCCCGAGGTATTTTCTGGAATCGCGGCTCGTTCTCCAGCATTGACGCAGCGGTCGCTGCAATTCAGCGCTGGGATAAGGAACCCGACACTACCGTTTATTTCGGCGTTGGTGCATTCGCCAACCACACCACCACCAACCCTACCACCGGGCGGCCAAAGTGGACCCGCCGGCAGGACCAAGCCACGTGGTTCAAGGCGCTGGCTCTCGACCTCGATATCGGCCCCGACAAGCCGTATGCCACGCAACGCGAAGGCTGGCAGGCGATGCAGGCAGCCCTGCAGGGGATCGGGCTGCCGATGCCGATGGTGGTGTCATCTGGGCGTGGGATTCACTGTTACTGGCCACTTACTGCCCCACTGTCGACGGCACACTGGGAGAAAGCGTCAATCGCTCTCCGGCTGGCGCTGGAAGAACACAAGGTCGTCATCGACACCTCCAAGGTCCACGACCCGTCAATGGTGCTGCGCCCAGTGGGCACCCACCACAAGAAACAAACTCCGTGGAAGCCGGTAGCGTGTGTGGCGGACTGCCCGGACTACGACCCGGTGTCGCTGATCACCATACTCAAGCCGTGGATTAACCGCGCAGTCGCTCGACCAAACCGCCCCACCAGCGCTGCCCGCCCCCAATCCAGCATTGCGGCGGCGGTGCTCAATACCAACGATGTTGTGCTCGATGCGGTGGCTGCGGCATGCCCGCAGGTGGGCGCGCTGGTGGCTACTGGCGGTGTTCTCGATGCAATGGGTAATGCGGTGGCTGAGCCGCTGTGGCGCGTGTCGCTGGGCCTTGCCAGTCGCTGCACTGACGTCAAGGACGCCATCATACGAATTGCTGGCCAGCACCCGGATTTCGACCTGCAGGCGAGTATGGAGAAGGCAGCTGGTTGGCGAGGTACCGCCCCCACCTGCGAGAAGCTCGCACAGCTTTGCCCGGGGGGTTGTGATGGGTGCCCGCACCGCGGCAAGATCAAGAGCCCCGCCACACTGACCGCAACAACTGTGGTGCCGGTGGTGTCTGAGGATGGCGCAGATGTGGTCGTGGAGCTGCCCGATCCGTATGTGGTGCGCGACAACAAGATATGGCGGCGTGACGATAATGGTGATGGTGGGGTGGATGCCAACGGCATCGCCGTCAAGGCGGTGGAGTACGACTTCATTTCCCCATACCTCATGCACATATCCAGCTTTTACAAAGACCCCGACAGCGGCAAGACTACCTTCAGGTTGGCGATCAAATACCCCATGTCCGGGTGGCTAGAGGAGGACCACGATGCCGGCAGCATTGCTGCAGCAGGCAAGGAGTTCTCGACGTTCCTGCTACATCGGCAGGTGTTTGGGGTCAAGTCGATCGGGCAGCAGGAAAAACTGCGGAGCTTTCTCATGGATTACTTAACGATGGTGCAGAGCCAAGCGCCCTCCGGCGTCGACTACGTGTCGTTCGGCTGGCAGGAGGACGGCTCATTCTTGTGCGGTGAAACTATCATCGGCTCCCCCACGGGCCATACCGCACGCAGGTTGCGCGGCCCTGCCGCCGAGTTCGCCGACGTCATCAAGCCGCACGGTGAACGCGACAAGTGGGTCGACGCGATGCGTATGCTGTCGCTACCCGGCACCGACACAATGCGGTCGGCGGTGCTGCTGTCGACGGCGGGCATCCTCGGCCCTACTGCTGGTAACGCCAGCATGGTCGTGTCCATCTACTCGACCGAAACAACCACGGGTAAGTCGCTTGCGCTCATCGCCGCCAACTCGCTGATCGGCTCCCCCCGGGAGTTGTTCATGGGTAAGAACGACACCGCGAACTCGACCTACAAGGTCCGTGGCGTGCTGAATAACTTGCCATGCACCATCGACGAGCTGACCTCTATGGCAGACGAGTCCGTCGCCGATCTGGCGTATGATCTCAGCCAAGGGCAGGAGAAGCGGGCGCTCACCAAGGACCGTGACCTGCGCAAGCGGGCCAAGTGGGCTGGGCCCACACTGGTCACCACCAACATCTCGCTGCACCAAAAGATCGAGTCCGTGCAGGCCAACAACGACCCCCTGAAGGCTCGCGTACTGGAGCTCCACCAGCACGACCGGCAGTTCGTGCAGACTGATATTACTGGCTCGAGTCACGGCTACCGGTTCTACGACATGGTGGCTGAGAATAACGGGTGGGCATTCCCAGAGCTGGTGACTGCCATCGTGGCAGCCGGGGGGCCCAAGGTGATATGGGCGAAAGGCGATGCCGCGTTCCAGCGCAAGTTCGGCTTTATCTTCGAGCCACAAGAGCGCTTCTACCGTACAGGCATCATCGCTGCGTGGATAATGGGCAAGATCGGCGAGCAGCTGGGGCTGTTCCCGTTCGATGTGGATGGCACCATCCAGCATCTGCTGCAGCACGTTGTTTCGTTCCGGAGGCAGACGCTGGCCACCACAGTCGATGTGTTCGACACCGTGGGTCAATTCCTGCAGGAGCACAACGACCGGCTTATCGAGGTTACTGAGGTCGCAGGGTCTGGCAAGGAGCAGGTGAAGCAGCCGGCGCCAGAGCGAGCCGTCGCGCGCCTCAAACTCGTCTACGACGCGCAAGGCATGATCGCCCCGGGTAGCCAGCTGGCCATCAACCACTCATACCTGAAACAGTGGTTGGCCAAGACACGCGACGGGGTTGACCGGGTTGCCCGCCAGCTGGAGGCACAAGGCGGCCTGATCGCCGAGCGCGACCGTGTGTCGCTGTTCAAGGGCTGTGTCGGGCGCAACCCGGGGCAGGCTCACTGTCTGGTCGTCAACATGAATCACCCGCGCTTCGTCGCGGCACTCGCCGGAACATCTGCAAGGCAGCAGAGCCCGGTACTCATCAACGTACTACAAGGACAACAAGCATGATGCGGGTAATGTGTGATCTGGAAGCACTGGGGGTGAACAGCAACGCCCCCATCCTCTCTATTGGCGCAGTTGTGTTCGATCCCGACACCGGCGTAATCAGTGACCAATTCTATCGTGCCGTAGACCCAGAGAGCAGCGTGGCTGCCGGGGCGGTGATGGACGTTAGTACCGTCATGTGGTGGCTGAAGCAGGGCGACGCAGCCCGTGCGGCGGTGACGAGCAAGGATGGCGCAGCGCACATCTCCGCCGCGCTGCGGGATTTTGCCGAGTGGTACCCTAGCGCCAATACGCAGTTCTGGGCCAACGGCCCCGACTTCGACGCCGTGATACTCGGCAATGCGTACAAGGCGGCAGGCATGGAGCCGCCATGGAAGTTCTGGAACCAGCGGTGCTTCCGCACGCTGAAAGGGGAGTTCCCCGAGGTGCCCTACGTCGGACCAGAAACCCCCCACCATGCCATGTATGACGCCAAGGCGCAGGCGGCGCATGCCATCAAACTGCTGCGCTTG
>JBDKRR010000159.1:0-9354 GCA_039683315.1 Sulfuricella sp.
TGACCTGCCCCCTGTAGCCGTACCATTGTTTTGGCAGGAAGTCCGCGTCCAAGGTTAAGGGAATTCTTCCCTGTTGTGTTCACTTTCATTGGTAGCTTGTTGACGCTGCAAGGCAGCAAAATGGGCAGGCGGCATTCGCCGGCAACTACTATGTGGCCGGATCTCGTTGTAGTCCTGGCGCCAAGTGGCAATGGTAGACCTCGCCTGAGGTAAAGACCCGAACCAATGCTCGTTCAGGCATTCATCTCGAAATTTGCCGTTGAAGCTCTCGATGTAGCCATTCTGCATCGGTCGGCCCGGTTGGATCAGGATGTGGCGAATCCCATGGGACTGTGCCCAAGCCATAAAAACACGGCTGGTGAATTCAGGGCCATTATCGGTGCGCACTGCGCCTGGGTATCCCCGGAAGGCGGCAGCCCGATCCAGAAGCCGGGTAACGTACTGTCCGGAGATGCCGTAATCCACCCCGATATCGATACACTCGTGGCTGAAGTCATCGGCCACAGTCAGACACTTGATACGCCGACCTGAGGCCAGGCTGTCGCTGACAAAATCCATGCTCCAAACCGCATTGACCGCCTGAGCCATTTGTAGCGGCACCCGCTCGCTCTCGGGTCGCTTGGCCTTTTTACGTTTCCTGACCATCAGGTTGGCCGCCTTGTAGAGCCGATAGACCCGTTTGTGATTCACGCCGGGAAATGCCGGGCGCAATAGGTCATGGATGCGCCGATAGCCGAACCGCCTCCTCTCCAGAGCGATATGGATGATCGCCGCACTCAGGTCCTGAGTTTGCTGATCAAGAACGGGTGGATGACGGTAACTGTCTCGGGAAAGCCCCACAAGGCAACACGCATGGCGCTCGGACAGATCGAACCGCTCAATCATCTGTCCGATGGCTTCACGCTTGACCTGTGGGGCTAACGCTTTACCCCGAATACGCTCTTCAAGGCATGGATGTCCAGGTGCGCCTCTGCCAGCAGTTTCTTGAGCTTGGCGTTCTCGCCTTCCAATTCCTTCAGCCGTCTGGCGTCGGAAACCTCCATCCCACCGAACTTCGACCGCCACTTATAGAAGGTGGCATCGCTAAAGCCGCCGTTACGGCACAGCTCCTTTATCGGCATCCCGGTTTCAGCTTGCTTCAAAAAACCGATGATCTGTTCTTCGCTAAATCTGCTCTTCTTCATATCCGTCATTCTCCATAATTTGACGGACTTCTCTACTTTAAATTGGTATGGCTGGAAGGGAGCAGGTCAGCCCTTGCGTCCTTTACGGTAAAAGTTTTTTTGGGGGTTTTCGGTTAATCGTAGCCCAGGCTTTTCAGCGCCCGTTCATCGTCCGCCCAGCCGCCCTTGACCTTGACCCAGACTTCCAGGTAAACCTTGCCGTCGAACAGCTTTTCCATGTCCTTGCGGGCCTGGGTGGCCATTTCCTTCAGCTTCTCGCCGTTTTTGCCGATCAGGATCGGCTTCTGGCTTTCGCGATCGACGATGATGGCGGCGAAAATGCGGCGCAATTTGCCCTCGACCTCGAACTTTTCGATCTCGACGCTGACGGAATAAGGCACTTCATCGCCCGAAAGGCGGAATACTTTTTCGCGCACGATTTCGGCCGCGAGAAAGCGTTCGCTGCGATCGGTAATTTCGTCCTCGCCGTACATCGGCGTGCCTTCGGGCAGATGACGCCGGATTTCCTGCAGTAATTGATCCAGTTGCGGACCGCCACGCTGGGCGCTGACGGGAACGATGGCCGCGAAGGGGAACAGCGCCGACATTTTTTCGATGAACGGCAGCAGTTTTTCCTTGTCGTCGACCTTGTCGACCTTGTTCAGCACCAGCACCACCGGCTGATTGCGCGGCAACAGCGCCAGCACCTTTTCGTCGCGGGCATCGAAACGCATCACCTCGATGACGAACAGGACCACGTCCACATTCGACAGGGTCTGGGTAACGCTGCGGTTCATTACGCGGTTCAATGCGCTCTGGTGCTGCGTCTGGAATCCAGGCGTATCGACAAAGATATACTGCACATCGGCGTCGGTGCGAATACCGGTGATGCGGTGGCGGGTAGTCTGCGCCTTGCGCGAGGTAATGCTGACTTTTTGCCCGATGAGGTGATTGAGCAAGGTCGACTTGCCGACGTTGGGCCGGCCGACGATCGCGATGTAGCCGACTTTCATGGTGGGGTTACTCATTAAGGGCTGCCTGATAAGCCGCAATGGCTGCATTCTGCTCGGCACTGCGGCGGCTGTGGCCTTCGCCCAGTGAGCGGATATTGAGGCCGGGGATAATGCATTCCACTTCGAACTCCTGTTCGTGCGCCTCACCGCGTATCGCCAGCACCTCGTATTGAGGCAAGGCGAGTTTTCGGCTTTGCAGATATTCCTGCAGTTGGGTTTTGGGGTCTTTGGCGATAGTTTTCGGATCGAGATCCTGCAGCAGCGGCTCGTACAGCGCCAGGATCATCCGTTCGGCCGCGACAAAGCCCGCATCGAGGTAAACCGCACCGATGATGGCTTCCAGGGCATCGGCCAGAATCGAGGGGCGACGGAAACCGCCGCTTTTCAATTCACCCTCGCCCAGCATCAGTATCTCTCCCAGTTTGAGCCTGAATGCGACCTCGGCCAGCGTCTGCTCCTTGACTAGGGCGGCACGCATGCGGCTCAGGTCGCCTTCGGGCAGACGCGGGTAGGCTTGATACAGCCTGGCAGCAATGGCGCAATTCAGAACGCTGTCGCCGAGAAACTCCAGCCGCTCGTTATTCGGCGAGCCGTGGCTGCGATGGGTCAGCGCCTGGCGCAACAACTCCGGTCTTGCAAATTCATATCCCAGCTGGCGGCATAGTGCGCGGTATTTCATGCGCGGAAAACGGCTTTAGTCAATCGGTTTCTTGCCTGGCGCGGAACCCGAGGTAGATGCCTGAAACTCCATCAGGGCGCTGAGGTTGCCGACGAGAGGCACAGTCACCGAATAGTTCGCGTTCACCACCGTCGTTCCGCGATCTTTGCTGACTTCCAGGTCGGCGCCCTTGATCACGTTCACATTGTCAATCACCGCACGTCTGTCGAAAGAATCCCTGACTTCAGAAGGCGTCATCCCTGGCAGAGCAGAGTCCTTGGCCATAACGCCGATAATTTTCTCCACCGACCAGTATTCAAGATACGGGGGGATCAGTTTCATGAGCAGGATGGCACCAAAAATCACTACCATACCTACGAATACCACACCGAAAAAAGTCATCCCCTGCTGATTCTTTTTCATCCCGATCTCCTAGTTGATCATCTGTCCGACGCGTTTCAAATCCATGCCAACAAACACGAATTCCTTGGCATGCCACCAGATCATGATTGCCTTGCCGACGATATTGCGGTCCGGCACGAAGCCCCAATAGCGGCTGTCGTTGCTGTCGTCGCGATTATCGCCCATCATGAAATACTGCCCAGGCGGCACGGTACAGCTAAATCCGTCCTCATTGTAATCACAGTTGGCGCGCGACGGAAACGCTCTGACATCGCCCAGACGCACGCTGGGGAACTCGGGCAGGAGCAACACCGCATGCTTGTGGGTACCCAACTGCTCGTAGGCGCGTTTGGCGGTGACATAGTTGAGCCCGCTCTTCTCGTAGCCGAACTCCTCGCCGCGGTCTTCCATCGCCGCCGCCTTGCCGTTGATGGTCAGCCGTTTATCGCGGTAGACAATGCGATCACCCGGCAGCCCGACCACACGTTTGATGTAATCGAGCGAAGGGTCTTCCGGGTAGCGGAACACCATCACGTCGCCGCGCTGCGGCTGGTTCACTTCGATGATCTTGGTATTGATGACCGGCAGGCGAATGCCATAGGTGTACTTGTTGACGATGATGAAGTCCCCCACCAGGAGCGTCGGCAGCATGGACCCGGAAGGAATCTTGAACGGCTCGACCAGGAAAGAGCGCAGCAGGAACACCACCAGGATGACTGGAAAGAAACTCTTGGCGTATTCGACCAGGATTGGGTCCTTGGCCTCCTTGGCGCGGTGCGGCTTGCCGAGATAGATGTCGAACAGCCAGATGGCGCCTGTCAGCAACAGCGCGATCAGCATGATTAAAGCAAAATTCATTTGTTAACCCTAGTGAGGGGTGAGGGGTGAGGGGTGAGGAGCAAAACCGGGGTCGCTGCGTGGCGTTGACTTTCCGCCTCTCCCCTCACCTTCTTTCGCCTCGCCTACTTGTTATCCACTTGCAAAATGGCCAGGAACGCTTCCTGTGGGATTTCCACGTTACCCACCTGCTTCATGCGCTTCTTGCCTGCTTTCTGTTTTTCCAGCAACTTGCGTTTGCGCGAAACGTCGCCGCCATAACACTTCGCCAGCACGTTCTTGCGCAACGCCTTGACGTTCTCGCGCGCCAGAATCTGCGATCCGATAGCCGCCTGCACAGCGATATCGAACATCTGTCGCGGGATCAGCTGGCGCATCTTGGCAGCGAGTTCGCGGCCACGATAAATCGAATTGGCGCGGTGCACGATCACCGAGAGCGCATCCACCTTTTCGTTGTTGATCAGAATATCCACCTTGACCAGATCGGCGGTGCGAAATTCCTTGAACTCGTAATCGAGCGAGGCATAACCCCGGCTGGTGGACTTGAGCTTGTCGAACAGATCCATCACCACTTCGTTCATCGGCATGTCGTAGGTCAGCATCACTTGCCGGCCCATGTACTGCATATTGGTCTGCGAACCGCGCTTCTGGGTGCACAGGGTGATCACGGCGCCGACATATTCCTGCGGCACAAGGATGGTGGCGGTAATGATGGGTTCGCGGATTTCCTCGATCTTTGACAGGTCGGGCAGCTTGGACGGATTCTCGATTTCCAGCACCGTGCCGTCGCGCATCACCACTTCATAGATCACCGTCGGCGCGGTGGTAATGAGGTCCATGTCGTACTCGCGCTCCAGGCGCTCCTGCACGATCTCGAGATGCAGCAGACCGAGGAAGCCGCAACGGAAGCCGAACCCCAGCGCCTGCGAGGTCTCCGGCTCGTACTGCAGCGAGGCATCGTTGAGCTTGAGCTTTTCCAGCGCATCGCGTAGCGCTTCGTAGTCGTGCGACTCCACCGGGTAGAGCCCGGCAAACACCTGCGGCTTGATTTCCTTGAAGCCGGGCAAAGCCTCGCTGGCAGGATTGTTCGCCAGCGTCACGGTATCGCCCACTTTGGCGGACTTCAATTCCTTGATGCCGGCGATGATAAAACCCACCTCGCCCGCGGAAAGCTGAGTGCGAATGAGGGATTTGGGAGTGAACACGCCGACCTGCTCGCACAAATGCACGTCGCCGGTGGCCATGAGACGAATCTTGTCCTTGGGTTTGAGCATGCCGTCCACCACCCGCACCAGCATTACTACGCCAACATAGTTGTCGAACCAGGAGTCGATGATCAGCGCCTTGAGCGGCCCGTCAGGGTTGCCTTTGGGCGGGGGGATGCGCGCAATCACCGCCTCCAGGACATCCTGCACCCCCAGTCCGGTCTTGGCGCTGGCGAGCACCGCATCCTTGGCGTCGATGCCGATGATATCCTCGATTTCCTGGATAACCCGCTCCGGTTCGGCGCTGGGCAGATCGATCTTGTTGAGCACCGGCACGACTTCCACGCCCTGCTCGATGGCGGTGTAGCAGTTGGCCACGCTCTGCGCTTCCACGCCCTGGGAAGCGTCCACCACCAGCAGCGCGCCTTCGCAGGCAGCAAGCGAGCGGCTGACTTCGTAGGAGAAGTCCACGTGTCCAGGCGTGTCGATCAGGTTGAGGCGGTAAATCTGGCCGTCGCGCGCCTTGTATTCCAGCGCAGCGGTCTGCGCCTTGATGGTGATGCCGCGCTCGCGCTCGATATCCATGGAATCCAGCACCTGGGCTTCCATTTCACGGTCGGAAAGACCGCCGCACAGATGGATAATGCGGTCGGCCAGGGTGGATTTGCCATGGTCGATATGGGCGATGATGGAAAAATTGCGTATGTGATTCATGCTCGTATGCAGCAAAAAGGGCACGGTCGGTGCCCTTTTCCGTTTTAAATTAAAGGCGAATTCTAACGGATTTCCGCCCGCGATGCACTCACGGCCGGGGATGAGTTGCGGCCAGCAGCACAGCGAGCACATGTTGAGCGAAGAAAGGGCGCTTCATCATGCAGCCATGGGTTGTGTGACAGCCATTTTCTGCTTGATTTCGAGCACGCCGATCAACATCAGGAGTTCGCGAAAAGCTTCAAGGTTGAGGCCTCCACGTTCGCCGTTACGGTTATCCTGAGTCAGACTGTGCAAATAATCCAGACAGTCCAGGTAATCCGCGCTATTCCACTGCGCAGTGACTTTGGCGAACAAATGCGGGAAATGCTCCAGCCCCGTCAGTTCGTTGCTGCGCGCATTCGCACCTTCCCAAGTAGGCAAGGCCACATTAAAGCGCCCCCTGATTTCGGCTGCAAGCTTTTCGAACTCCTGGCGCAGCCCCTGGGCATGCAGAACATCCAGCAAGCTCATCCAGACATGAGCCGGGGCAGCTTCGTTAGCCTCGACGTGATGGCGCAACACTCCTATCGCCATATCCATGCGGCCAAGCAGCAGAAAGACTTCGGCCTCCTCCTCGACGCTGGACAGCTCATCTACCGTCACCGTAGTGTCCTGGTCCAAGGGTATCCAGTACTTGACAGCGTCACTGCTCACAGCACCGCTGTCTTGCTGCACCGGAACAACACGACGAGGCATGTCGACGAGCGGTTCTGAAGGCGTTCCGGAACGGCGCCCTAACCAGAAAAATGCCAGGCCGAGCCCTGCCCCTCCCAGCAGCAGCCACAGCGTGCCATTCGATTCGGCTTCAGCTTTGACGGCGGCAGGCATGGGCTGGATATTTGGCACGTCTGCTTGCCGCTCTGCGGCTTCCGCAGAAAGTGCTTGGACGTTGTTTTCACCAGCAGCGACAGCAAGCGCTTGTTCGGATCCAGCGTACATCGTGAAGAGGAACGCCGCCAACAACGTAATTCTCGAAAAAATTCGGGGGGTGTAATACATGATTGCCTTGCTATTTGGGTCACCCTAATTATACGGTGCGCGGTAATTTGCATGCATCGGGGAATCCCCGATTTTCCGCTACCTCACAATACTTCCAGGCAAACCCGATAGACTTCGGAGAGCGAGGTATCGTGTTGACGCGCCAGTTGAATAGCATTGTCGGTCAGGGTAACCATTCCTTCCGCAACTGCTATCTTGCGCAGATCGCTGGCGGCGATACCCGGCATGATGTGGCCACGCAAATTCTCGTTGACGGCCAGCAATTCGTAAGCCGCAAGGCGACCGAAAAAACCGGTATTGTTGCAGCGTTCGCACCCCTGCCCTTTGTAGAATTTTTCGTCTAGCGGAACTTTCAGGCTGGTGCGGATAAACGGGTCGACATCTTCCTCTGCCATACAATGCGGACAGTTGCGCCGCACCAGCCGCTGCGCAATGACGCCTATAACAGCCGATTTCAGCAAATAGGGTTCCACCCCCATTTCCACCAGGCGGATAATGGCGCCCGGGGCATCGTTGGTATGCAGGGTGGACAGCACCAGGTGCCCGGTGAGCGCGCTTTCCACGGCAATCTTTGCCGTTTCCTCGTCGCGGATCTCGCCGATCATGATGACGTCCGGATCATGACGCAGGATATGTCGCAGAGCCTGGGGAAAGCCGAAATTGATCTGAGGCAGAATGTGAATCTGGCGCATGCCCTCGAATTCGTATTCGACCGGGTCTTCTACCGTCACGATATTGAGGTTGTTGCGCGCCACTTCGCGCATGGCGGCATATAGCGTGGTGGTCTTTCCCGATCCGGTCGGGCCGGTTACCAGCAGAATGCCGTAGCTCTTGTTGATGAGATGGGTAAACAATTGCTCATCGCGCGGGTTGAAGCCGATGTCCTTGACCGAGCGCAGCCCCTCGCCCTTGTTGAGCAGGCGGATCACGATGCTCTCGCCGAACTGGCAGGGAATGGTCGATATACGCATATCGACGATATTCTTGCCGTCCAGCATACGCGAACGGCCGTCCTGTGGCAGACGATGCTCGGCAATATTGAGCCGGCTGATAATCTTGATGCGGCTGACGATGGCCGGCAACAGCCCTTTCTGAATCTCGCGTTTCTTGATCAGGGTGCCGTCCACGCGGTAAAGCAAATCCACCTGCTTGCTGCCGGGACGGATATGGATATCCGAAGCGCGCTGGTGGATGCCGCCCAGAATGATGTTGTCCACCAGCTTGACGATCGGCGTCTCGTTCGCCAGGCGCTCCGCCTCTTTCCATACTTCCAGATCGTCCTCGAAATAGTAGTCGGACAGTTCGAGACGATCGAGTTCCAGTTCCTGTTCCTGGGTATCGAAAAACTTGTTGATGGCGGCGTTGATTTCTTCCCTGGGCGCAAACACCGGCTCGACAGCCCGCTGGGTAACGAAACTGATGGCATGGATGGCAGTGGTGTCTAGCAGGTTTTCCATCGCCAGCACCAGGCGATCTTCGTGGAACATCAGCGGAATGACATGATGTGTGCGTGCCAGTTCGGGCGTGATCAGGGCGAGCGCCCGGTGATCAAAATCGAAGCCGTTGAGGCACACGACCGGAGCCCCCAGGGATCGCGATATAGCAAGATAAATCTGCAGCGAAGTGGCCGCACCCATATCGGCCAGAATGGCGCCAAGCTTCTTTCCATGGTGCTTGCTCTGGTAGTCGAGGGCTTCATCCAACTGCTGCTGGGTGATCACCTTCTCCTGCACCAGAAGACTACCGAGATTGGTATGGTGGAACTGTTGCTGCGCCTTCAGAACGGATTCCAGCTCCGCGGTATTCAGGACAATGCCATCATGGCCTTTGCTTACAGGTAAAGCGGTCTCTTGCATGGCATCTTCAGGTTGCTATCAGCGCTTCGGAAATCCCGAAGGCCCCGAGCCGATCTTGTCGAGGAACTCCGGGTTGATGGTGAAACCTTCGAGGCTTTCACCCACGTTCAAACTGGATTCGCTGATTTCGACCGTAGTGTTCCCCTTTTGCGCGCCATTGCCGCCATCCTGCGATGAATTGCTTATCAGCCACTCCATGTCGGTGCGTGAATCGGCGTTGGAAAGCGCTTCCTCCCGGCTGATTTTTCCGGCGAGGTAGAGATCCAGCAAAGAGCGTTCGAAGGTCTGCGAACCGGCGTTGAGGCTTTGCTCGATCGCGTCCTTGAGCTTTTCAACTTCGCCCTTCTGGATCAATTCGGAAACATAGAAAGTATTCATCAGCACTTCGACTGCCGCCACCCGCTTGCCGTCCACACCCTTCACCAGACGCTGCGAAACAATACCCTTCAGCGTCATGGACAGGTCGAG
>JBDKRR010000160.1:0-3759 GCA_039683315.1 Sulfuricella sp.
TGAAACTCCGCCAGATTGGCGCCGTAGCCGCGCGCCGTGACGAAAACCGAACTGCTGTCCGTGAAAGATCCTGCACCGAATGCCGGTTCGGGGAGCTTGCCGGATTCTCTGCCCTGGAAATCGGTGAAATAATAGCCCAGCACCACCGGATGTTTTGCCAGCGTTTGCGCGAGGAGCTGGTCGTGGTCCAGCTGCGGGCGCAGTTGCGCAAGGCGGGACTGGAACTGCGGGATGTCCTTGAACTCGGTGCGGCCCAGCCGCTCCAGCGTGTTCAGGCCCGAGCTGTCGTCCTTTTCCGCAAACACCACGTCGAAGCCGACGATGGCCACCTTGTGGCGGCTGAACAGCTGCTCCAGCAAAGCCGCCACTTTGTTTCGACCCCATGGCCAGCGGCCTTCCTCGGCCAGGCTTTTTTCGTCGATATCGACGATCACGATGCGCCGGTCAAGCGTTTGCGGCATGGTGAGCCGCAGGCGCGCGTCGTAGCTGATAGTCTCGAGATTCTGCATGAACGGGATGGCGACGATCTTCGCCGCATGCAGGAGGAAAATCAGCAAAACCAGCATGCCCAGCGCGATGGGCACGGCGTGTTTGCGTAGCGTTTTTTTCATTCGTTTACCCGTGATCCGCGGGGGAAGCGCGCAAGAAGCGGCGAAACTCTATTCGATATTCTGTATCTGCTCCCGCATCTGTTCGATCAGTACCTTCAGTTCCATCGACAGGCGCGAGGTTTCAGTGGCGATGGATTTCGAGCCCAAGGTGTTCGCTTCGCGGTTCAGTTCCTGCATCATGAAATCGAGTCGCTTGCCCGCCGTGCCGCCCTGACCCAATATCCGCTTCACTTCCTGCAGGTGGGCCTGGAGGCGGGAGATTTCCTCGTCGATGTCGATCTTCTGGGCGAACAGCGCCAGTTCCTGGCGGATGCGGTCTTCGTCCAGGCTGGCGGCGGCTTCCCTGAAGCGTGTCAGCAGCTTGTCCTGATAGGCGGCCCGCAGGCGGGGCAGGTGCGGGGCGGCTTCGGCGACCAGCGCTTCCATTTGCGTGGCGCGTTCGATGATCATGGCCTTGAGCTTTTCGCCTTCGCGGCCGCGGCTGGCGGCGAATTCGCCCAGCGCCTCGTGCAGCAGTGCGACAGCGGCTTCCTGCAGCGCCTCTTGGGGCACGCCCTCGGCTTCCATGATCCCCGGCCAGCGCAGAATGTCCGCCACGCTGAGCGGCGCGCTTTGCGGCGAGAGTTCCTGCACGACCAGGCCGAGCTGGACGAGTTGCTGCGCCAGCGTGTCGTTGATCGCCAGCGGTTTGTGGCTGCCCGCGCTGGGCGTGAAATTGAGGCGGCATTCCACCTTGCCGCGGTTGAGCTGTTTGGCGATGGCTTCGCGCATGGCCGATTCCGCCGGGCGGAACACTTCGTCCATGCGGAAGGCCACCTCCAGGTAGCGGTGATTGACCGAGCGCAGCTCCAGGTGCAGCGCGCCCTGAGGCAGTTCCCGGTTGACGGCGGCGAAGCCGGTCATGCTATAAATCATGGTCGCTCCAAAAGATGCGTAACTTTGCTCAAAGAATTGTAAAATGGCCCAAAGATTAGCATAGTAAAGATAATGAGTTCCCAACAAATCAATCAGGCACTTCCCGAGGGTACGCAACTACTCAATTACCGCATCGCCAAGCAGCTTTCCGGCGGCGGTTTCAGTATTGTTTACCTGGCCTATGACGAAACCGGCACGCCGGTGGCGATCAAGGAGTATCTCCCCAGCGGGCTGGCGCTGCGCAACGACGGGGAAATGGTACAGGCCACTTCGGTGGATAACCTCAATACCTTCCGCTATGGCATGAAGTGCTTTTTCGAGGAAGGGCGCGCGCTGGCCAAGATCGCGCATCCCAACGTGGTGCGCGTGACCAATTTCTTCCGCGCCAACGAGACCGTGTACATGGTGATGCAGTACGAGCGCGGCAAGACCCTGCAGGACCACATTCAGCAGAACAAGGGCACGGTCAGGGAAAGTTTCATCCGCCGCGTGTTCGTGCAGATGCTCAACGGCCTGCGCGAGGTGCATACCCACAAGATCCTCCACCTCGACATCAAGCCCGCCAATATTTACCTGCGCCTGGACGGCTCGCCGGTGCTTCTGGACTTCGGCGCCGCGCGCCAGACCCTGAGCAGCGAGAAGAACAAGCTGTCGCCCATGTACACCCCGGGCTTCGCCGCGCCCGAGCAGTACAAGAACCGCGAACGCCTCGGCCCCTGGACCGACATCTACAGCGTGGGCGCCACCATGTTCTCCTGCATGGCCGGTTTCGCCCCCCAGGCCGCCGATGCGCGCATGGAAGACGACAAGATGACGTCCGCCACCAAGCTCTGGCCGGGACAGTATTCCGAGCAGTTGCTGCTGCTCATCGACCAGTGCCTCGAACTCGACTACATGAAGCGGCCGCAAAGCGTGTTCGCCTTGCAGAAGGAGCTGGTCAAGGAGGCGCCACCCGAAGCTCCACGCAAGAAGACCTTGATGAACAGCATCCGCGCCACGCTCAACAAGGAGCTGTTCTGATCCGCCATGAAATTCTCCATCTATCAGTCGAGCCGCCAGGGCGGACGCAAATACAACCAGGATCGGGTCGCCTATTCCTATAGCAAGGAAGCGCTGCTGATGGTGGTGGCGGACGGCATGGGCGGCCATTTCCATGGCGAAATTGCGGCCCAGATGACGGTGCAGCTGGTGGCGGAAATGTTCCAGAAGCAGGCGCACCCGATTCTGCGCGACCCGCTGTTTTTTCTCGATGAAGCGATGCATGCGGCGCACGAAGCCATCAGCGAGTATTCGGCCGAGAACGAGCTGCTGGAGAGTCCCCGCACCACCTGCGTGGCGGCGGTGATTCAGCGCGACATGGCCTACTGGGCGCACGTCGGCGATTCGCGCCTGTACTTCTTTCGCCAGGGCCGCCTCCTGGCGCGCACCCAGGACCATTCCCGCGTACAGCAACTGTTCGACCAGGGGCGCATCACCGAGGCGCAGATGACGACACACCCCGAGCGCAACAAGATTTACAACTGCTTGGGCGGCATGATGCTGCCCGAGGTCGATCTCTCCAAGCGCACGCCGATCGAGCCCGGCGACATCCTGATGCTGTGCTCGGACGGCTTGTGGAGCACGCTCAGTGCCAACGAAATCGGCTCCATCCTCGGGGCCTATCCGCTCGATCAGGCGATTCCGGAGCTCATGGATCACGCCGAACTGCGCGGCGGACAGGACGGCGACAATCTTTCCGCCATCGCCATGACCTGGGGCGGTCCGACTCGCGGGGCCAAGGGGTCGGGCGGCATTTCCACCGAGGCCATGCCGCTGGACAGCTTCACCACCCAGCTCGATGCCTTGCACGCACCGCGCCCGATAGCCGGCGAGGCGCCGGTCAGCGACGACGATATCGAAAAGGCGATAGCCGAAATTCAGCTCGCCATCAAGAAATACTCGAAATAACACAGGATTCAGACATGCGACCCAGCCAGAGAAGCGCGGACCAGTTGCGCGCCATTAGCATTACCCGCAATTACACCAAGCACGCCGAGGGCTCGGTACTGATCGAGTGCGGTGACACCAAGGTGATCTGCACCGCCAGCATCGACGAGAAAGTGCCGTCTTTCCTGCGCGGCAAGGGGCAGGGCTGGGTCACGGCGGAATACGGCATGCTGCCGCGCTCGACCGGCAGCCGCATGGACCGCGAGGCGGCGCGCGGCAAGCAGTCCGGGCGCACGCAGGAAATCCA
>JBDKRR010000161.1:0-17551 GCA_039683315.1 Sulfuricella sp.
CTGGCGCTGGTCACGCTGATGAAACTGCAAGGCATCATCGCGCGCGAACTGGAACCGCTGCTACAGGAAGGCGAAGCGGAATGGCTGAAACAGCTCAAGGCCATCCCCACCAGCGACCTGCCGCTCCCCGTGCAGGCCGACTTGCCGGACTGGCTGATGGAGAAAATGCGCGGATTCATGTCTGACGCGGACATCCTGACCCTGGCGCGCGGCATGCAGCAGCCCGCGCCGCTGGACTTGCGCGTCAACTCCATGCTCGACAAGCGCGACGACGTACTGCATACCCTGGTCAAGAATGACGGCATCGCCGCCGAGCCCACGCCCTACTCCCCGCTTGGCCTGCGCCTCAAGGACAAGCCCGCGCTCAACAAGAACCCCCTATTCATCAAAGGCAAGATCGAGGTGCAGGACGAAGGCAGCCAGCTGATCGGCTACCTGCTGGCGCCGCAGCGCCGCGAAATGGTGGTGGACTTCTGTGCCGGCGCCGGCGGCAAGACGCTGCTGCTCGGCATGCTGATGCAGAACCAGGGTCGCGTTTACGCCTTCGACGTGTCTGAAAAACGCCTCAACAACCTCAAGCCGCGCCTGAAACGCTCGGGCCTGTCCAACCTGCACCCGCAACTCATCGCCAACGAAAACGACCTCAAGATCAAGCGCCTGGCCGGAAAAATCGACCGCGTACTGGTGGATGCGCCGTGCAGCGGGCTCGGCACCCTGCGCCGCAATCCCGATTTGAAATGGCGCCAGACCCCTGAAGGCATCGCCGAGCTGACGCAAAAGCAGGCCGCTATCCTGCTGGCAGCGTCGCGCCTGCTGAAAAGCGGCGGACGCCTGGTTTATGCCACCTGCAGCTTCCTGCCGGAGGAAAATCAGCAGATTGTCGAAGCCTTTCTCGCCCAGCATCCGGAATACAAACTGCTCGATGCCGGTGAAATTCTGGCTGCGCATAACATCCCGCTCAACACCGGGAAATACCTGCAGCTCCTGCCCCATCTCAACGCTACCGACGGTTTCTTTGCTGCAGTGATGGAAAAATCATGAACCTGGCATATACTTCCTGCTGATAAGCGATGTACTACTAATCGTTCCGGACAATATCAGACGGGGGTAAAACGAGATGAGCCAGGCCACACCAAGCATTAGCATCAAAACCCGCTTACTTCTGGTGATCGTGCTGGCGCTGGCGGGCATGCTGACTGTTTCCATCTTCGCGCTCATATCGGAGAAATCCACCCTGCTCGAGGACCGCAAGGTCAAAACCCGACACTTGGTCGAAGTCGCTCATGGCGTGTTGGCGCACTACTACGAGCAGCAAAAAAGTGGATTGCTCAGCGAAGAAGCCGCCAAGCAGGCCGCGATCGCGGAACTCAAAGGCATGCGCTACGAAGGCAAGGAATATTTCTGGCTCAACGACTTTACCGCCCCAGTGCCGAAAATGATCATGCACCCAACGGTCCCCGCCCTTGACGGCAAGATACTGGACGCGGAAAAATTCAACTGCGCCACCAGCCTGCAAGCCGGCCTGGACGGCCCGATCGAGAAAACCGATGGCAAGAAAAACCTGTTCGTGGCTTTCAACGAAGTCGCAAACCGCGCGGGGCAAGGCTTCGTCACCTACAACTGGCCCAAGCCCAAGGCGGGCGGCGGCACAACGACAGAACTTTACACCAAGCTCTCCTTCGTCAAGAAATTCGAGGGCTGGAACTGGCTGGTGGGCTCCGGGATCTACATTGACGACTTGGAAAGCATTTTCTGGCAGCGCGCGGTCTGGCTGATTTCCATCGTGCTGCTGGTCACCGTCCTGATCAGCGCTTCGATGCTGCTAATAATCAGGAGCATCACCCGTCCGCTAGGTGAACTACGGGATGCGATGAAGGCGATACAGACCACCCAAGACCTATCCCGCCGCGTGACCATCCGCACCAACAATGAAATCGGCGAGATCGGGCACTCATTCAACGAAATGGTCAACAGCTTCCAGGCCATCATTCACCAGGTGGTGGCCGGGGTGCGCGACGTCATGAGCAGCGCGGCCCATCTGTCCGAATCCTCGCAGCACGTTGCCGCAAGTTCCAGCCAGCAGAACGATGCTGCGGCCTCGATGGCGGCAGCGGTGGAGGAAATGTCGGTGAGCATCGATCACGTCGCCAACAACTCCCGCGACACGTACAGCATCGCCCGGCAGGCCGGCACGCTGTCCTCCGAGGGGGGTGAAATCGTGCAAGACGCGGCTACCGAGATGGCCAAGATTGCCGATTCGGTGCAACACTCCACCCAGATGATTCAAACGCTGGGCGAGCATTCCAATCGGATATCGGCCATCGTTAACGTGATCAAGGAAATCGCCGACCAGACCAACCTCCTCGCCCTCAATGCTGCAATCGAAGCCGCGCGCGCCGGTGAACAGGGTCGTGGTTTCGCCGTGGTTGCGGACGAAGTAAGAAAACTGGCCGAGCGAACCAGCAAATCAACAGAGGAAATCAGCGCCATGATCGGCAGTATCCAGAGCGGCACTGCTGGCGCGGTTAGCAGCATGGAAGAGGGTACCATACGCGTCAAAGAGGGGGTGAACAAGGCCCACCAGGCCGGCGAATCGATGCAGAAAATCCGCTCCGGCGCCGATCAGGTCATCGCTTCGGTGAGCGAAATCATGGAAGCGCTGCGCGAACAGAGTACGGCAAGCGGACAGGTCGCTGGCAGTGTAGAACAGATCGCGCGCATGACGGAACAAAACAGCGCTGAAGTACAGGAAATTGCTCTCACGGCTGAGCGCCTGGAACAACTCGCCGCTTCGCTGCAAGGTTCGGTCAGTCAGTTCAGAATTTGACTTCCGATCAATCCCCATAAAAAAAGCCCCGCGACATTTCGCGGGGCTTTTTTCTGACGCTTGCCTGAATTACTCGGCGGTGGTGTGAGGCGCCGCAGGTGCAGGCGCTTCCAGCAAGGCTTTCATCGACAGGCGCAGGCGACCTTTCTCATCGGCTTCCAGCACCTTCACCTTGACAGCCTGACCTTCCTTGAGGTGGTCGGCCACAGCATTGACGCGCTCGTGGGCGATCTGGGAAATGTGCAGCAGACCGTCCTTGCCGGGCAACACGCTGACAATCGCGCCGAAATCCAGCAGCTTGAGCACCGTACCGTCGTAGGTCTTGCCTACTTCCACTTCGGCGGTGATGTCGGCGATGCGCTTCTTGGCCAGGTCACCGGCTTCCGAGCTCATGCAGGCGATGGTCACGGTACCGTCTTCGGCGATATCGATACTGGTGCCGGTTTCTTCGGTCAGTGCGCGGATCACTGCGCCACCCTTGCCGATCACGTCACGGATTTTTTCCGGGTTGATCTTCATGGTAATCATGCGCGGCGCGAAGCTCGACAGCTCTTCGCGCGGCTTGCCCACGGCTTCCTTCATGATGCCGAGGATATGCAGACGGCCTTCCTTGGCTTGCGTCAGCGCGGCCTTCATGATGTCCTTGGTGATGCCGTTGATCTTGATGTCCATCTGCAGTGCGGTCACGCCGTTTTCGGTACCCGCCACCTTGAAGTCCATGTCGCCGAGGTGATCTTCGTCACCCAGGATGTCGGTCAGCACCGCAAAGCGGTTGCCTTCCTTGATCAGGCCCATGGCGATACCGGCCACGTGATCCTTGAGCGGCACACCGGCGTCCATCAGGGAGAGACAGCCGCCGCACACCGAGGCCATCGAGCTGGAACCATTGGATTCGGTGATCTCGGAAACCACGCGCATGGAGTAGGCGAAGTCCGCTGCATCCGGCAGCACCGCCACGAGGGCGCGCTTGGCGAGACGTCCGTGGCCGATTTCGCGGCGCTTGGGTGTACCGACTCGGCCGGTTTCACCGGTGGAGTACGGGGGAAAATTGTAGTGCAGCATGAAGCGGTCGGAATACTCGCCTTGCAGCGCGTCGATTTTCTGCTCGTCACGTGCGGTGCCCAGCGTCGAAACCACCAGCGCCTGGGTTTCGCCACGGGTAAACAGCGCCGAGCCATGGGTGCGCGGCAGCACGCCGGTACGAATGGTGATCGGACGCACGGTACGGGTATCACGACCGTCGATACGCGGCTCGCCGTCGAGAATCTGGCCGCGCACGATCTTGGCTTCCAGGTCCTGGAACAGGTTCTTGATGTGGTTGATGCGCGTCGCATCGGCATCGTCGCCGGCAACGGCGGCAACCACGCGGCTGCGGATTTCATCCACCTGTGCATAGCGCGCCTGCTTTTGCTTGATCTGGTAGGCCTTGCGCACATCGGCTTCGGCCAGTGCGGCAATTCCCGCCACCAGCGCAGCATCCTTCTCGGGAGCAGTCCATTCCCAGGCTTCCGGCGCCACTTCTTCCGCCAGTTCGTTGATGGCGTTGATGGCGGCGAGCATCTGGTCGTGACCGAAAACCACAGCGCCCAGCATCACTTCCTCGGACAGCTGGTTCGCTTCGGACTCGACCATCAGCACGGCGGTGTCGGTACCGGCAACCACCAGGTCCAGTTGCGTGGATTTCAGTTCGGTTGCGGTCGGGTTGAGCACGTAGTTGCCGTCGATATAACCGACGCGCGCCGCACCGATGGGACCATCGAAGGGGATGCCGGAAATCGCCAGTGCAGCGGAGGCGCCCAGCATGGCCGGGATATCGGCGTCGATTTCGGAGTTGGAGGACATCACCGTGGCGACGATCTGCACCTCATTGTAAAAGCCTTCCGGAAACAACGGACGCAGCGGACGGTCGATCAGGCGCGACGTCAGGATTTCTTTCTCGGAAGGGCGGCCTTCACGCTTGAAGAAACCGCCGGGGATCTTGCCCGCGGCGTAGGTGCGTTCCTGATAGTCCACCGTCAGCGGGAAGAAATCCTGCCCGGGCTTGACGTCCTTGTTGCCCACCACGGTGACCAGCACGGTCGTGCCGTCCATGTCCACCATCACGGCGCCGTGCGCCTGACGTGCGATTTCGCCAGTTTCCAGCGTTACTTCATGACGCCCGTACGAAAAGCTTTTTTTGATGTGCTTCAATGCCAGATCCTTTTTCTTGTTACTCACGCTTGCTGCCGATTAATTACCTGTGCAGACTGAATTACTTACGCAGACCCAGGCGCTCGATCAGGGTACGGTAGCGATCGCCGCTCTTGCCCTTGAGGTAGTCCAGCAGCTTGCGGCGCTTGCTCACCAGCTTGAGCAGACCACGACGGGAATGGTGGTCTTTGGCGTGTTCTTTGAAGTGACCGGTCAGGTCGTTGATGCGTGCGGTCATCAGGGCAACTTGCACTTCCGGGGATCCGGTATCGGCCGCTGCGGTTTGATAATCTTGCACGATCTGTGCTTTCTGCGGTGTGGTTACAGCCATTACTTCTCTCCAAAAACTGAAATCGTGCATTTTACCCGTTAACCGGTGAAATTCACAAGCGAATTAGGGACTATTGCTGCTGTCGCACCCGCTCGAAAAAGCAGACGGCGGCAGCTGCGGCAGCATTGAGCGACTCCACCGCCCCCGGCATGGGGATGCGCACACGTCTGGTCGCGGCCAGCTGCAGGGTTTGCGACACGCCGGCCCCCTCATTGCCGATCACGAATGCGACCGCACCGGAAAGATTCAAGTCGAACAGGCTCGCTTCGCCCTGCAGACTGGTAACGACCACTTCCCCGGCAAACGTTTGCGCCGCCGCGACGAGATCCACATCCTCCCGGATCGCCAGGGCGAAATGCGCACCCATTCCACCGCGCAGCACCTTGGGCGACCATGCATCGGCACAGCCGGGCGACAGATAAGCCGCATCCACTCCGGCTGCGGCTGCGGAACGCAGGATCGACCCCAGGTTGCCCGGATCCTGCAACGCTTCGAGCAGCACGATGCATTGCAGCGCCTGCGGCAGCGGCAGTTTTGGCACGGCGACCAGCGCCAGTACGCCGCTTGGGGTATCCACCGGCGTTAGTTCCCGAAACAAAGCATCACTCAGGGCGATCAAGGCCACATTGGGTAAACGTTCCAGCAGCCCGCGGACTTCCGGCTTTTCTTGCGCGGCGTGCGCTACAACCAGCATCTCCGGAGGACCGATGCGCTCTGTGTGGGCAACGATCAGGTGCACACCGTCAAGCAGCGCCTTGCCGGATTGCCGGCGTTCGCGGGCGGATTGGGCAAGCTTCTTGAGGGATTTGTACAGGCTGTTGTCGCGCGAACTGATCATCTTCACCGGCATTGTCCCAAGGAGCCCTCGGCACACACCCGGCCATCGACCCAGATCGCATGGTCCAGCAAGGCTCCGGTCAGATTCACCGACTCCAGATTGGCCGCACTCAGGTCGGCATTGCTCAGGTCGGCGTTGCGCATGCTGACATTGCTAAGATCGGCGGCACTGAGTTTGGTCCCTATCAGAGAAGCACGATCGAGTCGGGAGCCGGACAAAACGGCGTGCGACAAATCCGCATAATCCAGATTGCCGCCGGCCAGATCAACGCCGCGCAGCAGCACCCCCTGTTTGTCGCAGCCGCTCCAGTTAACGCCGGACGCAGCCGCTTTGCTGCACGAAGGCTGAACTGGCATGACCCCCACCTTGACCGGGTTGACCGGCTGGTAATAAATCACCCCCAGCGCCACTAGCAGCACTGCCGCCCCAATACCCACGTACACGCCAAGATAGCGCCGCAAAGCCGATTCCTGCGGCAACGCCGCGTGATGATGCGGCAGAGCCAGGACTTCGTCATCCGTATCGGCTTTGCGACGCTCCTCGCCCCGCAAGCCATCATCCGGCATACCTCGTCCGGCCGATTCTTCTGCGTGGCGACGATTGTCATGCGTGCGCTGGTCAGCCCAGCGGCGCGCCGCCTTGAGGCGTTCTTCCAGCCATTGGCGATGCTCGGGATCCGTTTCGTCGCGCAACTCCAGCAATTCCCGCGGCAGCAGTTCCGCCACCGCCGTCAGCGGTTTCCATTCCAACTGGTCCAGGCTTACCTCGTCGGTGGGCAGAAATCGGCCGATCAAGGTATTATTGGCCACGACCTGCGTGGGAAACGGCCCGCTCACGTTGTCTCCGCGCCGTACATACCAAAGTTGGCGGTGGCTCGTCATGGTCATTTTCTTATAATCATCGTATTTACTATCGTCATGAATTGCGCAAGTCTAGCCTGAATCACCTGCGATGAAAATTGTCCTCGTCACCCCCAGCGCCGGCCGCTCCCGCACCGGCAACCGCAACACCGCCTGCCGCTGGGCGGGTTTTCTGCGCCAGCTCGGTCACCGGGTCGATATCCAAGTGGAATGGAATGGCGCACCGGCCGATCTGATGCTCGCCCTGCACGCCCGGCGCAGTCACGAGTCGATCCGGCGCTTTGCTGAAACCTATCCTGGCCGCCCCTTGATCCTGGCATTGACCGGCACCGACCTTTACCGCGACATCCGCCATGACGCAACTGCTCAGCGCTCCATGCAACTGGCGACGCGCATGATTGTATTGCAGGAGAGGGGGCTGCTGGAGCTTGAACCGCAACTGCGGGAAATTACCCGGGTCATTTATCAGTCCGCACCCGCCATATGGCCGCAGCTTAAGCTCAAGTCGTGCTTTCAAGCCTGCGTGATCGGCCACCTGCGCGAAGAAAAGGACCCTTTCCGATGCGCCTATGCACTGCGTTACATGCCCACCAGCTCGAAAATCCGCGTGATCCATCTGGGCGGCGCACTGAGCCCGATGATGTCCGAGGAAGCACAGGCCCTGATGCAAGAAGACAAGCGTTACCGCTGGCTGGATAACAGGCCGCACTGGCAGGCGACGAAAAAGCTGGCGAGCAGCCACGTCATGGTCATCAGTTCACTGATGGAAGGCGGCGCCAATGTGATTTGCGAAGCACTGGCAGCCGGCGTGCCGGTAATCGCATCGGACATTGCCGGCAATATCGGCATGCTGGGCGCCGATTATGTCGGCTATTACCCTTGCGGGGACGAGCGGGCGCTGGCAAAACTGCTGTGGCGCGCCGAGTCGGATGCTGTTTTCTACACTCAACTTCAGGCGCAATGCGCGGCGCGTCGTCCGCTGTTCACGCCAGATCAGGAAAGTGCGGAATTGGAAAACTTGCTGGCTGAACTCTGATTATTTCCGCGCCAGATGCGCCAAGCCGTCCGCGGCGCGCACGCACAGTTTTTTGAATTCAAGATAGCTGCGCTCGTCCAGGGAACACTCGCCATGCTTGCGGTCGGCATAGAACAAACCTACCGGCTTGCCATGCACGAATAGCGACATGGCGAAGAACTCCCCCTCTCCTATCACCTGACGTACGTCTGACGGAATCAGCGGCGCCAGCGTCTTCGCATTGGCAGGACTGAACCACACCCCCTGCATTTTTTCCAGCAAACGGGAAAACAGGTTGGGAATGCGCAAGCTCACATCCAGTTGCTGTAACGTCGACCCCGGCTGGGCGCCATGGACGTACTTGGCCTTGAGGTGCTCATGGTCACGCGTGAGAAGCATGAACACGATGCGATTCAGACCGATCCCTTCATGCATCCCGCGCAGGATCAGGCTCATCATCCCGTTGAGATCGAGCGAACCGTCGAGGTGAGCGTTGATTTCGTCCATAATCAACTGCAACCCGGCGTGGTCCGGCATCAGGCAAACGGTGTCTTCTTGCACCGCTTCCTCCTCCGAGCCTTTAGCAACGGGGGCGACCGGCTCCTCCTCCCATGCGCCGGGGAGCATGGGCAGCCAGGCTGCGGCCGGCGTCACACCATACCATTCCCAGTGCCGCGCGGCGGCCACTGCGGTCTGGTGTACCCGCAGGACGGTCTCCTCCAGCGGCAGATTCAGGAGGTCCGCCATGGCTTCCAGCGTGGCGTCGATTTGCGTGCCATACCAGCCTCTTTCCGCCAGATGGGCAATGGAAACGGCCAGCAGCACGCCTTGAGCGCGCGACTGGCCGGCATTGCGGCAATCCACCAGGTCGGCCAGCATGTCGGGAAAACGCCAAGCCGCAGCCAGTGCGGTGCGGAAATCCGCAACCGAAAACCCCATCACCTTTTCGTGGGCCCGGCCGTAATACACGCGTTCGCGCTGCACCGTGGCACGAATTTCATGCGCCCGTTCCGGCGCATAGATCCACAGCATCATGTTGGTCATGTCGTGCAGCAGGGCGGAGATATATACCTCTTCCACCCGAATATCTTGGTGCTGGAGCGCCCATTGCCGCGCCTGATATGCGGCATGCAGGGCGCGGCTGAAAACCTGGAGCACGCTATGGAGAACCTGCTCCTGCTGCGCCAGCATATCCTCGAGTACTGCCAGGGTGGAAAAATGCTTGAACAGCGGCACGACCCCCAGCATCATGATGGCATGTTCGACACTGGTAATTTCGTTGCTCAGCCTGCCGCGCCGCGATGAATTGGCAAGACGCAGCAGTTTCAGCGTCATCAGGGGATCCCGCAGAATAATCACGGCGAGCTTGGACGCGGAGATGCGTTCCGCGCTGGGCCGCAGCTTCTCCAGTTCCAGGGCGGTGCGGCGCAGAACCGGCACATCCTGGGCTTCCAGAAAGGTGACCCACTCGTGGATGGTGTTGGGCAAGATGTCGGTCATGGCTGCTTAACGCTGGCCCAGTTCACAAGCGGTACAAGTACAGTTTGGAATGGTGCAGATCGTCCAGCTGCACCACCGTGCAAGGCTCAACCCCGGGAACCACAAAAGTGTTGCTGATGAACAGCGTACCGGGCCGCATCTCGGCCTGAACCTTGCGCCACAGTGCCGCCATGGGCACCGGCGAAAGGTAGGCATAGGCCACATCGAACTTGCTCAGATCGACCTTCCACAAACTGTTCCAGCGGATGGTGTAGCGGGCACCGCCGATCTGCGCGCGAATCCAGGCCAGCAAAAAAGGCAAAGGCGCGGTTTCGACGCCGACATATCGGCCTTCCGGACGCTGCCGCGAAAGGAACGCCAGCATCCCGCCCAGACCAGAACCCAGATCGACCACTGCCGCGCGCGCCGGCACTAAACCCGCCACCGCAAGCCATGCTTTCCGGCTGGAAAGATAAAGCGGCACCTGGTTGCGTGCGACACCGCCATATACCAGGAGCAGCACGGCGAACGCCGCCAGATACCAGGAGGAAGCGAGGCCGAGACCCTGCATCGCCAGCAAGCCGGGAATAAAAAGCAGATTGATCGGCAGCCACCAGCCCGGCAAGCGCCAGGACATCCCCAGGAAGACGGCCACCGCACCAGCCCCCAGGGCATGCTGCCAGGGCGGCAGAAACACGCCGGACAAGCGCAGTAGCGGCATGAACAGGATTAGCCACAGCGCTGCCGCAGCCAACTGCAACAGCAACAACTTTACGCCCGGCGGCAACGTCCGGCGCATGATCGAGGCGCCTGGCAAAGGAGCCTGCGGCTCAGTGTTTGGCCGGAACAGCACCTGCCACCTCTTTAGCCGGACTTGCAGGGACAAGCGGGTCCCCGGGCTTGGCAGGCGCATCGGCACTAGCGCCCTGCAGCGCCCCGGCCACGTCCGCCTTGCTTTGCGCTGCGATATCAGCCTTGTTTGCCTCGGTGACGGCTTCCTCAGCTTCCTTGTTCATGATCAGGATACTGATGCGCCGGTTGACCGGGCTGTATGGGTTTGCCGGGTCGAATGGCACAGCTGAAGCGAGTCCCACCACGCGCAGCATCTTTCCTTCGCCCATGCCGCCGGCGACCAGTTCGCGGCGCGAGGCATTGGCGCGGTCGGCGGAGAGTTCCCAGTTGCTGTAGCCTTTTTCGCCGCCGGAATATGGCGTGGCATCGGTATTCCCGGAGAGAGTCACGCGATTTTCCACTTCGTTCAGGACCTTGCCGATTTCGCGCAGAATCACTTGGGTATAGGGCTTCAGGTGGGCGCTTCCGCTATCGAACATGGGCCGGTTCTGCTCGTCCAGGATCTGGATGCGCAATCCTTCCTTGGTGATGTCCAGCATCAACTGTTTCTTGAACTGCTTGAGCAGGGGATTGGCGTCAATGGTTTTTTCCAGCTTTTCCTTCAGGCTGGCAAGCTTGGCTGTTTCCTGGCGCTTCAGTTCTGCCTTGGCGGCTTCCAGGTTGATGGTTTTTTTCTTGACGACTGGGTCGGGCGCGCCTTTTTTTACTTGCCCCTGCTTGCGGCTGATATCGGTTCCGCCGCCCTTGATCACGCTGGAGGCGTCACCGCTGCCGGATCCTCCCTGCATCGCGACCTTGAGCGGCGTGGCGAAATATTCGGCGATCCCCTGCAAATCGCCTTTGGCTGTCGAACCCAGCAGCCACATCAGCAGGAAGAAAGCCATCATCGCCGTCACGAAGTCGGCGTAGGCAATTTTCCATGCCCCGCCGTGGGCGCCATGTCCGCCCTTTTTGATGCGCTTGATGACTATGGGGCGTTGGGAGTCGTCGCTCATGCTCAGCTATCGGCGCTTAACCGGGTTTGTTTTTGGTCTGTTTGACATGCTCTTCCAGCTCGAGGAATCCCGGTCGTTCGGTGGAATAGAGCACCTTGCGGCCGAACTCGACGGCCACCTGCGGCGCATAGCCGTTCAGGCTGGCGAGAAGGGTCACTTTGACGCAATCGAATACCTTGCTCGACTCGATCAGCTTGTTTTCCAGCAGGGTAGAAATCGGCGCGACGAAACCGTAGGAAAGCAGGATACCGAGGAAAGTCCCCACCAGCGCGTGGGCGATCAGCATGCCCAGCTCGGCCGGCGGAATGCCCACCGATTCCATGGTATGCACCACACCCATCACCGCCGCCACGATACCGAACGCCGGCATGCCGTCCGCCAGCTTGGCAAAGGCGGCCACCGGTACGTGGCCTTCGTTGTGATGGGTTTCGATTTCGTTGTCCATCAGGTTTTCGATTTCCATGGCATTGAGGTTGCCACCCACCATCAGGCGCAGGTAATCGGTGATGAACTCGACGATGTGATGATCGGAGGAAACGCCTGGATACTTGCTGAACAAGGGGCTCTTGTCCGGCTCTTCCACGTCGGACTCGATGGACATCAACCCTTCCTTGCGCACCTTTGCCAGGATTTCGAACAGCAGCGCCAGCAATTCCATGTACAGCGCCTTGTTGTACTTGGACCCCTTCATGATGCCGGGCAGCGCCTTGAACGTCGCCTTCATCACCTTGGGGCCGCTGCCAACCAGGAACGCTCCTGCAGCCGCCCCCCCGATCATCAGCAACTCAATCGGTTGAAGCAAGGCGGCGAGATGTCCGCCAGCCATGACGAAACCGCCAAACACCGACCCCAAGACGACGAGGTAACCAACAATCACCAACATGCTAAACACTCCCTCCGCTACCGGCCCGAATATCAGGCCGATGGAATAATTTCGCCAACTTTAACAAGTTCTGCCGCCCGGCGCTACGCAAACATGGCGCCAGCCGTGGCTATAGCGATAGTTATCAGTCCCAGAGAGAGATTTATTCCAACCAGTTGGCGGATGTTTGCCAGGGATGCACCGCCCGCTTTCCAGTCCTGGTTCAGGACCGCGCGCTGCAGGCGGGTAAAGGGAACGAAGAACACATAGGCGAAAATCACCATCATGACGGTGCCAGTGCCCAGCATGGCGTGGACGTGCAAGGGCGCACTGCTCATGCCGCCCACGAACCCGATCATGAACAGGCCGGAAGCGAGGATAACGGCAACACTTGCCCATACCCAAGGGAAAAAGCGTTTAAACACGCCCACCCACAGAGGCAGGCGCAGCGGCGGTTCGAGCCGGTCGGCCGCCACCGGGCGCAGAATCTGGTGGGCAAAAAACATGCCGCCCACCCAGATGACGATTCCCAACACATGCAACATGATCATGAATTTCATTGAATATTCCTCGGGGTATGGGCGAGGAATTTTAGCAGGGCTGGGCGAATTGAGGAAAAATACGCGCGAACCGGCTGGCGGGTAATCAAGTAAGGGCAGCGCGTCCCCGCGCCAGGGCGGCGGTAATTTCGGCCACATGCCGCCCCTGGAAGCGCGCCATTGCCAGTTCGTTTTCGCTCGGCAGGCGGCTCCCGTCCGGGCCGGCAATCGTGCTTGCGCCATAGGGAGAACCGCCGCTGATTTCGCTGACCGTCATCTGGCGCTGCTCGCTGTAGGGAAGGCCGACGATGATCATACCCTGGTGCAGCAGTGTGGTATGAAAGCTGAGGATGGTACTTTCCTGCCCGCCATGCTGGGTAGCGCTGCTTGCGAAGACGCTTCCGACCTTGCCGATCAGGCTGCCGGCGAGCCATAGCTTGCCTGTCTGGTCGAGAAAATTGCGCATTTGCGCAGCCATATTGCCGAAGCGCGTGGGCGTGCCGAAAATGATCGCGTCGGCCTCCGCCAACTGGGCGGGTGCAATGATCGGCACATCGGAGAAAGCGGCCTGTGCCGCTTTCGCGCCGCTGGCTTCAAGCGCTTTGTCCGGCACGAGTTCGGGCACTCGCCACAGGCTTACCTCGGCGCCCTCCACAGAAGCGACACCGTTTGCGACGGCTTGTGCCATGCGATGAATGTGTCCGTACATGCTATAAAAAACCACCTGGATTTTCATGCTCGTCTCCTGAACACCGACCGCAATTCAAGGGTTGTATTCGAAGGTGGTCTCGATCCGATCGTGGTCCTTGACGCCGCTGATTTCCACACCGATGCGATATGGCCCCATGCCGGGCAGCATTGTAAAGAAATTGCCGTAATAGTTGGCACTGTTCTTGGCGTTCAACGGATCCATCGTTCTGCGCTCGCCGGACAAGCCGATTTGCGCCACCGAAGTCTTGACTTGCGCGCCGTCCACCGGCTTGCCGCTGGACGCGTCGAAAAGAACCACCACCAGGTGGTAGCGATCGCTGGCGGTGGCCGATTTTCCTTGTGGCGTTTTTACCGCCCCCTGCACCATTTCGGCCGGCTGCACCCCGAGATGGATATTGATGCCGTCCACAACTCTGTTCCAGTCGCCCCCCTGCGCCGCAGCCAGGTGCGCGTAGCAGGCCAGGAACAACGTCAGCAATCCCAATTGCAGCATACGCATTTGAATGTGTTTCATGGCATCTCTCCCTCGCTTAAACCGGGTTCAGGAAAACCAGCGCAGGAACGCTGCTGCGGTCAGTGCGGTGGCACTCAACCCTGACATCGTCAGCCAGACACGATGGCGCCGCATGTCCGGCCAGGCGGCGGCACGCCAAAGGTAGAGTGCCGCCAGGAAAAATCCGCCGATGGCGCAGATCACCTTGAGGATCAGGGCCACGACGGCAACGCCGGATATGTCCGGAAAACGCCCGTAATAATGGAAGCTGATTGCCCCGAACAGCGAACCGCTCGCAATTTGTGCGGCCCAACCGACGCACACCAGCCACCCCAGCTTGCGCTCGAATTCGAATCGGGGCGCCTGCCACAACGCGCCAACTGAACCGCCCAACACAGCGGCAGCACCGAAGTTATGCACCACCTGGGTCAGCGCATACCCCAGATTTTGCAGATCCATACCCTATTCCACGACAACCTTGACGCACTGCTCCACGCCGATCGGCACGTGCGCCTTGTTTACCACCTTGATACAAAGCGTGTGGGGACCCGGCGCCATGGTATCCAACTCATGACTCCCTGCCAGCTTGCGCAAGATCGCAGCCTCGTGGTTATCCACGTAAAGATGGATGTGATCGCCCCGTGGACCCGGATTCACCTCGTAATCGATCCTGTTCTGTGCCCTGGCACCGAGTTTTGCACCATCGGGCGGATACTTGATCCGGGCGTAGGCTTCGTCAGCCCACACAGCTTGTCCTGAAAGAGCGATGAGCAGGAGAGGAATTAAAGCAGTTGCTGGAATGCGCATGATTGCCCCCGTTATAGCGTCAATAGCCTGATTGCGAGCTGAGGTTCATGGCACCATTTTAAAGACCGGTCAGATAAAAGCAGTGCCGCATAGACCGTATTTCGCTACAGCGAAGACTGGAGTTGGCGGGGGAAAAAGGGAGCAGAAAAAGCTGTAGGCCTCGCGTTGCCAGCGTGCGCGTTATTCCAGCCCCAGGGCGCGCCTGACTGGCGCGAAACTGCGCCGGTGGATGGAGATCACGCCATGCCGGGCGATCGCCGCGAAATGGTCCACCGTGGGGTAACCCTTATGGCGGTCGAAACCGTAGTCCGGGTAAAGTTGGTGCAGTTCCAGCATTTCAGCATCGCGTGCGGTTTTGGCGAGAATAGAGGCCGCCGAGATTTCCGCCACCAGGCTGTCGCCCTTGACCACGGCACGCGCAGGCATGGCCAGCGGCGGACAATGCAGGCCATCCACCGCCACTTCGTGAGGCACCAGCGTCAGCGCTTCTACCGCACGCCGCATGGCCAGCAGGCTGGCCTGGAGAATATTGATGCGGTCGATCTCTTGCGCCGAAGCACTGGCGATGGCCCAGGCCAGGGCATGCTCCTTGATCTGCAGCGCCAGATAATCGCGTTTTTTCTCGCTTAGCTTCTTGGAGTCCGCCAGGCCGGCAATCGGACGAGCCGGGTCGAGAATCACCGCTGCAGCGAACACCGCGCCCGCCAGCGGTCCACGCCCGGCTTCGTCGACCCCGCACAGCAGAAAGCTCATGCCTTGGCCCAGTCGGGCAGGTAGCGCATGACGGCTTCGCAGGCCCGCTCGGCGGTATTTTGCCGCAGCTTCTGGTGGATGCTCGCAAACTCAGTCTGAAGTCCGGCCTGGACCTGCTCGTCCTGCAGCAGGTTGAGCATCACCTGGGCGAGATTTTCCGGCGTAGCATCTTCCTGCAACAATTCCGGCACGACAAAACGCCCGGCCATCACGTTGGGTAAACCGACATAGGGCAGATAGCCCTTGCGCCGCATGAGGAAGGCGGAAAATTTCGACAGTTTGTAGGTGATCACCATGGGCCGCTTGAGCAGTGCGGCTTCCAGCGTAGCCGTACCGGACGCCACGAGTGCCACGTCGGCGGCGGTCAGCGCGGCATGAGCGTGACCGAACAGGATATTCAGGCGCAAATTATCGGCACCCAGGCGGTATAGCGCGGCTTCGAAGAAGTCCCGAGTTTCGCGGCTCACCAGAGGAACCAGGAAAATCGCATCGGGTTTGGTGGCAGCTATCGCCTGCGCCGTGCGGATGAACAATTCGGCCATATAGTGCAATTCGCTTTGCCGGCTGCCGGGAAGCAAGGCAATGACGGTCGCCTCCTGCGGCAGCTTGAGCTGCATGCGCATCGCTGCACGGTCCGGCTGATCCGGTATCACATCGGCCATGGGATGGCCGACATAGCTTACCGGCACGCCGGCATCCTGGTAAATCTGCGGTTCGAAGGGAAACAAAGCCAGAATATGCGTCACCGATTGTGCGATTTTTTTCACCCGCTCGCGCCGCCACGCCCAAACCGAAGGGCTGACATAGTGAATGGTCGGGATGCCGTGCGCCTTGAGGGATTTTTCCAGGCCGAGATTGAAATCCGGCGCATCGACACCGATGAACAGGTCGGGCGGGTTCTGCAGAAAATGGCGTTTCAGCTTGCGGCGGATGGCAAGAATTTCGCGAAAATGCCGCAACACTTCCAGGTAGCCCCGCACCGCCAGTTTTTCCATGGGGAACAGGGTCTGTGCGCCGGCCGACTGCATTTTCGGGCCGGCGATGCCGACGAACTCGGCATGTGGCAATTTTTTTCGCAGGGCCGCGATGAGGTGGCTGCCGAGCAGGTCCCCGGAAGCTTCGCCCGCCACGATACCGATCCGCACGCCCCGCCCTGTCACATTTTGCTGCGCCAAACTACACCTCGAATTTAGCGGATGATACCGCGCGTTGATTTAGCCAGAAATTCGAGTAACAAGGCGATCTCGGGAACGGTCAGACTCTGCTCCTGCAGCGCCAGCTTGGCGTCGGCCAGGCTCAGCCCTGACTTGTACAAGGTCTTGTAGGCGCGCCGCAAGGCCATGATCGCGTCGGATGAAAAACCGCGGCGCTTCAGCCCCTCCGAATTGATACCGTGGGGTGCAGTGGGGTTGCCGCCCACCGTCACATAGGGCGGCACGTCCATGGTAATCACCGAACTGATGCCGGTAATGCAGTGCGCGCCGATATGGCAGAACTGGTGCACCCCGGTGAAGCCGCCGAGAATGGCGTAATCGTCCACGGTCACGTGGCCGGCCAGCGTGGCATTGTTGGCGAAAATGGTCTGGTTGCCGATCTGGCAGTCGTGCGCCATATGCACGTAGGCCATCACCCAGTTGTCGTTACCGAGACGCGTCACACCTACATCCTGCGCCGTGCCCAGGTTGAAGGTGCAGAATTCGCGGATGGTATTGCGGTCGCCTATTTCAAGCCGGGTCGGTTCACCAGCATATTTTTTGTCCTGTGGCACTTCGCCCAGGCTGGAGAACTGAAATATCCTGTTAACGCGGCCGATCCGGGTATGGCCGGAAATCACCACGTGCGGCCCGACCCAGGTATTGTCGCCGATCTCCACGTGCTCGCCGATGAGCGAATAGGCGCCGATCGAGACGCCATCGCCGAGCCTTGCGCCGGGATGAACGATCGCTGTAGGGTGAATCATCGACGGTCCCATAAACATTCGCAAAGCGATACTCCGTCC
>JBDKRR010000162.1:0-18732 GCA_039683315.1 Sulfuricella sp.
CTGGTTGGAAACAAAGGCGTCGCGCGGGTCTTCGCGCTCACCCGTGGCGGCCAGCATGAAGCCGGGCGGCAGGGTCATGGGCACGTCCTTCATGGAATGCACCGCGATGTCGGCGCGTCCTTCTTCCAGCGCCTGTTCCAGTTCCTTGACGAACAGACCCTTGCCGCCGATCTTGGCCAGGGGCGAATTGAGTATCTGGTCGCCGGTGGTGGTCATGCCGAGAATGGAGACTTCCATTTGCGGATATAATGCCTGCAGCCGGCTTTGAATGTGCCGCGCCTGCCACATTGCCAGGGCGCTTTCACGCGATGCGATGACGAGAGTTTTATTCAAAACAGATTCCTGCCTAACATGATGATTAACCGTTTATTTTCAAAGGCCGCGGCACTCGGCTTGGGACTTGCGATTCTAGCATGGATCGCCACCGCAGGCGCAGCGGTGAGGAGCGATGAACTGAGCTTCGCGACCGATCTGACTCGGGATGCCGAGGTGGCGAGAGAGAAGCGGCTACCGATCCTGATTTTGTTCGTTGCACCGAACTGCGCTTATTGCGAGCGGGTCCGGCACGATTTTCTGCTGCCGATGCAGCGCAACCCCGAGTACGCGAACAAGGTGATTTTTCGCCAGCTTTACCTGAAGAGCGGCAAGACGCTGCTGGATTTCGCAGGCAAGAAGACCAGCCACAGCCAGTTCGCCAAGCAGAACCAAATTAAATTCACTCCCACCGTAAAGTTGTTCGACGCTGACGGAAACTCCCTTACCGAGCCGCTGGTCGGCCTCACCACCCCGGACTTTTACGGTTCCTACCTGGATGGGGCGATCGACGAGGCGCTTGTCAAAACGCGCGCTCTTTCGCCTCCGTGAGGGCCGCTGTCGGTTTGACCTGATGAGGAATAATGGGTATCCTTCCGTCGTTCTCGAAATACGGAGAGATGGCCGAGTGGTCGAAGGTACTCCCCTGCTAAGGGAGCGTAGGGTTTATAGCCTTACCGAGGGTTCGAATCCCTCTCTCTCCGCCAAATATATCCCCTTGATAATCGATTCAGATTGCCAAGGGGATTTTTGTTTTTAACGGCCCGGTAAAGACCGAAGGCCTTGAGGCGCCAAAGATGATGTATGAGGATCGTTTAGTCGAGATCGAAACCAGGATCGCCTTTCAGGAAGACCTGTTGCAGGAATTGAACAAGATTATCTACGAGCAGCAAAAGAAGATCGCTCGCCTGGAAGCAATCTGCAATTCCCTGATCGACCACGTCAAGGATCTGTCCGAGGCTGCTGCGGAAGGCGTCGTAACCAACGAGCGACCGCCCCATTACTAGGAAGGAACCCACCATGCAAATCACGACCATGAGCGAGCAGGAAATGGACCGGCTGGAAGACCTTCTCGCCTCCGACGCCTTCAAGAACGAAGCCATGACGCTGGATATCCTGCAGGGATTTCTCTGCGCCGCCCTGAGCGGGCCGGAAACCATTCCACCGAGTGTCTGGATGCCGTTGGCGCTAGGCGAGTCACCCGAGTACGAGTCCGCCGCGCAAGCCGAAGAAGTCGCCAGCCTGATCATGAAATTCCACGATGCGATTGCCTCTGCGCTATCCGGTGGCGAGGATTTCGACCTGTTTCTTTACGGGGCCGAGGACAACCCGGAGCAACTGGATTATGCCGCCTGGTGCGAAGGCTACGTCTATGGCGCGCAGATCGGCGAGGCGAACTGGTTCGAGGCCGCCGGCGAGTTTGCGCCTGACCTGAGCGAGAAGATGGAAGTATTCTTCCTGCTGAGCGGGATGCTCAAGGAAGACGCCGAGAAAAACAGGGAGCCCTGGCTGAGCAGCAAAGAGGAAGCGAAAGCCTTAGCCAAAGCGGAAGAGGAGTTTCCGGCCACGATTCACGATATATACCGTTTCTGGCAGGCCCAGGGCAACACCCCCGCGCCAGTGCGCCGCGAATCGCCAAAGCTTGGCCGCAACGACCCCTGTTCCTGCGGTAGCGGCAAGAAATTCAAGCAGTGTTGCGGAAAGTCTTCAGATTAAATGTGCCGAGGCGTCCCTGTCGCTGATTATTGACCGGTAGAGCTTCCATACCCGACCGGTCAATATCCGTAAAACGCAGCCGACTCTCAAGTGAGCTTGCTGGTCCATTCGTCCAGTTGTACGCAGGCCTCCTTGGAGGGGTCTTTGGGGTCGCGCAGGGCGTTGATCTGGCATAGGTATTCGTTGCCGCGCTTGTCGTGCAGGTTGATGTAGGGGCTGGGGCCGTACGGTTCATATGCACTGGAGTCGGCAAAAACGAAATCGAATTCGCCATTGACGTCGACCTCAAGCTTGCCGCCGTGGCTTTCTCCATAGTCATGCCAGCGTGTGTTGATGTCCCCGCCTTCTATCGCAGGCGACATCCGGTGCGCCTTCTTGTCGTGCCAGGCGACCATGACCGGTTCGATGATGAGGGGGTCCTTGTCGGCAAAAGAGGCGGCGAGCCCGCTTGCCGTCCGGTAGTCCAGTTCCATGCCTGCATAGTTGATGTGAGCAGCTTTCATTTTCGTCTCCTTGACGGCCTGTCCCCGGTCGGGGGCAGGGCGATTTGATGAGTCAAACGCGCGCGGATAATGCACCGCGTTGTTTAGGTTTCATGGTCACACCGCAATGGTTCGCGGGGATGAAAGACCATTTGCTGTATGTCTAAATATAGCCCAATAGTTGACTAAGTCAATCAGGTATTATGCTTAGTCGTGACTACCCAAGTGGGGTGGCTGGGTGTTGTTGGTCTAAAATAAACATGAATGAAAATATGCACTTAATTGGGTAGGTAACCGCGTGGGCGCCTCGCCGTGGCAGGCCGAAAACGTCAGTGAGGAGGTGCGGGTATTTCATCTCGCCAGCGAGCCTTCCAAGGAGCCCCACAATTTTGCTCTTGCACCAGTTGTTCCAGGGAGGCCCGCACTTCGGCAATGACCGCCGTCCAGTTCCCGATCTCCGGTTGGCGAAAGAGACGCATGATGCCGGGGTACCAGGGTGAATCCGAACGTCCGATCAGCCAGCGCCAGTCAGTCTTGTAGTCCGGCAATAGCACCCAGCACGGTTTTCCAAGCGCTCCGGCCAGATGGGCCAGGGCGGTGTCGACACAAATAACCAGATCAAGCTGCGCGACGATGGCTGCCGTGTCGGCAAAGTCCGTTATCCCGTCCCCGAGGTGAAGAAGGGAGAATTCTGCAGGCGGCCGACTGGTTTCATCTTTTTTCCAGTCTTTTTGCAGACCTATTAAATGCACTCCAGTCACAGTCGATAATGGTGCCAGCACGTCCAGTCCCGGAAGCGAGCGGTCTTCGTCGTTTTCGAAATTAGGGTTGCCTTTCCAGACCAATCCGACGCGCAGTCCTCCTGCAGGAATATCCGCTGCCCACCGTGCGATCAGATCCGAGGCAGCTTGCAGATAGGGAAGGTCTGCCGGGATGGAGTCGCTGCGCGTTTTGCAGTGGTAAGGGATGCTTAGCACGGGTGTCCAGAAGTCCCAGCCCGTCATCGGAAACGGCTGGTCCAGAGAATAAAGTGTGTCCACACCGTCCAGCGTTGCAAACAAGCGCTTCAGCGCGGGGTGGCAAATCATGGCGATGGAAGAGGCGCCTTGCGCCTTCAGCATGGTTGCATAGCGGCAAAACTGGATCATGTCGCCATGGCCGGCTTCATAGCCGATGAGCAGGGACTTGCCGGCAAGCGCTTCGCCTTGCCAGCGTGGGCAGTCCAGGCGGGCAGCCAGTGCTGCATAGCTGTCGCGCGCCTCGAGAAAGTGCCAGCCTTCTTCGAATCGCGCCTGGCGCAAGAGCAGGTAACTCAGATTGAAGCGGGCAGCCCGATAGTCTTCATCCAGGGCCATGGCTGTGCGGTAGCAGCGTTCAGCATCCTCTTCTCGTTTCATGCAGGCATAAAGGACGCCCAGATTGGACCAGGCAGCAGGTGCGTCGGGCTCGATGGAGATCGCCTGGATGTACGCGGCTTCGGCCTCCGCGAAGCGTTTGCGCTGCGCCAGGAGCGCACCCAGATTCACGTGGGTTTGCGCACGCTCGGGATCAAGCGCAATGGAGCGCAGATAGTAGAACTCCGCCGGGTCCGCCGCTCCTCGCTGGTCGAGCATCAGGGCGAGGTTGGCACACGCCTCCGCAAAATTCGGAGCAATGCGCACCGCTTCGCGGAAGCACATTTCTGCGCTTGGTGCATCGCCACCGGCCAGTAGGCGACTGCCTTCGAAAAACAATTCTTCGGCATGGATACGCTCCTGGCTGGTCACGACAAATTCTCTTTTTTCCGGATTTATGCTCAGACAATGCGCTTCATTATCCAGCCAACCCGGCCTGCTGACAATTTACCTCCGAATTGCTAGCGCAAGGCGGCAATCCGCTCCTCAATGGGCGGATGGCTGGAAAACAGCGCCATCCAGCCCGGACGCCCGGCGATGCCGGCTGTCGCCACGTTTTGCGGCAATTCTCCAGCCTCGATCCCGCCCAGGCGATGCAGTGCCGCGATCATCGGCTGCGGGCTGCCGAGCAGTTTTGCGGCGCCCGCATCGGCCCGGAACTCGCGCTGGCGGGAGAAGTACATCACGATCATGCTGGCCAGGATGCCGAACAGCAGGTCGCAGACAAACACCGAAATCATGTAGCCGATGCCGGGGCCGCTGCTTTCCTCGTCGTCCTTGCGCAAGGCCTGGTCGACGAAATAGCCGACCACGCGCGAGATGAAAATGACGAAGGTATTGACCACGCCCTGGATCAGCGTCAGCGTCACCATGTCGCCGTTGGCGATGTGGGCGATCTCGTGCGCCAGCACGGCTTCCACTTCGCTTTCGCTCATCGTCTGCAACAAACCGGTCGAAACGGCGACCAGTGAATTGTTGCGGCTCGCGCCGGTGGCGAAGGCGTTGGCTTCGCCTTCGTAGATGGCTACTTCGGGCATCGGCAAGCCTGCATTCTTGGCGAGGCGGCCGACGGTGCTGACCAGCCAGTGTTCGGCCTGGGTTTGCGGCTGGGCTATGACTTTTGCCCCGGTACTCCACTTGGCCATGGTCTTGGACATGAGCAGCGAGATGAAAGAGCCGCCGAAGCCCATGACAGCGGCAAAGCCGAGCAGCATGCCCAGGTTCAGTCCGTTGGCGGTGAGGTATTTGTTGACCCCGAGCAGGCTGGCGGCAATGCTCAGCACCAGCATTACGGCAAGGTTGGTGGCAAGAAACAAGATGATGCGTTTCATGTTAAATCTCCTGTATTAACGTAGCCCTCTCCCGCATGCGGGGGAGGGTTGGGGTGGGGGAAAATGAATCAAGGTTCTTTCGAAGCTTCTTTACGGTTGGAAAGGATGGAGCTACCCAGCGAAAAGGCGATCAGCGCCGCTCCCAGCGTGCCGGTCAAGGCTTCCGGAATGTGGTATTTCGCGCCGGCCAGCATGATCACCGCCAGCGCGCCGATGGCCCAGAACGCGCCGTGTTCGAGGTAACGATAGGTATTGAGCGTGCCGCGTTCGACCAGCAGCAGGGTGAAGCTGCGCACGAACATGGCGCCGGCGCCCAGGCCCAGGGTGATGATGAACAAGTTGGTGGTCATGGCGAAGGCGCCGACCACGCCGTCGAACGAGAAGCTCGCATCCAGCAGTTCCAGGTAAAGAAACCCGCCCACCCCCTGGCGGATTACCTGGGTGCCCGCGCCTTCATCTCCGCCAACCAGCGCGGCGAGGCCCTTGGCCAGGATGTAAGTGACCACACCCCACACGCCGGCCACGATAAATTCGCCGCGCACGCCGGCATCCAGCAGGCTTGCCATGAGCAGCAACAGGGCCAGGGTGAGTGCCGCCTCGATCGCTTCCATCTTCCCGAGACGGGTCAACGGTTTTTCCAGGACGGCCAACCAGTGTTCCGTTTTATGGCGGTCGACGAAGAACTTGAGGAATACCATCATCAGGAAAGTGCCGCCGAAAGCGGCGATCTGATGGTGTGCCGAGGAGATTATCCGGGCATATTCCGTCGGGGCATTGATGGCCATGTTCAGCGCCTGGAGCGGCCCCATGTCGCCGACTACGCCGACAATCAGCAGGGGAAACACCAGCCGCATGCCGAACACCGCGATCAGGATGCCCCACAGCAGGAAACGGCGGCGCCAGACGGCATCCCAGTTTTTGAGCACGGCGGCGTTGACGACTGCATTGTCGAAAGAGAGCGAGGTTTCCAGGACGGTGAGGAAGGCCACCGTGATGGCGCCCTGAATGCCGCCGACGAAATAGGCGGCAACCACGGCCAGCGCGCAAAACACGAAAGATCCGTAGAAATGGGAGAGTTGCGACTTCATGCGATCACCACTTGATCGGCTTGCCGGCTTCGATTGTGCATGTTGATTGCCGCGCCATGAGAATAAATGAAGCGCCATTCTAAACCCGGTGACGATCCCGAAAAATCGGTTAAATATTGAGTGTCACTTCGATATAATCGAACAATGAATATCCCGTCTCTCAATTACAAACATCTCCACTATTTCTGGGTGGTCGCCAAGGAGGGCAGTGTGACGCGCGCTGCGGAACGCCTGGGCGTGGCGGTTCAGACCATCAGCGGACAGGTCGGCGTGCTGGAAAAAGCGCTGGGCAAGTCCTTGTTCGCGCCGCAGGGACGCGGCCTGGTGCTGACCGAGGCGGGGCGGCAGGTGCTGGGCTATGCCGACCAGATTTTCCTGCTAGGCGAACAGATGCTGGAAGTTATGCAAGATACCAATAGCGGCGGTGTGCTCCGGCTGGCTGTGGGGATTTCCGATGCATTGCCCAAGCTGGTCGCCTACCGGCTGCTCGATGTCGCCCTGCGCCTTCCGGTAACGGTACGTCCGGTGTGTTATGAGGGGGAATTCGAATCCCTGCTGGCCGACCTGGCTTTGCACAAACTCGACGTGGTGCTGACCGACCGGCCTGTTGGCCCTGCCAGCAACCTGCGCGTGTTCGGCCATTCGCTAGGGGAATGGGACATCATGATGTACGGCAGCAAGGCACTGGCCGAGCGCTATCGCCCAGGTTTCCCGGCCAGCCTGGACGGCGCCCCGATGCTTCTGCCGACGCGCAACAACGCGCTGCGCGGCAGGCTGGAGCAGTGGTTCGAGGCGAAATCCATTCGTCCAGAGATTGTCGGCGAATTCGAGGACAGTGCGCTGCTGATGACATTCGGACGTACCGGGCATGGCCTTTTCCCCGCGCCGGCCGCCCTGACCCGCGAAGTGGCGGAGCAATTCAACGCCGAGTCGGTCGGGAAAATGCCCGGCGTGCAGGAGCATTATTACGCCATTTCCAGCGAGCGCCGCATCAAGCACCCGGCGGTTGAGGCGATACTTTCGGCGACGCGGGATATGGTTTTTGTGACTTGAGTGCCGGGCGAGGTTAAATTATGCTTGCCACCAGGTTCTGCTACGCACAGCGGATGTGTAAGACTTGTGTTTTAAATGCCACAGTAATTTGAATTGACGTGCAATAAAGCGATTCTTCGCAGGTTTTTTTGTTGAAAATCATTTAAAGTTATGAACAGCCATCAGGTGAGGCCAGCTTGGCTTGAGTGTCATTAAAATATCTTCTGCATTTTCATTACTTTTCAACCATAACGTGGAGTCAAAAATATGAACAAAGGTGAACTGATTGATGCTGTAGCTAAAATTACGCAACACTCCAAAGCTCAAACAGGGGAAATGTTTGATGCGTTCATGGCGGTTGTCCAGAACGCGCTGTCGAGTGGCAACAATGTCCAGATGATCGGCTTCGGTACCTTTGCCGTTGAGGAGCGCGCTGCGCGTACTGGCCGCAATCCGGCTACCGGGAAGGAATTGAAAATCCCGGCCAAAAAGATCGTCAAATTCAAGGTCGGCGCCAAGCTGAAAGATGCTGTGGCCGGCAGCAAGAGCAAGTAAAAGCAGTTCCATGCGTGGGCGGTCAACAGGCCGCCCACTTGCATTTCCGGCCGCGCAACTGTTGTTAGGCCCGGCTAAAGTCTTATCTCCTGTCTCAGGCGAATTCTCCTTCCCGCCGTCCGTTCCGGACTCGGTGCGCGAAAGGAACCAAATCCGCATCTGCAGTCTAATTTTGTAAGTCCAAAGCGTTGCTCTGCGAAGGGGGATGGATTTGCGTCCTGTCAGAATTGCTTTCTTTTCCTTTGTTCTTGGCCTGGGAATCGGGCTAAGCGAGAAGGTCGTGGCGCAAGCGGACGCCCCGGACTCACAGGCGAAAGCCGGTGTGCCCGCTTTCTGCCTGTATGAACTGCCAGCAGAAAGCAATGGCAAAAAGCGCTGGATAAACCTTGCTATCGTGCAATATGTCGAAATTACGCGCGACGAATTCAAAATCGTCTTCGGCGGGGGAAATCTTGGTAGTGGCTATGAGTCGAGGTTTTCCATTGCCAGTCCGGACGAAGCATCGGTCCAACTCCAGAAAATGATGGACAAGGCAAAAGCGTGCTACTGAGCGCATCGAGCTGAAACGAGGTCGGTTATGGATTCACCATTCCACACCATGAGCGATTTGTTCGCGCAGCTCGGCCTGCCATCCGATCAGGCGGCCATCGATCATTTCATTGCGACCCACCGCCGTTTGGCTGCAGGTGTTCAGCTGTCGGAAGCGCCTTTCTGGACGCCGGCTCAAGCAACATTCTTGAGCGAGGAGCTTCTTGAAGACGCAGACTGGGCCGAGGTGATCGACGGCCTGAACGCAGAATTGCACCCAGGCGGCTAGATGCCTGATTGAATTTCTCTTAATGCGTTGCATGTGGCGCGGTAACGCAATCGTTGCTTACCAGCCCTCGACCTGAAAGGGCGCGCGTATGCTCAAGACAAGCAGAATCAGTTATGGAGGAACCGCCGCAATCGTCACCAGCATGGCACTGGTCAGCGGTCTCGGCGCAGCGGAGGCGACCAAATCCGTGGTTGTCAGCGCTCTTCTTATCGCCGCGCTTGCCGACAACCTGACCGACTCGTTGAGCATACACATTTTTCAGGAATCGGAGCAGCTTGAGAAGAAGGAGGTCTTCGCCGGTACCGTGACGAATTTTGTCACGCGCCTGCTGGTTTGCCTCAGTTTCATCCTGCTCTTCGGACTATTGCCGGTTTCGGTCGCCGTCGAAGGCGTCATTGCTTGGGGAATGTCGCTTCTTGCCGCGCTGACTTACTTGGTGGCGCGTGAACGCAATGTCGGGGCATCGCTCGAAGTGGTCAAGCATTTGCTGGGTGCGGCTACGGTCATCATCGTGAGCCAGGCAATCGGGCACTGGATCAGCACAACGCTTAGCTGAAGATGGCAGTATGTAATCGCTTGGCTGTTCTTCAGGCAGAGCGCGTTTTCTTCGCGCTTTCCTTGATGAATGCAAGCGCCTCCATCGCCGGGAGGGGCTTGCAGAACAGGAAGCCCTGCAGGAAATCACATTTATGCACGGTCAGAAAATAACGTTGTGCATCGGTTTCCACACCTTCGGCGACCACGGTCAGCCCCAGAGCATGCGCTAAGCCAATGGTGGCAGTGCAGATGGCGACGTCGTTGTCATCGGTCTCGATGTCGCGAACGAAGGACTGGTCGAGCTTCAGGGTATGAATCGGCAACAGCTTGAGATAACTGAGCGAGGAATACCCCGTGCCGAAATCATCGATCGAGAGTCGCAGGCCCATGTCGCGCAGCGCCTTCAACTTGCCGATGCTCGCCTCGGGATTGTGCATGGCCACCGATTCGGTGACTTCGAGTTCAAGATCGGCGCCCGTCAGGCCATGTTTTGCCAGCGTTTGCGCAACGCATTCCAGTAGGATCGGCGAGTGCAGTTGCTGCGCCGACAGGTTCACCGCCATGGATATATCCGTTAGCCCTTGGTCGCGCCATGTGCGAAGTTCGCGGCAGGCTTCGTCCAGCACCCATTCGCCCAAGGGGACGATCAAGCCGGTTTCTTCGGCTATGGGTATGAATTTCGCAGGCGATACCAGGCCATCGCGTGGGTGACGCCAGCGCACCAGCGCCTCGACCCCCACGATGCGACCGTTGCCGCTATCCAGCTGCGGCTGGTAATGCAGCTCGAACTGCCCGGCTTCCACTGCCAGCCGCAAGTCGTGTTCCAGCTGCAGGCGCTCGACCGCCACGCGGTTCATCTCGGCGGTGAAAAACTGGACATTGTTGCGGCCCTGCGATTTGGCGTGGTACATGGCGGTGTCGGCATTTTTCATCAGCGTCTCGGCGAGTTCGCCGTCGTCCGGGTAGAAGGCGAGACCGATGCTGGGGGTCGAGCGTAATTCGTTTTCCCCGATGCGGTAAAGCTGACCCAGTGCATGCAGGATCTTGTCCGCAACGCGCGCCGCAGCAGTGGCGTCTTCCACCTTGCTCAGAACAACCACGAATTCATCGCCCCCCAGGCGGGCGACAATATCGCTGTCGCGCACATGCTCGCGCAGGCGCTGCGCCACTTCCACCAGCATTTCGTCGCCAACGGCATGTCCCAGCGTGTCATTGATCGTCTTGAAGCGGTCCATGTCGATAAACATCACGGCCAGAGGGCGTTGCTCGCGCCGCGCCGAGGACAGCGCCTGTTCCAGCCGGCCCTGCAGGCTGAAGCGGTTGAGCAGGCCGGTCAGCGCGTCGTGATGGGCGAGGTGGGAGATGCGCGCTTCGACCGCCTTGCGCTCGGTGATATCGGAGAAGCTGGCGATGTAATGGGTCAGTTCCCCTTCCAGGCTTCGCACCACCGACACCGACATCCATTTCGGGTAGATGCTGCCGTCCTTGCGGCGATCGCAAATCTCGCCTTGCCATTGGCCTTTCTTGGCCAGCATGGCCCACATGTCCTGATAGACCTGTGGTGGCGTTTGCCCGGAAGCGAACATCCGCGGATTTTTCCCGCGCACTTCGTCGAAGGAATAACCCGTCAACTGGGTAAACGTCTGATTTACCGCCAGGATGCGGTTTTCCTTGTCGCTGATCAGAATGCCTTCGGCGCTGTGCTCGAACACGCTGGCGTAAAGCCGCATGGCGTTCTCGGCCTCCTTGCGGGCCGCGATGTCGGTTTCCAAGCTGCGGTTCGCATCGGCCAGTTCCTGGGTGCGCGCCTCGACCCTTGTTTCCAGGTTAAGGCGGGCATCCGCCAGCGCATCGGTCATATGGTTGAAAGCGTTGGCCAGCCGCCCGAGTTCGTCTTTTCCGCCTTGCGGGGCGCGTTGCGCAAGATCGCCTTGGGCAATGCGGTCCACCACGCGTGTGAGCTCCCTGATCGGGCGCGAAAGCGAACGGCCGATGAAGTAGGCGGCCATGCCGGAAAGCGCCAGAAACATCGCCAATGCGAGATAGGTGATGCGGCGCAGGTGGCTTGCCGGCGCCAGGGCTTCTTCGGCGTCGATTTTTACCACCATGCCCCAGTCGAGGGCGGGCAGGTAGCGCCAGGCCGCCACGCATTCGATGCCCGCATAGTCGCGGATAACCCCATGTGCGCGGCCGCCAGCCAGCGCATCCTGCATGGGCAAGGCCGCCCGTGGGAGCGGTACACGATAGCGGAAAGGGGCGTTCGGGATATGTCTGAGCGGTGCGGTGTAGAAAATTTCGCTGCCGTCTTTCTGTGCCAGCACGGTTTCGCCACTGCGACCAAGTCCGGTCCGGTCGGCTACGACGGGCTCCATCCTGCTCATGTCCACCTGCAATGCCAGCGCCCCGACCGGAACGCCGTTTTCCTGGATCGGCGCGACCAGAAAGGCTGCCGGACGTTGTGCGGAAGGCGCATAGGGCGCAAAGCGGGTGAGTTGGTTGTGGCGCGTCCGCATTGCCTGTTCGAATCCCTGTGCCAACTGCGTTTTGCCAAAGGCTTCGCTGTGCAGGTTGGCGCCCAGATCCGCTTCGCGCCTCACCGAAAATACGACGTTCCCGTCGATATCCATCAAGAGCAGGTCATAGTAACCGGCGGTTTCATTGTAGGTGGCCAATGGCTCACGTAGCCGGTGATCGGCGGCTAGATAGGCGGATGACTTTAATCCGCCCGCGCGGAAGGCTTGCCCGAAAGCGCTGACCGCTTCTAAGGCGAGCGCTCGCCCGCTTAATTCTTCGGCGTCTTTCAGCCGTTCGGTCATGTAGCTGTCGATTTGTTGGGCTTTTTTATCCGCAATCGTGGACATGTTCGCCAATACGGTCTCGCGCAGCGAGGCTTCGAACGAAGCCAGGTAAAATGCCGCCAAACCAGCCAGCGGCAGTACGGCCACCAGCAGGTAACTCAACAATAGGCGGATAGCAATCGGCAGCGCCTTCATATTTGTGTTTAGGGTAGTTGCGCCATAAATTGTTTCTGCCCTTCGGGCCGCATTGCTGGTGCTGTAGCCAGCGTGAACGCAAAAACCATTTTGTCACGTCGAGATTGCTTCATGAAGGCGAGTATACCCATCGCTTTCGGGCACAAGCAATTTAAGTGTGCGCCGAATGTGATTCGGGCGGAATTTGTTCGGGTTGCAGGACAGCCGGGGAGGCTTGATCGGTAGCCCGTGTATTCGTTGCTTGCCGGGTAAAAATACATGATTCACCTTATCGCCATCGCATATGAGCCGCACTATTCTGTGGGCGTATTTCCACAGAAATACTGGCTCCGCAGCGAGTAAAGATATTTCTGAATTCTTGTTTGTTAATTTTGGAGAATGGCATGGCAACAGGCGTGGTGAAATGGTTTAACGATACAAAAGGTTTTGGGTTTATTGCTCCCGACGATGGAAGTGCGGATCTGTTCGCGCATTTTTCCGCCATACAGATGGGCGGTTTCAAAACCCTCAAGGAAGGTCAGAGAGTGCAATTCGAAGTTGCTCAGGGTCCCAAGGGAAAGCAAGCCGCTGACATTCGGGAAGCATAAGCACTCGCAGCCTTATCCCAGGAAAGCTTCCTTCGAATTCAAGTACGCTATTTCTTCCGCGCTGCTTTCCCTGCCGAGAATTGAATTGCGGTGAGGGAATCTGCCGAATTTCCGGATCAGTTCCCTGTGGTGTCTGGCGAAATGCAGGTTATGAGCCAGATTCGCGCGCTCAAAGAGTTGTACCGAGAGATCCTGGTCAGCCAGGTTCTCACTGTGCATTAACGGCATATAGAGGAAGGCGACTTTGTCCTGGGGGATTTTCCTGTCGTAGTCTTGTGCGATGCAATATTTGCTGCAAGCCACGGCTTGTTGCTCGGTGCTGAAACTTTTCGCTTCTCCGCGAAACATGTTGAGCGGGAACTGGTCGAGTATTACGGCCAGAGCCAGGCAGCCTTCCGGCGATTTTTTCCAGTCGTCAAGCTCGCCCTTGCCGGCTTGACGCCAAAGATTCTCGTACTTCGAGCGGATTTCGGCGTCCAGTTCCGGCGTGGAAGAAAACCAGCGCTGCCGCATCCTTTCGGAATACCAGAATTCGATGATGTCCTGTGGCGTGAACGGCTCTGACATGTTTGTTGGACCCCCGTTCCGGTGCTTACCTGAATTCGTATTCCAGCTGCATCCGGAAGGTATTGTCCGGCGTTGCGCTGGTTGTGCCAATCAGCCATGCCGCGTTATAGCGAATCGCCTGCTTTCCACCGAGAGAAATTTTACCGAAAATGGCGGGCCCGATTTTGTGTTGTTGCGCGTCGTGCGACGACCAGTGATTCCATTCGCCCATCTCGCCCAATCCTTGCAAGCCGAACTCGAACTCCTGCTTCCAGCGATATTTCGCTTGCCACTGGTACTGGAAAACTGTGGTGTTCGGTGCATCGTCGGGGTCGCTGTCGCCGCCGAATTTTCGTTCGAACAGCAGGTTGCCGTTCAGTTGCAGCTTGTTGAATTCGGTCTGGAACAATGGTCCGAACTTGAACTCGTTCGCGGCTCCATCCTGATTGACCGGGAATTCGAATTCGGTGATCAAGCCGACGTCCACCGGGTATTTCCCGCTTTCGGTAAGCTGGAACTTGTTTTCCCACTCCAGGATATTCAGCCGCGGCGCCGAACCTTCGTGCTCCGTTTTCAGGTACACCTCGGTAAACCAGTAGTCGGTTGCCCCATAGCCGACCCCGAGGCTGGCAACCCGGCTGGCATCGCCGGATGGCGACGAGCCGAACTTGAAATCGATTTCCTTTTCGCCCTGTTCGACGGTGGGGGTGTAGACGTAATCCGCGACTCCGGCGAATACCGCGCCTGAAAAGAGCATGCCCGCGCAAAGCACCGATGCGAAGATCCTTTTCATCAAGCAGTTCCTTTGTGGTGGTGTGTACGGTGTGACTGGCTGACCCACTTCATGCCAAAGGCAATGGCGGCCAGGGTGAAAACATAAAATATCAATTGCATGCCGGCTGGCCGCGGGTCGTACCCGACCAGACTGTGCAGTAGCATGCCGGCGATGGAACGCTCGGGCAGCGCCGCCGAAGTGTCCCATAGCGGGGCGGCAAGGCTGGGCAGGATGTCGGCCTGGATGAGAAAACGCGCTGCCTGAGCGGCCATTCCGGCGGCCAGGAGTAATACCAGCATGCCGGTTGCAGCGAAAAACCAGCGCATCGGTATGCGCAGCAGGCCGGCGTAGATGGCATAGCCGGCGGTGACGCCCCCGATGATGCCAGCCAGACCGCCAAGCAACATCGATGACGTCCCCGAGCCATCCGAAGTGGAGATGCCATAAAGGAAAAGCACCGTCTCGGAGCCTTCGCGCAACACCGCCAAGCCGACGACGACCAGTAGAATCGAGCATTCCTGCTGGCCATCGCGTATGGCATTGCCGACACTTTTGGCTGATTTTGCCAAAGTAGCGCCGTGCGAGGACATCCAGATGTTGTGCCACGCCAGCATCAGAACTGCGACACCCAGCACGATGGCATTGAACAGTTCCTGTCCGATGCCGCTCGCCATCGACGCGATGGCGTCCGTCGACGCGGCTACCAGTGCGGAGCCGGCCAGGCCCGCCGCGAGCCCGGCGATCAGCCAGCGGCTGCGGCCCGCCACCGATCTTGTCGCGGCGGCGATAATGCCGATAATGATGGCGGCTTCGAGCACTTCTCTAAATACGATGACAGCGGTGGCAAACATTTCGGTTCTCCTTGACTCGTCTTTACTGTGCGACGATTACGCCTAGAGCGGTTTTTTCGTTGAATTCGCCGTAAAAGCGGTAACGTCCCGGCGCAAGCGGCCCGACGAAAATTGTGGCGGTCGACTTGCCGGCAATCACTTTCTCCCGGTTGAGATCGTGGCTCTCGAATTCCTCTGGGGTGAGGTCCCGATTTTCGACCGATAGTTTTATCTTGGTACCTGCCGGCACCACGAGTTCCGCCGGCTGAAAGCGATGGTCCTGAATGATCAGGACGTGCGCCGCTTCCGCTGCCATGGCGGTTGAAGAGCAAATAATCGCCGCTGTCCCCATGGCAAGGACAGCGACTTTGCGACAAGAAAGAAAAACGCTTTGAATGGTGTTCACAACAGCTCCTTATGGGGACTCGAAAATTCCATCAATTGATAATGGTTCTCATCGTACATGATAATGATTATCAACCGCAAGGTTGTGCGGTGAAAAATGCTGAATTTCCGCGCTAAAAGCTCTGAGGGCGGGGAGTTTTCAATATTCGGGCTGTCTAAAAATTTTTGCGCCGGGGCAGGCTAGGCGCAATTCATAAACAGGGTCGCACCTGGGATTGATTGCATTGGAAATGATCATGGTGAGCAAACTTTTTTCCCCAATCGCTCTAGGCAACCTGGCCTTGAGCAACCGCATCGTCATCTCGCCCATGTGCCAGTACTCGGCCGAACATGGCCAGGCGACCGACTGGCATTTGATCCACCTTGGCCAGCTGGCTTTGTCTGGCGCAGCCCTGCTGTTCATCGAAGCAACGGCAGTCGCGCCGGAAGGGCGCATTTCGCCGAGCGATCTCGGTTTGTGGTCAGACAAAGCTGAAACGGCGCTTGCACGTGTCATTCAATCGATTCGGCACTATTCGACGATGCCCATCGCCATCCAGTTGGCGCACGCCGGGCGCAAGGCTTCGACGCGGGTCCCGTGGGAAGGCGGCCAGCCCCTCATGCCGGAGAGCGGCGGTTGGCAGACCATGGCACCATCTGCCTTGCCATATACCGAAGGCGACCCTCATCCGCTAGCCTTGGATGAAGAAGCGCTTAAGCGAATCCGAAATGACTTTGTGTCAGCTGCGCAGCGCGCGCAACGGCTGGGTGTGGATGTGATTGAACTCCACGCGGCGCACGGCTATCTCTTGCATCAATTCCTGTCGCCCTTGTCGAATGTCCGCAATGACCAGTACGGCGGCTCCCTGGAGAACCGGATGCGCTTCCCGCTTGAAGTCTTTGACGCCATGCGCAACGCCTTGCCCGACAAGCCGATCGGCGTCAGGATTTCTGCAACAGACTGGGTGGCCGGCGGGTGGGACATCGAGCAGAGCGTCGTTTTTGCCAAGGAACTGCAGCGCCGGGGGTGTGCTTTCATCGATGTCTCGAGCGGCGGGCTGTCGCCCTTGCAGCAGATCCCAGTCGAGCCGGGTTATCAGGTTCCTTTCGCCGAAAGAATCCGGCGCGAAAGCGGCTTGGTTACGATTGCCGTAGGCCTGATCACCGAGGCGGACCAAGCCGAGACGATCGTCTCATCAGGACAGGCTGACATGGTGGCGCTGGCACGGGGAATGCTGTATGACCCGCGTTGGCCATGGCATGCAGCAGCGAAACTTGGCGCACAGGTGGATGCGCCGAAACAATATTGGCGCTCGCAGCCGCGAGAGTTCAAAAACTTGTTCAAGCAAGGATGAAGCACGTACTGTCTGGGTAACGTCATAATAGAGCTTTGCAGTAACCATTGATGGAGGCCTTGATGGCGCAGGGCAATGTGGACGTGCTCAAGTTGCAAACAAAGGGAAATGCCAAAGTGAGCGAACGGGCAGGAGCGATTGTCCTGAAGGCGGAAGATCCGGTCTGCGCTCTCCAGGCGATTGCTCGCCAGGCGAACATCAATATCTTCCTTACGCCGGAAGAAATGGAACGTATCAGCGGTGCGGGGAAACTACCGATTTCGCTGAGTTATGCCAACAATCTTGCCGGAGCTTCGGAAGCGGCGAAAAACGTCTTCAGCCTGGCCGGAGATGCGCATGCCGCCCTGGGGCAGAAAAGCAAAGCCGGCTTGGGGAAAATCCTTGGTTTTGTGGGCCTTGTCGCGATCCTTGCGGGTCTGGCGTTTGTGCTGGCTTACAAGATGCTGGAGAAGATTTATGGGTAGAAGTACGGGCAAAGAAATGGTGGACCGAATGAGGATCGAACTCACGACCTCCGCATTGCGAACGCGGCGCTCTCCCAGCTGAGCTATCGGCCCAAATCAGTGGTGGATTCTACCCCAGCGTTCGTGGAAATTGAAGCGCAGATGGATTACTCCAATGATTCTCTTGCCTGATCAGACAAATTCGTGTGCAATGAGGCACTATGGCAGACAGCAAAAAATACGAAATCCAGGTCGACACAGAGGCCATCTATCTTCCCGACCAGTCGGATGAGAGCAGTGGGCGTTACGTTTTCGCCTATACCATTTCCATCAGCAACACCGGAACCGAGGCGGCGCAACTGGTCAGCCGGCACTGGGTCATCACCGATGCGACAAATCAGGTGCAGGAGGTGCGCGGTCTCGGCGTGGTAGGGGAACAGCCGCTGTTGCGACCGGGAGAGCGTTTCGAATACACCAGCGGCACATCCCTGGCAACGCCAGTGGGTACCATGCGCGGCAGCTACCAGATGGTGGCCGAGGACGGCACCCATTTCGAAGCCCCGGTTGCAGAGTTTTCCCTCGCAATACCGCGGGTATTGCATTAACCGATCATCGAAAAGCCGCAACGGCTTTACTTGTACCTTAGAAATATGAAAATCCTGCGTTTAGTCCCCGTCCTTCTACTGTCACTTTTTTCCGCCTGCGCCTCGTTGCCACCACCCAGCGTGGTGGGTGTCGTTCCTCCTCCGACGGTCACGGTCGTGGCACCGCCTCTGCAGGCGGCAGCGTGGGATGCCGTTTCGGGCTGGAGCGAAGATGATCCTGCGCAGGCCTGGGGGGCGTTCCTGCAGAGTTGTGGCGCACTGAAACTTCAGCCGGCCTGGAAGACGGTTTGCGACCTGGCGCCGGCGCAAGCTGCGCAGCCCGAATCCTTACGCCGTTTCTTCGAAGAGAATTTCATCCCCTACCAGGTGACCAATCCCGATAACAGCAGCAACGGGCTGATTACCGGTTATTACGAGCCTCTGCTGAATGGCAGCCGCACGCGTACCAGCCATTTTCGCTACCCCCTCTATGCCGCGCCTGCCGATTTGCTGGTGATCGATCTAGCCTCCGTTTACCCTGAATTGAAGGGGATGCGGCTGCGCGGCCGCCTGCAGGGTAACCGCGTGGTGCCCTACTACAGCCGGGCGGAAATCGACAATGGTGTGGCGCCCTTGAAAGGCAGGGAATTGTTCTGGGTGGATGATGCGGTTGACCTGTTCTTCCTGCAGATTCAGGGCTCCGGCAAGATCAGGCTGCCGGGCGGGGAAATGGTGCGCATCGGTTATGCCGACCAGAACGGCTATCCCTATAAATCCATCGGCAAGGCGCTGGTGGAACGTGGCGAACTGTCGCTCGACAAGGCGTCCATGCAGGGCATCAAGGACTGGGCCAAGCGCAATCCGGGCAAGCTGACCGAGTTGCTCGACGTCAATGCCAGTTATGTGTTCTTCCGCGAGTTGCCGAACCAGCTTTCCGGCCCCCTCGGCGCGCTGGGCGTGCCGCTGACGGC
>JBDKRR010000163.1:0-4624 GCA_039683315.1 Sulfuricella sp.
AATTGACCAGATAATTTCCTCCTTGCGCGAATTCGGTTGGACAAACCCGGTATTGATTGATGAAAAACAAGGCATTATCGCCGGACACGCCCGCGTGGAGGCTGCAAAACGGCTTGGGCTTACCGAAGTACCCTGCATCGAACTTTCCGGGCTGTCTGAGGCACAGAAGCGAGCCTATGTTATTACTGACAACAAGCTGGCGCTGAATGCCGGGTGGGATGAAAAGCTCCTGGCTTTGGAATTGGGCGAGTTAAAAGAATTGGATTTTAACACAGACCTGACTGGATTCAGCGCGGAGGAACTTGAGGCGCTGTTTGCCAAGGTCGAGGCGAGCGCAGGACTTACCGATCCCGACGCCGTGCCAGACCCACCCAAAGAGCCAGCGACGTTTTCTGGCGATCTGTGGGTTATGGGTAAGCATCGTCTGTTGTGCGGGGATAGCACAAATCCACAGCATGTAGATCGGCTCATGGGAGGAGTGACGCCGGGATTGATGGTGACGGATCCGCCGTATGGGGTTGAGTATGATCCAACCTGGCGAGACGAAGCCGGAGGCAAGTTTGGTGACGGCAAGACAAAGATGCGCGGGAAGGTGTCGAATGATGATCGCGCCGATTGGTCGGAAGCTTTCTCTTTATTTCAGGGTGACGTTGCTTATATCTGGCACGCAAGCCTAAAAACTGCAGAGGTTTTGAAATCGTTGGAAGATTGCGGCTTTGAACGCAGATCGCAAATTATATGGGCGAAGCAGCACTTTACGCTGATGCGCACAGGATATCACTGGCAGCATGAGCCGTGCTGGTATATGACCCGCAGGGGAAGAAAAACAAATTGGACCGGAGATCGCAAACAGACAACGATATGGGAAATCAAGAGTCTAAATCCAGCCGGTAGCGATCACACTGAAGTTAAAACCGGCCACGGCACCCAGAAGCCCATCGAGTGTATGCGTCGACCAATTGTCAACCACACCAATCCCGGCCAGTGTGTTTACGACCCATTCCTCGGAAGCGGGACCACGTTGATCGCCGCCGAGTCTATTGGACGCATCTGCCTTGGAATGGAAATTGTTCCAATCTACTGCGACGTCATAGTTGAACGCTGGCAGGATTTCACGGGGAAGCATGCAACTCTCGAAGGCGATGGCCGCACTTTTGATGAAATTAAGGCGCAGAGGACCGGTGGGGCGATGCCCGTATTGCAATCGCAAGATATACGAGCCGTTTCGTGATCACTTCCAATCGTGCGATAAATTCGACTCGGAATATTTAGGAATCAATGTTTCAATCCACTCGAAACAGGGCCGAGAGCGCAGCGCTCAGAGCCAAAATCTGGGATATGTTCCTCGGCGATGAAACTCGCCCGGGCCTGAGCCAGTACGAAATAGCCAAGCAGCTCAATTGCACGCAGCAGAACGTAAGCGCCCACATCCGCAAAAGCATCACCGGGTGGATAAACTCAAATCAAGACAAAATCGGGCAGTACCTGGCGCGCGAGATCCAGAAGACGTTCTATTGGGAAGCGAAAGCCGCGGAGCGCTATGAGTGGGCTGAAAAGGCGTGGAAGAAATCAATAGGCACGGTAAAGGTGATCACGAAGACCGGCAGGCCATCGATCGACGTGCAGACCAAAGAAACCACGATTTTAAATCCTGAAGTCACGATAAAGGAAGAAAAGGTTGTCGGCAATCCGCAGCTGCTTAGATCAATGAATGAGGCGGCGGCAGATGCCAGGGCGTGGCACGAGCGTAGATGCAAGTTGCTGGGATTGGATGCCGCGCAAAAGATGGAAATGACCGGCCCCGTAACCATCACTGTGAAGTACGCAGACGAATTACCTTCTGGCGATCATGCCTGATTATGTTGTTAATCTTAAAAGGCCGCATCCACACCAAGCCGCTTTTATAGACAGCCGGGCGAAACGAAAGGTTATCCGCGCCGGCAGACGTGGTGGTAAGACCGTAGGAATCAGCATCTATGCCGTGCAGCGCTTCCTGGCAAACAGGCGCGTGCTTTACGCAGCCCCAACCCAAGACCAGCTCGACCGGTTCTGGACTGAGATCACAAGCGCACTGATCGAGCCGATCAAATCAGGCGTCTTTCGCAAGAACGAAACAAAGCACCTGATCGAAGTTGCCGGAACAGAACAGCGCATCCGGGCAAAGACAGCCTGGAATGCCGATACCCTGCGCGGTGATTACGCCGACGATCTCATCTTGGACGAGTTCCAGCTGATGAACGAAGACGCGTGGGGCGTGGTCGGGGCTCCGATGCTGCTCGACAACAACGGGGATGCAACTTTCATTTACACCCCGCCGAGCCTGCACAGCCGGAGCGCGAGCAAGGCCGACGATCCACAGCACGCGGCCAAGCTATTCAAAAAGGCAAAAGCCGACACTACCGGGCGCTGGCAGACTTTTCACTTTTCAAGCCATGCCAACCCACACCTATCGCGGGAAGCACTCGACGAAATATCCGGCGACATGACGGCGCTGGCCAAGCGCATGGAGATCGACGCTGAGGATATCGACGAGGCGCCAGGCGCATTGTGGCAGCGATTGACGCTTGATAAATACCGGATTCGAGAAGCGCGGGATTATGGGCGCGTGGTTGTCGGCGTAGATCCAACTGGAACCGCCGATGGCGATGAGTGCGGAATAATCGGCGCCGGGAAGATAAAAGAAGATTTTGACGTTTTGGCGGATCGCAGCATGCACGGCAGACCGGAACAATGGGCGACAGCCGCAATTGCTTGCTATTGGGATCTGAAGGCCGATTGCATGGTCGCTGAGAAAAACTACGGCGGCGAAATGGTGGAATACACCATCAAGAGCATCGACAAGCGCGTGAATGTGAAAATGGTTTCAGCTACGCGCGGCAAGGCGGTCAGAGCAGAACCTATTTCGGCAATCTACGAAAAAGGGCGCGGGCATCACGTCGGAAACTTCATGAAGCTCGAGGATGAAATGTGCCTTTGGACTCCTGGCGATAAAAGCCCCAACAGAATGGACGCCCTGGTGTGGGCGGGAACGGAACTTATGATGGGCAAAGGCGGCTTCTCTCAAGGCAACGTAAGGGCGGTATAACCATGCCAGTTGATACAACTCATCCTGATTACGATGCAATGGAAGTAAAGTGGCAGCGATGCCGCGATGTCATTGCCGGGGAAGACGCGGTGAAGGCCGCCGGGCAGACCTACCTTCCAAAGCCCCCGAAGATGGATGCCAAGAGCTACCAAAGCTATCTTGACTTCGCCCTATTCTTCAACGCTACACGAAGAACGCGGGATGGCTATGTTGGTATGGTTTTCCGCAAAGAGCCCGAGGTGAGCGTTCCTGGCGCGATTGAACCGTATCTCGATGACATCACGCTGGGCTCAGTGCCGTTCAATCAATTCTGCCGCGATCAGCTGAAGGAAAACCTTTCCGTTGGTAGGTCCGGGATCCTCGTCGATGTCCAAGATGATTCTGTTGCATCCGGAAGGCGTCCATACCTCGTGCCGCACAAGGCCGAGGACATCGTAAACTGGCGCACGCAGAATATCGGCGGCGATCAGGTTTTAACGATGGTAGTGCTGCATGAAACCGTCACCGAGCAGGACGAATCGGATGAATTCGAGGTTGGCACTGTTGAGAAATACCGCGTCCTGACTCTGGAATTTGCGGATGAGAATGGGAAGCCGCTCGCAACCCCGCGCTATCGCATGAGGCTGTACGCGCAGACAACGGACGAATCGGGCCCGGGCAAAACCGAAACCGTTTTCGTGCTGGAAAAAGACATCTACCCATCCTACAGCAACGGATCGCCGCTCGAATTCATCCCGTTTGTTTTCATCGCTCCATCGGGCGTGGGCGTGGAAGTGGAAGATCCGCCGCTGCTCGACCTGGTGAGCGTGAATCTGAGCCACTACAAGACGAGCGCCGACCTGGAATATGCGACCTACATGATCGCATTCCCGATGTTCTGGACGGCGGGCGCGAATGTCGAGGCGGGCGCGGTTCAGGAAGTGGGGGCCCATGTAATCTGGAATCTTCCCGAGGGCGCAACCGCTCAAGTCCTGGGCGGGGATGCGGCAAACTTTTCCCAGCTCGAAAACCGCCTGGCGCAAAAACAAAGGCTCATGGCGGTACTCGGCGCCAGGCTCCTCGAGGAGCAGAAAAAAGACTCCGAGGCCGCCGAGACCGTGCGATTAAGGCAGACCGGTGAGCAGGCGACAATCCAATCCATTGCGAGTGCCACGGGGTCAGGCTGTCAGATCGCGCTTCGCTGGCTTGCGTTATGGGCCGGAGCGAATCCTGATGATGTGACCGTAAAACTCAATTCAGAATTCGTCGATCCGAAAATGGACCCCGCTATGTTGCGCGAATTAATCACTGCGGTGCAGTCCGGCAAGATGAGCTTCGAGACGTTCTACGCTAATCTGGTGCGCGGCGGATTGACGCGCGACGGAGTGGATGCGGAGGAAGAGCAACAGGACATTGCGGCGGAAACGACGGGAGAAACGCTGTAGCCAATCAACTGGCGATGCCAGAACATTTCGCCCGCCGTGGTGATCGGGGCGGCGGATAACCTAAATAAGTGAGCCATCAAATCAAAAGCCTTGATGGTGTATGATGCGGGAAACC
>JBDKRR010000164.1:0-2779 GCA_039683315.1 Sulfuricella sp.
CGGGCATGTACTACGAAACATGCTCCCCCCGCCCGCCAAGCGAACCCGATATTGCGATGGGCGGGTGTCGGCGGCAGCGATCGCGTTCAGCAGCAGCGTGACCGCCTCCTCTGCATAGCGCCCATCCGGTCGCACGTGGCCCGCACCACACCGCGAAGGCAGAACATAGTGGCACATACCGCCGATTTTCAATTCTGGATGCCAAGCCATAATTGATACGCATGAACCAAGCAAGGTCCGCATCCGGGTATGGCAGTCACCGAAGTAAAAATCACCCGGATGCAGATAAATATATTTCGTTCCGGAATAAGCATCCATCATGCTAAGGTTTCCTGTAGATGGAGGGTTGAACCACGTTCAATTCGTCCGTCACGCCGTTGAGACTCTCCGAATGGCCGACGATAAAGTGCCCTCCGGACTTCAGCAACGGCAACATGCGGCCAACCACTGCGCGCTTGACATCGATATCGAAATAAATCATGACATTACGCAAAAATATCAGGTCGAATTCCTTGAGGTCCGGCAATGTCTGGTTGAGGTTGACCTGCAGAAAGGTGATATGACTCTTCAGTTCGGGAGAGATGATGAAGGTTCCCTCCTGGGAGCCGACTCCCTTGAGGCAGCAACCTTGCAGAAATTCCCGCGGTATATTGGCTGCGCGCTCCATGGCATAGTGGCCATTGGCGGCCCTTTCCAGTATCCGCGTACTAAGGTCGGAGGCGACGACTTCCCACGGCGAATGGCCCAGGCACTCGGACAGCAGCATGGCGATGCTGTATGGTTCTTCCCCGCTGGAACAGGCCGCGCTCCAGACACGGAACGGCCTGCCCGGCGACCAGGATGCAAGGACCTTATTGCGCAGATATTCGAAGTGCTTGGGCTCGCGGAAGAAATAGGTTTCGTTGGTAGTAATCAGGTCCACCGCCACCTGAATTTCATCCTTGCCGGCGTCACTGGACAAAAACCGGATGTAATCGTCGTAGCTGGCTAACCGCCTTTGCTTCAGACGCTTGGCCAGTCGACCGCAAACCATGGCTTTCTTGGCCTGGGTCAGATTGATGCCTGCGATTTCTCGGATGAGATATCGAAACCGTCCGAACTCCTTGTCGGTTAAGGTAGCCTCGTTCATGGCGTAATCCCTGACTGCGGTTTCATGCATGCTGGAGCGCATTGCATGGGGGTAGAGAATCGGCCGCTTGGTTCATGCGATGCGGACGTTGCGTGAGGTTTTTTTCCTGAACAAAAAGTTTGTGGCAGCGGCTCATGGCACCGCACAAGTGCTGGATATATTCGATTGCGCCGATTTTGCTATGTGCCGGCAACTGGTCGAAAATGTTATTTGTTGCATTTTCTTCCCCCATGAACCCGGAGAGGAAATTTCCCGCGCCTCCCGGCGTCATGAATACCACCGGCGCCATTCCGCCAAAGTCGGGAGAGGTGGTCTGCCTGGCTGGCAGGCCCGCCACTTGAAGCGAATCAAATATATTCATCAACACCATATCCGGCCGGAACTGCATCATGATGTTCATTGCATGTTCGCCGTCATCGGCTGTAAACACCTCATGCCCCTCCATTTTCAGGATCTGATCGAGCAATCTTCTGCCGTTGCGATCTTTTTCCGCTACGAGAATACGCATTTCGTTCTCCTATTCAAGAGTTAAATTACCCTCGGCAAAACCGGGGCTTATCGCACTGAGTCAGCCAATTGACGCGCCTCATAAATGGTGTTTTCCGGGACTTCCGTGATCAGTTGCGCCAGTAAGTCGGCCGCCCCCGCCGCCCTGGGCGGCAGGACGGCACCTTCCAGACCGGAGAGAAACATGAGCGTCGCACCGACTATTTTCGTTAGCAGCGTATCTTCGTGGATCAGCATTTCCAGTTGCGCGTTAAGCAGCAAATACGCATGGTCGGTCCTAGCCGTTTTGATGTTCATGTTGTCCCTTTCCGATTATTCAGGCCGCAGCCTGTATTTCCTGGCTGAGCGATTCGTGCCGCACCCAGTCGGCCTGGCTCAACTGGGACATTTCATCCACAGACAACACGCGGTTAACGCTGAGGATGATTACAAAATGTCCGCTCACCTTTCCCATTCCACTAATGAAGTCCGCGCGAATCCGGGCACCGAAGGAAGGTGGCGGCTCGATTTCCTCGGCAGGAATCTCCAACACCTCGTTCACCGCATCCACCACCACCCCGACGTCCTGCTTGCCTTCTGCAGTCTCGATCTCGACAATGACGATGCAACTGCGCCGCGTCACTTCGGTGGACACCCTGCCGAAGCGGGAGGACAGGTCCACCACCGGCACCACCGCGCCGCGCAGATTGATGACCCCACGCACAAAGCCGGGCATCATCGGCACGACGGTGAGTTGTCCGTATTCAATGATCTCCTTGATACTCAATATGCCGATGGCGAACACCTCCCCCCCCAGCATGAAGGTCAGGTACTGGTGCTGGTCCAGCCCGGAGGTTGCGACAGTTTTCAAATCGGCTTTGACTAATGCGCCCATGCCGGTTCTCCTTAGAAGTGGACAAATTCGGGTTCGCCCTGGGACGATCCCAGCACGTTGGCGGCCTTCTTCACGGTTTTTGCCGCGAAGTGGGCGATGCCCGGCTTCTCGCGTGCTTCGCCTTTCTTCCTCGCCGGTGCGGCAACGCCGAGCGCATCGGCGTCCACTTTGAAAAAGCCCATCAGTTGCTGCAATTGCTCGGCCTGGCCGCTCATTTCCTCGGCTGTGGCCGCGAGTTCTTCCGAGGCCGAGGCATTCTGTTGAGTAGT
>JBDKRR010000165.1:0-11630 GCA_039683315.1 Sulfuricella sp.
CTGAGCCGCAATCCGAACTTCTTCAGTGTCGGCGCCGCGGCAGCCGCCGGTTTCAGCAGCAGGTCGCGCTCCCAGCCTTCGCGCGAGATGCGGATGGAGAATGGCGCGCCTGCAGGGAAACTTCTCACCCGCTGGGCGAACTGCTCGGCACTTGCGACCGCGTTTTTTTCCACCTGCAGGATGATGTCGCCCGCCTTGAGCCCCGCCTCGGCGGCGAGGCTGCCCGGCGTGACCTGCGTCACTTCGACGCCGGCAGCGTTGGGCGTATCGCGCACCCGCAGGCCCAATTCCGCTGTGGCAGAAAACGTCAGCGTACACAGCAGGAATGCCAGGAAAAGCTGCAAGGTTTTTCGGGGAATTGTCAGGTCGGCCAACAAGTTTCGAGTATGGAACATGGTTCACCCTTCCTTCGGTAGATCTTACTTTCTCCCACAGTCAAGCTTGGATGGCGGCCCTGAAACTGGCGTCTTGAGTTGTGTCGTTGAAGGTCCTTGATACACACGCGTAGAGACCAGGCGCGCGTTTTCATAGCCGCCGACAAGACCCATCAGATCTTTCCCGATTCCCTGGAGTGCCGCCTGCAGTTCGCTTTGCATGAGTCCATACGCTGCCCAATAGGTCAAGGTACACGGCACTTTGTGCGCTGCAGTACACGTCGAACCTAGATCGCACACAGTAAAACCAGCCACTGCCTCCAGCACGTACCATTGGCGAGTCTGCTGCGCAGGCTGAACCGTTGTCGATTTGGTCGGTTGCGCCGGGGTCGCGGGCGCCGAAGTGCAGACATTGTTCACGCACTTCGCGCCAGGGCAGTCGCGGTCGGTGGTGCAGGTAGGGATATTGGTTACAGTGCTGGTCGCTTGCGCCTGTTTGACGCAAACACCGGTCCGCGAATTGCACGTGTAGCCGGATGGGCACTGGCCACCCGCCCCACAGGCGATATCAGACGGTGTGGTCGTAGTCCCCGCTTGTTGCGGTTGCTGGGGAGAAGTCGGTGTCGTGCCCGGCAATGGCGTCAGCACCTGGGTCGGGCCGCCCGGCATCTGGCTCAGTCCGAAGCGCTCGGGCCTGGTGGTTGTGGTCTGTCCATACAATGGCAGTTGCGAACGGCCAGTCTGACTGCGCTGGTCCTGGTTGACCTCGGTGCGCATGCGCACGGCCGCATCGCCGCTGGGCCGGTTGTCCACGCACACGCCGGTGGGGCTGCACGAGAAACCGGCCGGGCAATCGCTGTCCGTGCCGCAGGTATACCCTTTCACGCAGCGACCGTCTTCCGTGCGCATCTCCCCTTGCGCGCAGAATGGCACACACTCCCCGCTCACCTTCTCAAAGCCGGCGCTGCAAACGCATTTTCCGGCTTCGTCGCGGGTTTCGTTGGGGCCGCAGGCCTGCGCACAGCCTTTGGGCGTCGGGACGAAGCCGGATATGCATATGCAGATATTCTGCGCGCTGCGTTCCTCGTTAGCGCCGCAACGCGTCAAGCATACGCTGCCGATGCGCTCCTCATTGGGCTGACATTTGAGTACGCAGGCACCGGCCAACGGCTCGTAGCCGCTCGCGCAGACACAAGCGCCGGCACCGTCGCGGGTCATGTTGGCAGCGCAATACGGCCTGCAAATCCCGCCAACGGCCTCGGTGCCGGCGCGGCACACGCAAACGCCTGCACTGTTGCGTTCTTCGTCCTTTCCGCTGCATGGGGGAGGTGGCGTTTTGGTGGTGACGGCCGTCGGTTCTAAGGACTTTATCGAGGCATCAGCCGTTTTGCGGTCACGCTGATTCAAAAACGCAAGTTCGCGGTCTATTTTTTGTCTGGCATCGGCGTCGGTGGTTTTGTCGCGCATCGCATTCAGTGCGTCGACCCTCTTGTTCACATCCGCAAGCGGTAAGTTCTGCAGCCGCTGCTCCAGCAATGCGATTTCGCGTGCCAGTTTTTCTTTTGCTTCGGGATCGTCGGTTTTGCTCCGCAGTGTTTTCAGCAAGTCAACCCGCGCCCCGATGTTATCAGCGGTGTTTTTTTGTGCCCGGTCTACCATCTGTTGAGCACGAATTTGCTCGGCGCTTTGATGCATGGCTTCGGCTTGGCTGGCCGAGAGTTCTCTGACAATGATCGGATAGGGAGATCGCGGGTTCTGTTCAAACGGGATAACCCAGGGCGTACCACTCTTTTCGAGGAGGGCGCTGTCTGTCTTTATTCTGCGAGCGATTTTGTTGGCCGCTTCTTCCCTGCGCTGTAGGTCCCTCGACACGGCGTCCATCGTTTTATCAAGGATGGGCTTGACCTTTGACTCATATCCGTATGACCCGATGATTGCCCCGCTGACACCGCCGACTACGCCGCCCAGGGCCGCGCCGGGGGGGCCTCCCAATACCATTCCGACGCCCGCACCCAGGTATTTTCCGCCCGCCGCGCCTGCGGCGGCCGAATAACCGGACAAGGCGGAATTCGCACCGGCCTGGGCGACGCCAACCCCATCCCCCCCGTAGAGGGCGCCCGCCCCGGCCGCCACGTTGGATGCCTTGTCAAAGGCTGCGCCGGTCCCGAAGGTCTTGTTGAATCCACTGAGCGACTGAAAAGTTTTCTGGGTCAGGGCGTCGCCCTTGCCGACTCTTTCCAGCGCGCTGCCCGCGCCTTTCAGGCCAGTATCGAATCGTTTGAATACCTCTCGGCTTCTCCGTGCATAAGGGACTGCCGACCCATAAAATACCTCTCCGATCTGTTGGCGGACCTGTTGGTTTTGCAGCGTAGCGACAGATTCGGCAATCGCGTCGCCTGAATTGAAAAGGTTGCTGGCGTCATCGCCATTTACCGTGTCGACAAACGTGTTCACGACCGGATTCGTGGGGGCAGCCCAGCTCGTAGCCGGCAGAATTGAAGCGAGTACCAGGGAGAGCAGAAAAGTGCTTCGCAAGGCCAAAGCAAGCGGCAGCGTTTTCATAGTGAGAGCTCCTTGCGGGGTGCTTCACCTTTGCCTTTCATCCCCTGGTAGAACCCGGAATAGTCGATGACATCGATTCTTTTCAGGCGCAGATCGGCTTTCTTGCCTTTAAAAAACAGGCTTAGGCTCCCGTTCACATCGAATACCGGCGACAGGAACACCTGGCAACCGTCATTCCCGTCAATCACAGCTACCGCTTCCAGTGTCCTGAACCATTTGGTGTCCACGCCTTTAAGCACGTCCCACGTTTCTGGCAATGTGTCGTCCGCGGTTTTGCGGCTTCTCTCGATCTGTCCCTGGGCTCCGGCTCGAATGACGTCAACTGTCAAACGACGGCACGTTGCGATCCGGGGATTATTTTCTTTTTTCAGGGTTCTGAATGCATTAATGTTTTGCAGGTTGTTGAGCAGCATCAGCGAGACCGCTGGGTAGTTCACCTCCGTCAATAGCTGCTGGTTTTCAAGAACCGGCAGCTGTTTGCGCCAGGATGCCGCACCTGTGGTCTTGAATCGCTCTTCAAATTCGTGAATAGACTGTGCAACACTGATACCCAATGCCGCGGGTTTGAAGGTGTTGGTCCTGAGCCAGTTTGGCACAAGGCTGAGTTCCTTTCCGGGCCGCAGCCAGTCTCCCATCAGCATTTCCGCATCAACCAGGTGCGGGATGTCCTCATCCATTCGCCATTCGGTGATCAAGAAGACGTCACTCCAAGGGTTGTAAAACGCCACCAGAGGCTGTTGACGTCCTTCAGCCCCGACCGCATGGACGGATGAACTCATGAAATAGGACCAGCCCATTGCCGGCGGGGTTTCGGCCCAGATGTCCTGGCTGAAGCGCCTGAATTTGGCGACCGCATCATCCGTTGCAAACATCAACAGTGCTTTTTCATAGTTTCCTATGGAAACCTGTTTGAAACGGTTTACGGCGGTCAGCAAGGTGGTGAGGCGGATCAGATCATCCGTACTTTGCACGGCGGACGCTTCGAGGGGTGCGGCGATACCTGGAGGAGAGGACAAATCGGCACTGAAAGCGGGCGCAGCAAACAGCCAGCCCAACAATGCAACCGTTACGATGGTTAACCTGTTCATGATATGGCCTCGTGCTGATGGGCCTTGATTGGCCCTTGCTACTTGCACTGGCTTGTTTATTTAGAAATAAACAGAGCCGCTATATCCTGCTTTTCTTGTTCAGGTATTCGATGAAATGCGCGTTTTGGTCGTTCAGAACGAACTGCAAAAGCGTAGGAGAATATTGTAGGCGCATCGAAAATGAATGCAATGACTTGCAAAGTGGGCGGCGAAAATAATAACGCCGCATCAAAGCGGCGTTATATCTGTGTCGGCTTCTGGTGTGCCGATGTGGTCAGTCATCGTACTGACTTGGGGTGCAACTAAGGACGATCGATCGTAGAAGTGGCGATAGGCGTCTTCCTCTGCGGACAGGTTTTCCGAACCTGAAACTCGAAAACCACGATTATTTTATACACCCAATTTCCGGTTAATTCAACTCAAAACAGGAGCCGGCAATTTTCGAATTCAATGCTTCCGGTTCGGGCCTGTATTAGCCTGCCGATCGGCAGCATAAGCGGATGGAACGGCTGGATTGTCAACGGCTAGCAGCCGGTTACAACGCTTCCAGATCCTCGTAGGCCTCCTGGACAAACCGCGGCGTGCATACCGCCAGGAACACCAGATCGTCCTCTCCGCTGTTGGTGATGCGCTGGCGGCACATGGCCGGGATGATGACCGTGTCGCCCGCCGCGACCTCTCGCGGCGCCTGTTCGCCCACCTCGGCCCGGCCGGTGCCGGACAGGATCACGTACCTTTCGGTGATGCCATTGAGGCAGTGCCAGCGGGTTGTGAAGCCGGGCGGGACGCGGGCGCGGGCGATGGAGACGTCCGGGTCGTCGGGGGTGTTGAGCAGTTCCAGGATGTGGCAGCCTTCCTCGAAGTAATATTCGTTTGCCCGGTCGGCCCCGGGGATGTCTGTCATCGCGGTCAGTCGTTCGCCACCGTCGCCGGCAAGCTCAGCGTCGCCGTCGCCCCGCCCTCGGGGTGGTTGGCGAGAAAGGCTTCGCCGCCATGCAGGTGGGCGATCTCGCGCACGAAGGCCAGCCCCAGACCGGTGCTCTTGCGGCCGGAATCGGGGCGGCGCAGGGAGTAGAATTTTTCGAACACGCGGTCCAGCGCGTAGTCGGGGACGCCGGGGCCGCGGTCGCGCACGGTGAGTTCGACGCGGCGGCCGGACATGGCGGCGCCCAACTCGACCGTGGCGCCGGGCGGGGAGAAATCGACGGCGTTGGCGAGCAGGTTGGCCAACGCCTGGTGCAGCAGGAAAGGGTCGCCTTCAACCCGGATGTTGTCCGGCACGGTGACGAGCAGGCTGACTTCGCGGCGCCGCGCGGCGTGTTCCAGCGCCGCAGCGGCCTGGCTCGCGAGGGCGGCGATGTCCACCGGCTGCACGTCTTCCAGGGTGCGGTGCTTTTCCAGGCTGGACAGCTCCAGCAGGCGGTCGGCGAGGTCCTGCAGGCGCTGCACCTGCTCCGCGATATTGGCACTGAAGCGTTGGCGCTGCGCTTCCGGCATGTCCTCGCGCAGCAGTTCGGCGGCGCCGCGGATGGCGGCGAGGGGGCTTTTCAGCTCGTGGGTCAGGGTCTGCACGTATTCCTCGGTGTAGCTGTTGCCGGCCAGCGCGTCGCGCATGTCGCGGAAGGCGGCGGAAAGCAGGGTGGAGAGCCGCCCCAGCAGGCGCCCGGGATGGCGCAGCCCTTCCTGGCGCAGCACCCGCAGCAGATCGGCGGAGAGCCCGAAGGGGCGCACCAGCCACACCGAGAGCACCAGCAGCAGGACGATGAAGGCCGCGACGGTGATGAGGCCGACGTAAAGCAGCTTCTGCCGCGCCGATTCCACGCGCAAGCCCTGCGAGGCCACCGCCTTGCCCACGCTCACCACCCCGACGATGCCCTCGCCCTCGTGGATCGGCGCCGCCACGTACATCACCGCGGTCTCCGGCTTGTCCGGGTCGGCCCGCGTGGTGCGCGCCCCGTACTCGCCCGCCAGGGTCAGGCTCACGTCGCGCCAGCCGCGGTAATCCTGTCCCTCGTCCTGCCCGGTGGAGTCGTACAGCACCTCGCCGTTGGCGTCGGTGACGTAGACGCGCAGCTCCACGCGGCGCTTGGCGAGGCCATAGATTTCGGCGGCGAAACGACGCGAATAGGCGGTCTGCAGCGCGGCGCGCAGGTGCGCCGGATCGATGCGCCCCTCGCGCATGTCGGTCTCGACCAGCGAAGCGAGCAGGTGCGCCGTGTCGACCAGAGACTCCTCGGCGGATTCGCGATAGCGCGCGTCCAGGTCGGCCGACACGCGGTAGAGCAGGAAAGCGACACCCAGCGAGAACAGCAGCAGGATGCCGAGGAAGATGCGGTTACGGCGGCTCACGCGTGCTCTTTAAGCGAATAGCCCATGCCGCGATGGGTCTGGATCGGGTCGCAGCCGGGCGCGGCGGCGCGCAGCTTGGCGCGCAGCAGCTTGATGTGGGCGTCGACGGTGCGGTCCAGGCTGACCTCGGGGTGGTCCCAGGCGTGGGTCATCAGTTCCTCGCGGGTATAGACCCGGCCGGGGCGCTCGACCAGGGTCTTGAGCAGGCGGTACTCGGTGCGCGACAGTTCCAGCGCGTGGCCGTGGAAGCTGATGGACTTGCGCTCGTCGTCGATGGCGAACGGGCCATTCGGGGAAACAGGCTTTTGCGGCGCGGCTGTAGCGGTGGGCTGGCTGGCGCGGGCGCTACGGCGCAAGACGCTGCGCACCCGTGCGCACACCTCGCGCGGGCTGAAGGGCTTGGAAATGTAGTCGTCCGCCCCCAGTTCCAGCCCCACCACGCGGTCGATCTCGCCCGAGCGGGCGGTGAGGAAGATCACCGGCAGGCTCTGGCGGCGCGAAATCTCGCGGAACAGGTCGAAGCCGTTAATGTCCGGCAGCCCCACGTCGAGCAGCGCCAGGTCGAAAGCGGATTGCCCCAGCGCCGCCAGCGCCGCCTCGCCGGTGGCGCACCAGATGGCCTCGAAACCGTCGGTGGAGAGTGCATAGGTGAGGGTGTCGGCGATGGCCGGTTCGTCTTCGATGATCAGGATGCGTTGTGGCATGGCCTAGGCTCGGAATTCATCAAACGTAGGGCGCAATAACCGAAGGGCATTGCGCCGGATTTTTGCATTGTAGAAGTGCATTCCCAATGCCTCGGCCTTGGGCTATGTATGACGGTCGCCTTTGAAACTCATGCGGCGCAATGCCCTTCGGTTATTGCGCCCTACCGGCTATCAGCCGTTTATTGATTTCGGCGGATTCATCTCTAAAGTAACCGCCCCATCCAGTAAGAAGCTCTACACGAAACTCTTTTAATGTGAATTCATTACTATCATCTTGACATGCGAACTCGGCAATAAAGTACTCTTGTTCATTCCTTGTAGAAATAGCATGAATGACTCCCACACCAAGGCTTTGGTGCAGAATTGTGAGGCCTATTAAGTGACTGTTCGGATTATTCATTCTAGACACATTGTTTATTGTTAAGCGTAGGGCGCAATAACCGAAGGGCATTGCGCCGGATGAATTTCAATCATCATACCCCAACGCCATCTCCCCTCCGCCCGCCCAATCCCGCGGATAAACCCCGTCGGCAACCAGGCGATGGAAGGTCGAATACGGCCACTCGGCGACACTCGCGACATAGCCATGTTTCACCGGGTTGATATGCACGTAATCCATGTGCGCCCGATAGTCCGCCTCGTCACGAATCAAATGCTCCCAATAGCGACGTTGCCAGATGCCCCGCTCGCCCCGCCGGACACGAACCGCGGACAAATGCTCGGTTCGCGGAAGTTCCTTCGAAAACCCCATTTTGATCAGGCGCCATCGGTTGGCAAAATCTGCATCTCCCGGCGGCAATTCGATCACGCAATGAAGGTGGTCAGGCAAAACCACCCAGCTGTGAATGGAAAACGGATGGCGTTTGCGCACGGAGGCGACAATTTCGCGCAATACGGCGATATGCCGCACCAGCAGGTCGTTGCCATGCCGTTGCAGGAGGTTCACGGTGAAGAAGTAGGTTCCTCCTGGGTGCCAGGCGCGGCGGTAGTCAGGCATGGGAAGGGTGCCTTTGAGTCATTATTCGGCGCAATGCCCGTTGGTTATTGCGCCCTACGGTCTTGTGATGGAGTTTCATTTGATTGGTCGGTGAACAAGTTTCCATTGCGACCAAGCTGAGTGAGCGAATGCGATGGATGCAATAGTGGTCACAATGGCGAGGCCATATGTTCCAAGAGCTTCATAAATTGCGATGTGAAGCCAAGACCAACGACCTGTGAATGGCGGCGTGTTTGGGCTCAACCATTCAGCCGTTGTCTCAACGGCGGCTATTGCAGCGACTCCGGCGGCACCTTGGTATTTAGCAGCTTGGGAAATGCTCCAGCCTTTCTCTAATTTCTGTCGAATATCCAGAGCAGGTGCACGTTGATCAATTCGGCGTCGATCCCAGCGAACAAATACGAGGAACGCTATCAAAAAAAGCAAAAGGAATATTACTGACAACATTTCGGTTTCTCGTTGTGCTCTAACAGTTAATCACGGCCGTGTAGATACCGTCGACAGATTGTCGACAGTTCCATGCCGCTGATCTTTTCACGCTGTTTGACTCGATAGCAATAGCGTCCCGTCATAGTTTCTCCAACTGCTGCCTCGCATACCCCGCCCCGCTCCCGCCGGGTGCCAGTTCCAGGTAGGTCTGGTAAGCCTTCTTCGCCTTCTCGCCCTCGCTGCCCCTGGCCCGCGCATCGCCCAGGTTGAGATAAGCGATGGCGCGCGAGGGGTCCATTTTGATGGCGTTTTCGAACCAGCGCGCGGCTTCGGGGTATTTCTCCTGTTTGTAATAGACGAAGCCGAGGTTGTTGGCGGCCAGGGCGAAGTCCGGGCGCAGCTTGAGGGCTTCGGTGAACTGGGCTTCGGCGGCGGCGTACTGTTTTTCCGTGTAGAGTTGCAGGCCGCGGTCGTTGGCGCGCTGGGCGAGCTGGCGCTGCGAGGTGGGCACGGCGGCGGGGGGCACGATTTTCTGTTCGCCGCCCTGCAGGTCTTTCACGGTGACTGCCGGGGCCGTCTTGCCAGGCGTCTCGGCGGGGGGGCGTGCCGCGTCCTGCTTGCTGTTGAGAGCGATGGCCTCGTTCGAAAGCTGGGCCGTCTGGGCGCCGAGGAATTCGCTTTCGCCCGCCAGTTCGAAGATGAAGTCGCCGCCTTCCGAACCGGGCAGGCTGCCGAAGGCGGGTGTCTGCTGGGACACGGCAGCGACGGCGGGGGCGACGTAGGCGGCCAGCTCGGTGGCGGTGATGAGGCCGTCGCCGTTGAGATCGCCCTTGCCGGCTAACCCCTGGAGTAACGTCCAGGTGAACACCGAGTGGCCGTTGGGGCCGCCGTCCGACACCAGCTGCTCGGCGCCGCCGGCGGTGAGCATCTGGCGCCCGATGCGCTTGGCGTTGTCGCGCAGGAATCCGCTCGAGCCGCCGCCGCGCGTGAGGCCGAGGCCGCTGTAGCAGGCGTCCATGACGAACAGCACGTGCTTGGCGTCGAGGCTTTCCGCGATGTTCTGGATTTCCGTCATGGGGATGGCGTCGGTGGCGAACTGGGCGGGGTCGGAATCGGCCGGCACGATGTAGCCGAGGTCGCGGCCGGAGCTGAGTTTGCGCGTGGCGCCGTGGCCGGCGAAGAAGACGAAGATGCGGTCGTTCTTGCCCACGCCGCCGTGCGCCAGCTTGTCGTGGAAGAGGGCGAGGATATTTGTGCGGGTGGCTTCGCCGTTGCTCAGGCCGAACACGCGCTCGGGCTTGAAGCCGAATTTCTCGATCAGGCTCTGGCGCATCGCCTGGGCGTCGCGTGCGGCGTAGTGCAGTTTGGGCCACTTGGCGTAGTCGTCGATGCCCACCACGATGGCCCAGGATTCGCCGTAGCCGGGGCTGGCGGCGGCTTTCTCCACAGGTGCGGCCTTGCCCTTGGCGAGGCTGAAAGTGCTGCCGTCCCAGCCGGCGAAGCGGTAGCCCTCGGCGCTGAGGCGGTCGAGGATCGCGGGCAGGGCCTTGACGGTGCGCTCGTGGATGTCGTGGAACAGGATGATGCCGCGCCCTTCCTTGTCCACGGTGCGCAGCACGCGGTCGGCGATGGAACTGGGCACCGGGTCGGCCCAGTCGAGCGAGTCGATGTTCCACATCACCGATTTGAGGTGTGCCGTTTCCAGCGCGTGCAGGCCTTCGCCGTTGCGCGCGCCGTAGGGGAAGCGGAACAGCGGCGAGCGCTCAGGGTTGACCGCCTTGAGCAGCGCGTCGGTGTTGAAGATCTCGGCCTTGAGGCTGTCGCCGCTCTGTTTGGACAGCTGGGCGTGGGTGAAGCTGTGGTTGCCGAGCACGTAGCCCTCGGCCATCAGCTTGCGGCTTACCGCGGCGCGCGGCCCGAGCTTGGGGCTGCCGTCGGGCCCGAGCGTGCCGAGGTTGCGCCCGACGTTGAAGAACACCGCGGGGGCGTTGTACTGCTGGAGTATGGCGACGATCTCGTCGGTGTAGAGCTTGTGCGGGCCGTCGTCGAAGGTCAGCGCCACCACTTTCTTCGGCAGGCCGCGCCCGAATATCTCGCCCTGCTCGTCTTTCGTCGTTTCGTCGGCGGGCGCTGCCTTGGGCGCGGGGTAGGGCAGGACCACGCCGTAGTCCTTGAGGATCTGCTCGCGCGAGTAGAGCTTCTTCAGGTGCGCCACGTAGTCGTCCCAGCGCTCGCGTTTGAGCTCGATGGCGCGCTGGTCGAAGCGGCCGAAAATCTGGCGGATTTCCTTCTCATAGTTGTGCTCGATTTCCGCCAGCGCGTCGAGGTCTTCGGAAATGCGCTTGTGCATCTTGATGGCGGGGAGCGAGGTGTCGCGCGCCACGTCGGCCTGCAGCGTTTGCAGCAGTTCGCGGAAGGCGAGGCGGTCGGCGTCGTAGAGCGCCGGGTCGGATTCGATGTAGTCGAGCAGCTTGCCGATGGCCTCGAAGCGCGCCGGGTTGGCCGAGGCGCTCAGCGCGTCGAGCGTATCCTCGAGCTTGGCGATGCGTGCCAGATTGTCGTGAAACAGGCCTTGGCCGGCCTGGTTTGCGGCCGCCAGTTCGCCGCTGGAGAGCGTCTTTTCGTCGGCCAGCAGGACGATGATCTTGCGGTAGGAAGCGAGCACCTCGCCCAGACCGGCGCGGATCGCGGTGACGTCCGGTGCGGTGGAGGCGGGCAGCGCCGCGGCGGTGGCGCCGGGCGGGGCGGGCGGCTTGCGCTGGGTGAAAAGCACGCCGCCGCCGATCAGCAGGGCGACGACAAGGGCGCTAACGCCGATTCGTTTGACAGACACTTGAGGCATCCCGGACACGACCGCCGCGGCGGCAACCGCTGGATTGTAATGCCCATGCCATTCTCATGCCAAGCGCGGCGCCCGGAATGTGGACGAGGAGCGGCAAAAGCTTGAGGAATGTCTTGAGCTCGGCGTCCGCAGGATACCTTGTGTTTCTCTGCCAATCGTCATACTGACTAGCCAAGCCTGGCCGTGTGAATGCTAAACTAATATTTTTTGTGGTCGCGGCCACTTGGACTTTGCAGAAGTGAACATCCCATGACCAATAACACGTCGCCTCGCAGGAAACGCGCT
>JBDKRR010000166.1:0-2016 GCA_039683315.1 Sulfuricella sp.
TTGCTCGGTGACTTTCCCTTGCCGATACCAGCAATTCACGGCCTCCCAAAACGGCGAGGATTCTGGCGGCTGGTTTTCAAGCGGGTCACCGTTCTTCCCGATAACGACAGGCCCGCAATACGGATGATCTTCAAATCGCCACTTTCTGCTACGCCCGTCAATGATCGAAATGTCAGGGCCTCCGCGCATGATGTGGATCACCTTAAAATCATTGAAGTATTCGCGATCCATGTGTTACTTCCTCTTAAAAGCCTCGATTAGTGCCTCAACACAGTAGCAATCGCAAAGATGAAGACAAGCGACCACCACGGCGATTCGTTGATGAAGTCAAATAGCGTCATGCCGCCTTCTTCTCTTTCTGCAATTTCGCGTGCATCTTCTCTGACTCGTTGATGCAGTCGCGGAAAAACCAAGCCGGCTGCCCACGCCAGAACTCGGCAGACGTATCGACAAGCCCGGCAATGTTGATGCGGTCGTCGCCGTTCAATTCAATTTGCCCGGTCTTCTCGTAATGCTGTTTGACGGCAAGCATGGATTCCTTGGCTTTGTCGCACAGATCCAGAATGTCGATATAGATTTGCGGGTCGCCACCGCGCCGTTTGGTTTGCTCGCGCATGTGCCCCGCACCAAACATCAGCACGTTGCGGCAGATTGCAAGATGGCTCCAATACTCCTGCATCTGAGCATCTGTCGCCGTCGATTCGCCGAAGAGGGCGCGCAGTGCGATACGCTCGGTGAGTTCTACCGCGCCGTAATCTGTGGGGATGGCGTGGCTGGTGTTTCGCTGCTTGATTCTATGGTTGCCCTGTTGAATTGCAAGGCGCTTCAGGTGAGTAGGTGCGCGGCTCATTTCAAAACCTCCACTGGATGCGACCCGGTAGCCATGACCACCCAATTCAATCCTTTTTGCCAGCACTCAAGCGACGGCCATAGCAACCCGTATCCGTCATCGCTGCGTTCCCCAAGGTAAAACTCGTGCTTGGCGCGGTAATTGAGGATTCCGGGGACTTTTACCGTTGAGCCGATAGGTGTGTTACGAATCCGCTGAATGGGTGTGTGTTTCATCTTTTTTGATCCAGGCGTTACCCTGCCTTTTGTATCCGCACATGGCGGCATGGATTGGGTCGAGGATTGGTGTAGTGCGACGGCGAAATATCGCCCTTGCTGCGCCTATTGCAACTTTGTCCGGGTTGTTTTTGCGCCATTTGCGTGATGCCGCAGCGCCACCGAGAGGATGGGGGCGCTTGGCGTCTTTCCCTACGCCCCACTTGTAAAAAGGGGCCGGCTCGCCTTGTTGCCCGCGCTCCCATCGGGAGATATAAACCTTCCCCTCTCTGTGCCATCGTTTCAGGACATCTTTTGCCCAGCTACGAGATCCGGTTTCGGTGGATCGCCACACTTCTTTGGCGTCGATTTCCTCGCCGGCCTCCATGCGCTTTTGCACGGCTGCACGGTCGGCGTCGAGTGCAAACTTTCTTCCCATGCAGCCGCTCCTTTACTTGCTGCCCGTACTGCCGAATCCGCTGGTCCCGCGTGCGGTTTCGGAGAGTTGATCCACGACGCTGAATTCAACGCGTGGGATAGGCAGAATTACGGCCTGTGCAATCCTGTCGCCAGGGGCAACATCAAACGGCGGCTTGTCGTCTGGCACATCCTGGTCGCACACCAGCTTTACCTGCGCAGCTCCACGGTAATCGAAGTCAAGCAGGCCGATGCAGTTGGAGAGCCGGGTGTCAAACTTGAAGCCTTGCCCGCTACGGGACAAGATGAACATGCCGTAGCCGGGCGGAAGCTCAAAAGCGATGCCGGTATCGCACAGCACCGGATAGCCTTCAGTGACAAGCGAGCGGAGTTGGTGCGACCCATTTACCGTGAGGGCGTAGAGGTCGAAAGCGGCGCTGCCGTCCGTGGCATACGTGGGAACCTTGGCGTTCGGGTGGAGCTTTTTAATATTGACTTGCATGTCAGCGCCTCCGGCTTCCGGTTGCGGCTGCAACCAGCATCGCGATTACGAGA
>JBDKRR010000167.1:0-3595 GCA_039683315.1 Sulfuricella sp.
GGGGTGGAGAGCATCAAGCGCTATATCAGGGACGGGGACGTGTTTCAGGTTAATCTGGCGCGGCGCTGGGAGGCGCGGCTTGCAAAGGGCGGCAGCGCCGACCTGTATGCCATGCTGCGCGAACGTAACCCGGCGCCGTTTGCCGGGCTTGCCGATTTCGGCGACTGTCAGATCATCAGTTCCTCGCCGGAGCGCCTTGCATGCATTCACGACGCTGAAATCGAAACCCGTCCCATTGCGGGAACGCATCCCCGGGCCACTTCTCCGCTAGAGGACGCCAAACTGCGCGAGGCGCTCATTTTCAGCACCAAGGAACGCGCCGAGCACATCATGCTGGTCGACCTGGAGCGCAACGACCTGGGCCGGATCTGTGAGCCCGGCAGCGTGCGGGTGGACGAACTCATGGCGGTGCGCAGCTATACTTACGTACACCATATCGAATCCGGCGTGCGCGGACGCCTGCGCGCTGGCATAACGCCGGGGCAGGTGCTGCGCGCGTTGTTCCCTGGCGGCACCATAACCGGCTGTCCCAAGGTCCGCACCATGCAGATCATCGCCGAACTGGAAGCCAGTCCCCGGGCGGCCTACACCGGCAGCATGGGCTACATCAATCACGATGGCAGCATGGACCTGAATATCCTGATCCGAACTTTCATGCTGCAGGGGGAACAATTGAGCTTTAAAGCCGGCGCGGGTATCGTGGCTGATTCGGACCCCGAGCGCGAGCTGGCTGAAACCCGCGCCAAGGCCAAGGGTTTGCTGCGGGCGCTGGACGTCTAAACCTGATTTCTTCAGATTCAGTGGCTTCAAAGCGGCGTGCAGGGCCGGAAAACAATAAGGAATAACAATATGGCAAATATTCAGCTACTGACCAATCCGACTGTTCAGGACCGCGAAGCGCTGGGCGAGTTTGCGGAATCCTTGCTGGATCGGGCGCCCGAAATCGAGAAGGACATGGCCCGCTTGGGCAAGGCGCCCGCCGACCGGGTGGTGATCGCCGACCTGTTTCGTTCCCTCCATAACATCAAGGGTGATGCCGCGCTGTGCAAGGTCGAATTCGCGATCCAGATCGCGCACCCGATCGAATCCCTGTTGACGCGCCTGCGCGCCGGAGAGCTGCGCTTTTCACGTTTGTTCGGAGAAGTGATCCTTCTCGCGGTGGATCGGCTTGAGCTTGCGACCGAGGCGTTGGTGGCGGGAAGAGGCGTGAGCCATTTGAAACTGGTTGCCCTGGCGGAAGGACTGGAACAGTTAAGCCAGGTATCGCAGGGCGATCTGGATCGTGTCGCGGTGCAAGTGATCAAGGCGGTGACGGGCTTCAATCCGGCGCCTGTGGCGCCAGTTCCTGCACCCAAACCACAGATGCAATTGAAGAACCAGGATCTCGTTTCTGCCGATCTTGAATTTTTTCATTCCCTTGCCTTGCAGTTCGAGGCGCGCTCACCTCTTTTTCAAGGGCGTACCGCGCGGATACTTGATCTGGCGCTTGAAACCAACCATGCAGCCGGCGCTCCTGTGGATCGTGTGCAACTGGAAGCAGCCGTTTACATGCACGATGTCGGGATGATGTTCCTGCCCGAATACTTGTGGTTGAAAATCGGCAAAATCAGCGATGATGAGCGGCGCATTCTGCAAGGCCACAGCGCATTCGGAGCTGGCCTCCTGCAACGCATGGATGGCTGGCAGGAGGCTGCGGAAATGGTGTCGCAGCACCACGAAATGCCCGATGGGGCGGGCTATCCGAACGGGATCGGCAACGCTAAAATCAGTGCAGGAGCCAAGATTCTCGCCATCGTGGACGCGTTCGAGGCGGTCACGCTCAAACATCGCGCGCGTGGCGACAAACGCTCGATATTGCGGGCCATCGCCGAGGTGAATGCCTGTGACAACCAGTTTTCCCCGGAATTCATCGAGCCCTTCAATACCGTGGTTCGGCACATGCTGGAACAGCAATAACAACATGACCATCATCAAACAAGAAGATTTCATCGCCAGCATCGCCGATGCGCTGCAATATATTTCCTATTATCATCCGCTCGACTACATCCAGGCATTGGGCGAAGCCTACCAGCGGGAGCAGTCCCCCGCCGCCAGGGACGCCATCGCCCAGATACTCACCAATTCGCGCATGAGCGCATTGGGTCATCGGCCTATTTGCCAGGATACCGGCATCGTGGTGGCATTCGTCAAGGTCGGCATGGCGGTGCGCTGGGATGCCGCGATAAGCGTGAGCGACATGGTGAATGAAGGTGTGCGTCGCGCCTACCTAGATCCGGACAACGTGCTGCGTGCCTCGGTGGTCGCCGATCCCGCCGGCGCACGCCGCAACACCCGCGACAATACCCCGGCGGTAATCCATTACGAAATCGTCCCCGGCGACGAGGTTGAAATCATCCTCGCCGCCAAGGGTGGGGGCTCGGAGAACAAGTCGAAATTCGCCATCCTCAACCCGTCCGACAGCATCGTCGACTGGGTGCTGGAAACCGTTCCCGCCATGGGTGCCGGCTGGTGCCCGCCGGGGATACTGGGCATCGGTCTCGGCGGCACGGCGGAAAAAGCCATGCTGCTGGCCAAGGAAGCCCTGATGGAGCCGGTGGACATCCACGACTTGCTGGCGCGCGGCCCGAGCAGCCGGGTGGAAGAGCTGCGCCTGGAGTTGTTCGACAAGGTGAACGCGCTGGGCATCGGTGCGCAGGGGCTGGGCGGACTTACCACCGTGCTGGACGTGAAAATTCGGGATTACCCGACGCATGCTGCCAGTCTGCCGGCGGCGATGATTCCCAATTGCGCCGCCACCCGTCATGTCCACTTTACCCTGGACGGCAGCGGTCCGGCGGTGCTGCCCCCGCCATCCCTGGACGCGTGGCCAAAAGTGGAGTGGCGGCCCGCGGCGGACGTAAGACGCGTCGATCTCGACCGCGTGACGCGGCAGGAAGTCGCCAGCTGGAAACCGGGAGAAACGCTGCTGCTGAGCGGCAAGCTGCTGACCGGGCGCGATGCCGCCCACAAGCGCATTGCGGATATGTTCGCCAGGGGGGAGGGTCTGCCGCCCGGCGTGGATTTCACCAACCGCTTCATTTACTACGTCGGCCCGGTCGAGCCGGTGCGCGACGAGGTGGTTGGACCCGCGGGGCCGACGACTGCGACGCGCATGGACAAGTTCACCGACATGATGCTGGAAAAGACCGGCCTGATCGGCATGATCGGCAAGGCGGAACGCGGCGAGGCCGCGATCGAGAGTATCCGCCGCCACAAGGCGGTCTACCTCATGGCCGTCGGAGGGGCGGCGTACCTGGTAGCCAAGGCTGTCAAGTCGGCCAGGGTGATCGCCTTCGCGGACCTGGGCATGGAGGCGATCTACGAATTCGTGGTGCAGGACATGCCGGTAACGGTGGCGGTGGATTCCGGCGGGACTTCGGTGCACACCACCGGGCCGGCGGAATGGCGCGGAAAAATAGGCAAGATGCCGGTCGTGCGGGGTTAATGGCAGCCGTGTGAGCGGTGGATGAGTTGCGAAGCCGCTCGTGGAGGTAAAAATGATGCGTATGAACCTGTTGTCAGCTATGGCGAGTTCCCGGTGGCAAAAAATCCTGCT
>JBDKRR010000168.1:0-28151 GCA_039683315.1 Sulfuricella sp.
CACGGTGCCGGTGCGGCTTTCCATAGTGCTGCGGAGCAAGTGCGCGGGCGCGCCAACCGGGTGCAGATGAAGATTGTCATGAGCCGCGAAGACGCGGCCACGCTGATCGAGCATCTGAAACAGGATCTGCCGAACCGCGAGGTTGCTTACTGGATCTCGCCGGTGCTGGAATTTGGGAGATTCGCATGAAACGGATATGGATTGCCGCCCTCATGGCGGTTGCATTTTCAGGTTACACGCAAGCGGCCGAGTTCCGGGATTACCCCGACCTGCCCTCGCAGCAGGTGGTGCAGCAGGTGTTGCAGAACTATCCTTCGGTGCTTGCCGCACAGTCCGGCATCAAGGCGGGCGAGGCGGTGCGCGACCGGCTGGAAGCGGGCAGCCACGAATTCAATGTGACTGCCGGCACTGCGCGGCGGCGCGTCAGGGACACCGGGGAAAATCTGCGCGACTGGAACGTCGGGCTGGAACGGGCGCTGCGTTTGCCGCGCAAAGCGGAGCTGGATTCCGCGCTGGGTAAGCAGAACGTAGTCCTGGCACAGAACGGCTATGGCGATGCCATGCATGAGGCAGGGCGGCGGCTGCTGTCCAGCTGGTTCGCCTGGTTGCGTGAGCGGAGCAGCAGCGAGCAGTGGCAGCAGCAGGTGGAAGTGCTCAAGCAGCAGCTGGATGTGGTCACCCGCCGTGTCAAGGCGGGCGATGCCGCGCAACTGGAGGAGGAATTGGCCCGGGCTGCGGTGATGCAGGCGGAAATCGATCTGCAGCAGGCGAAACTGCGTGCCGATAATGCTACAGCCGTTCTGCAGCGACATTTTCCCGCTCTGCCGTTGCCGTCCTCGCCGGCGACAGGCGCGCCCCAGCCTTTGTCGCAGGACCTGACCTACTGGCTCGATCTGGGGCTGGACCACAACCACGAGCTATTGCTTGCCCGCGCCGAATCGAGGATCGCCCAGCTCGGCGCTCAACGCGCCGACGCCGATCGCATTCCCGACCCCACGGTGGGGCTGCACTACATCTCCGAGCGCAACGGCAGCGACAACATCACCGGTGTGTCCGTGACGATCCCCCTGCCGGGTGGCGCGCGCCGTGCCGCCAGCGCTGAGGCTTCCGCCCAGGCCGACATGGCCACGCAACGGGAGGCCTTGGTGCTGCGTCGCCTGGAGGCTGACATCACCTCGGCCTACAACAGCGCCCGGGCGTCTTACGCCACCTGGCAAAGCGCCACGGCAGCGAGCGAACTGATGCAGCGCAACGCGGACAAAATGGCCCGTGCCTATGCTCTTGGGGAATCCGGGCTGAACGACGTGTTGCTGGCGCGCCGTCAAGCCATGGGGGCGCGTCTGGCCGGGTCATTGGCGCAGCTGGAATCTTCGGAATCCTTCTACCGCCTGCTGCTGGACACGCACCAGCTGTGGCCGCTGGGGAACGAAGAGGAAGAAGGGCACCATTAATTAGCCATGGAGCGAAGAGCGTCTCGTTGTCTGCCGTAAGGTTATTGTAAGTACCGCCGGTTTAAAGTGTTTTCAGGTTGCAAATTGTGTGCGAGCCAGCAGCAAGTCCTCAAGAGGGACAAGCTGGCGAGTGCGCATGACGAGCACCTTACATACCGGGGGAACAATGAGAATAACCATGAGAAGATTTACGGTGGGGGTGTCACGAGGCGCTTTGCGCAAGGTGGCTCTGGTGTTCGGCGTGCTGGGAATATCCGCGTCGATGCTCCCCATCGATGCGCAGGCACTGCCGCTTTTCGCACGCCAAACCGGGCAAAACTGCGTGGCTTGCCACGCCGGCGGGCAGTTTCCTGAACTGACTCCTTATGGCCGGGCGTTCAAGTTGACCGGTTACACCATAGGCGACCGTGTCGCTGTGCCGCTGTCGGTTATGGGGTATGCCTCTTACACCAAGGTCAGCGATACCTCGAAAAGCGACAACCCGGCAGCGGATTTCTCCAATAACGGTAAGCCCGTTATCGGGGGCGGGAGTGTTTTCGCCGGTGGCAAGATCACCGACAATATCGGCGCGTTCATCCAGTGGACCTACGATAACTACGCTGCACAAGGCGTCAATGGGGAATGGCATGGCCATTCCTCGATGGATAACGTCGATATCCGCTATGCCGACCGGTTCATCAGCCCGAAGCGGGATCTGATCTTCGGCGTCAGCCTGAACAACAATCCCTCGGTTTCCGATCCATGGAACACTGCCTCAGCCTGGATGCAATATGTTCCAGGAGCCGGTGTGCCCGCCAACCAGTTCAACGATGCGGCCACCCCCTATCCCGGCAACAGTTCCGGCGGTAATGTCGCGGGCCTTACCGCGTATATGTATTTGAACAAGCTGCTCTATGCGGAGTTGGGCGAATATCGCACGGCAAACGGGATTTTCTCCACGTTCTCAATGGGCAATGACAATGCGGGTACGACACACCTGCAGGGAACCAACAACCCCTATTGGCGGCTGGCGCTAACGCACGAGTGGGGGCCGCATAACATCATGGTAGGCACTTCCGGAAATATCGCGCACATCTACGATGACCCTACGGACACATCCGATCCGAACAGCGTATCCAAAATATTGAGTACCGGTCTCGATGCTCAATACCAGTACATTCTCGACCCGCACACGATCACGGCACAGCTTGCCTACATGCGGCAAAGAACGAACTATTCGGCAAACACTGTCGCCGGCAATGCCGGGGCCGGGTCGCCTTTGGGGTTCGTTGCCGCCGACGGCGTTAGCCCCCTGGCGGACCCCAATAATTCAGATACGACCAACACGTTCCGCGCCAAGCTGTCGTACGTCTATCAGGCCAAATACGGCGGCAGCTTGGCTTATTTCAATCTGACCGGCTCAACGAACACTGCGAACCAGACTTCTGGTTACGATCCAACAACAGGATTAATAACCAGCGATCCCAATGGCTTGCTTGGTGCGACGGCTTTGTCCACGCGCGTTAACGGCAACCTCTCAGGCAACCCAGCCACGCGCGGCTTTACTTACGAGGCCTTCTGGATGCCGCTGCAATACGCTCGCGTCGGTGTGCAATACACCGCCTACAGCAAGTACAACGGTGCAACCGACAACTACGATGGCTTGGGCCGAAACGCAAGCGACAACAACACGCTCTTCTTCTATGTGTGGGGTGCATATTGAGATACCTGTCGAAGTTCCTGCCCGAAATGCTTATGCCGCGTACCCGACGCGAACGTCGGAATCTTCGGAGATTCGAGATGAAGAAAATCTTGTTAACGCTGGCTGTCGGACTGGCTGTTGGCAGCTCCGGCTGCTCCAACATAGAACGCTCGCGCGACCTCGCCAACCCGAATGTTCCGGCTGAGGTGACGGCCGTCCAGGTCTGTTCGAATTGCCATGGCATCGATGGCAATTCCGTATCGCCGAATTTTCCGCGACTCGCCGCTCAACAGCCAGCCTACATCGTCGAGCAGCTGACGAATTTCAGAGGCCAGCACCGCGCCGACCCGGCCGGCTTCGAGTACATGTGGGGTTTGAGCCACCACCTTACCGACGATCAAATCAAGGGGCTCGCCGACTATTTCTCCAAGCAGGTTGCGCTGCCCAATGCGCCGGTCGATGCGAAGCTGGTGGCCGCCGGCAAGGAAATTTATGAGAAAGGGTTGCCGGCCAAGGAGGCGCCTCCCTGCATCGCATGCCACGGACCCAAAGGGGAAGGGCTTGCTAACTTCCCCCGGCTGGCAGATCAGCACCAGGACTACATGATCAAGCAACTGCAAGTTTTCCAGAGAACCGATGAACGGCCGAATACGCCGATGACACAGGTTGCGCATTTGCTTTCTCTCGAGGAGATGAAGGCGGTAACCGGCTATTTGCAGGCGTTTCCAAGCGAAAAATAACTGGATTCCGTCGCGGCTGGCGCCCAGCCGGTAGCGATGGGGGTCCGCAACGGAGATTTTCATGAAAAGATACTTAGCTGCTTTCGCTGTAATGAGCGCACTGGTCACACCCGCGCGTGCTGCAGACAACTACACCACCGATCCCGAATTCACCGCCCCGACTTTCGAGGTGACTCACCTGGGCTTCACAACACAGCATGGCCGTTTCAACAAGTCGAGCGGCAAAGCCATGATCGATTTTGCGGCTAAGAAGGGCAGTGTCGACTTCACGGTCTACACCGAGTCACTCGATATGGGTTCGGGCGCCTGGACGAAGCACTTGTTGGACGAGGGCTTGTTCAATGTGAGGAAGTATCCGACCATGACTTTCAAATCGGACAAACTGATTTTCGATGGCAACAAGGTTGTCGCGGCGGAAGGTCAATTCACCATGATCGGCGTAACCAGACCCCTTAAAATTTCGGTGAACGGTTTCCAGTGCGGCAGCCATCCGGAGAACAAGAAGGCGATGTGCGCCGGCGATGTCACTGCGATCATCAAGCGCTCCGATTTCGGGTTGACCAAATACATACCGGCGGTCAGTGATGAAGTCAAAATCAACGTCCCTGTTGAAGCCTACAAGAACTGAGTCGAATTGCCCCAGTAGTCCCGCAACGTCCCTGTTCATTCGTGAGCAGGGACGTTTTTCATGCTTGTTACGCCACCGTCACACTCTTCGCCAGATACACGTCCTGAATCGCATTCAGCAGCGTCACGCCGTCCGCCATCGGTTTCTGGAACGCCTTGCGCCCCGAGATCAGCCCCATACCGCCGGCGCGCTTGTTGATCACTGCCGTGCGCACCGCCTGGGCGAGATCGTCCGCGCCGCCCGAGGCGCCGCCGGAATTGATCATGCCTGCACGACCCATGAAGCAATTCACCACCTGGTAGCGGGTCAGGTCGATGGGGTGGTCGCTGGTGAGTTCGCTGTAGACCTTGGGGTGGGTCTTGCCGAACTTGATGGCGGTGTAGCCGCCGTTGTTCTCGGCCTGCTTCTGCTTGACGATGTCGGCCTCGATGGTGGCGGCGAGGTGGTTGGCCTGGCCGGTGAGGTCGGCGCTGGTGTGGTAGTCGACGCCGTCCTTCTTGAAGCCGGGGTTGCGCAGGTAGGCCCACAGGATGGTGGCCATGCCCAGTTCGTGGGCGTGGGCGAAGGCTTCGGAAATTTCCTGGATCTGGCGCCGCGACTCGGGCGAACCGTAGTAGATGGTGGCGCCGACGGCGACCGCGCCCATGTCGAATGCCTGGTCCACGCTGGCGAACAGGGTCTGGTCGTAGATCTCCGGCAGGGACAGGATCTCGTTGTGGTTGATCTTCACGATGAAGGGGATCTTGTGCGCGTATTTGCGCGCAACCGAGCCGAGTACGCCGAGGGTCGAGGCTACCGCGTTGCAGCCCCCCTCGATGGCGAGCTTGACGATGTTTTCCGGGTCGAAGTAGATCGGGTTGGGGGCGAAGGAGGCGCCGCCGGAGTGCTCGATGCCCTGGTCCACAGGCAGGATGGAGAGGTAGCCGCTGCCGCCCATGCGCCCGTGGTCGAACAGGGTCTGCATGGCGCGCAGCACGCCGGGGCGCAGGTCTTTCTGGGACACGATGCGGTCCACGTAATCCGGGCCGGGCAGGTGCAGCATGTCCTTGGAAACCTTGCATTGGTGGGTCAGCAGACTCTCGGCTTCTCCGCCGAGCAATGCGGTGATATCGGTCATGGCAAACTCCTTTGTTTACGCGAGGGGAAGGGCCAATATATCCTCATGTCTGATATGCTTCAACCGTCATTTTATGACGGATAAAAAACTGGCATGAGTGCAAAAATTCTGGCTGAAAACGTAGGTCCACGCGAAGTGTGGGCCTGGGCGATGTACGATTTCGCCAACTCCGGCTATACCACGGTGGTGATTACCGCCGTTTTTAATGCCTACTTCGTGTCCGTAGTGGCGCAAGGAAAGGACTGGGGCACCTTTGCCTGGTCGGCCGCTCTTGCGCTGTCCTATTTTCTCATCATGGTGACGGCGCCCGCCGTGGGCGCCTATGCCGATGCCTTCGCCGCCAAGAAGAAACTCCTGCTGGTCACTACCATCGGTTGCGTGACTTTCACCGCCGCGCTGGCGCTGGTAGGGAAGGGCGATCTGTACCTGGCGGTCGCGCTCGTGGTTCTCAGTAATTATTTCTTCGGCAGCGGCGAGAACCTGATCGCAGCCTTCCTGCCGGAACTGGCCAAGGGCGACGCCATGGGCAAGGTCTCCGGGTGGGGGTGGAGCATCGGCTTTGTCGGCGGGCTGATCAGCCTGGGTGCTGCGCTTGCCTATATCTCCTGGGCTCAAGGGCAGGGGCATGGGGCGGACAGTTTTGTGCCTGTAACCATGCTGATCACAGCCGGACTGTTCGCGCTTTCTTCGCTGCCCACATTTCTGATCCTCAAGGAGCGTGCCGTGCCGCAGCCCCACTTTGCGGGGCGCGGCATGGTCGCGGAGTCCCTCTCCCGTCTGGGCGACACGCTGCATCATGCGCGCCGCTATCGCGATCTGGCGCGCTTTCTGCTGTGTCTGGTGTTCTACCAGGCGGGCATTCAGGCAGTCATTGCGCTGGCGGCCATATATGCTCAGCAGGCGATGCATTTCGGCACTCAGGAAACCATCAGGATGGTGCTGCTGGTGAATATCATGGCGGCGGCCGGGGCCTTTGTTTTTGGTCATTTTCAGGACCGTCTCGGCCACATCCGCACCATCGGGCTGACGCTTCTGGGCTGGATGTTGATGGTCGTGCTCGCGTATTACGCTGATACGCCGGGCAAATTCTGGCTGGCAGCGAACATTGCCGGTCTTTGCCTGGGGTCATCCCAGTCGGCCGGGCGCGCGCTGGTCGGTTATCTCAGTCCGCGCGAACGCAGTGCCGAATTTTTCGGTTTGTGGGGGCTTGCGGTAAAGCTGTCGTCCATCCTGGGGCCGCTTACTTACGGCCTGGTGAGCTGGATTTCCGGGGGGGATCATCGTCTTTCGATGCTGATTACCGGCGGTTATTTTCTTGCCGGCCTGCTGCTTTTGAGCGGAGTGAACGCCGAACGCGGCCGGCATGCAGCGCTGGCAGAGGACAACTAGGGCTTCCTGAGTTTGCGGTACAAGGTGCGTTCACTCATTCCCAGGCGTTCGGCCAGTGCCTTTCTGTCGCCATGGAAATTTTCTGCCGCCCAGGCGAGGTAGCGTTTTTCCAGGTTTTCAAGCGGAAAAATTTCATTGAAGGCTGTTATCTCAGGCGGAATGTTATCGGCTACTTTTTCCGTTTTGCTCGTGTTGGCAGGCAAATGCTGCGGCAGGATGGTATTGCCGTCGGCAAGGATCAGCGCCCGTTCCAGTATGTTGCGCAGTTCCCGCACGTTGCCGGGAAAGTCGTGGTTCAGCAGGCAGTTCATGGCTTCCTTGCTGAGGGTGATTCGTCGGCCCGGTTCGAGACGCGCCAGAAGGTGTTCTGCCAGCATCGGCAGGTCCTCCGTCCGCTCGCGCAACGGCGGAAGCGGGATGGGGAATACATTTATACGGAAGTAAAGATCCTGGCGGAAAGTCCCGTCCCTGACCATTTGCGCCAGATCGCGGTGCGTTGCGGCGATCAGGCGGAAATCCGCGCGCAGTGGTTCCACGCCCCCAATGCGGCGGTATGTTCCGGCCTCCATCAGTCGCAGCAACTTGACCTGAAGCGACAGGGGGATATCCCCGACCTCGTCGAGGAACAAGGTGCCGCCGCGCACTGCTTCCACCAGTCCGATCTTGCGTCCGATGGCGCCGGTGAAGGCGCCTTTCTCATAGCCGAACATCTCGCTCTCGAACAGGGTCTCGGTCAGGCCGGAACATTCCACCGCCACGAATGGTGACGCCGCGCGTGGACTCATGTCGTGGATGGCATGCGCCACCAGTTCCTTGCCGGTGCCCGATTCTCCCAGCAGCAGCACCGAAGTTTCGCGTGCGGCAACGCGCTTCGCCAGTTCGAGCATGCGGTTGAACGCGCGGGAGTAGCCGACCATTTCGTGATCGTGCGCGCCGCCAGGGGCGTGGCGCAGGAAGTGCATGGTCTCCATGAAGTAGGTCGTGTTTCCGGCCTCGTTCCTGACCGGTACCACCTCCACTTCCACATGCTCCCTTCCTGCAGACGTGTAATGCACGTGGAATACACGGTTTAGTTCGCCGCTTTCCACGGTGTCGCGCAGGGGGCAGTTCTCGCCGGCCTGGTCGCAGGGCTTGTCGTAATGATGGGATAGTTCATAACAGTAACTCCCGACGATTTTCCGGTTGCCGCCGAATTCGCGCCGGTAGGCTGTATTGGCTGCGAGGATGCGGTAGTGCTCGTCAAGGAGAATCTTCGGTTCCGGAAAGCTATCCAGTAACGAAATGAGTTCGGCAGGAATAATTGTGTCAATGGTGGCTGTCATGGATGGCTTTGCATGTCATTTATGGCGTAATTAGACCATATTAACACCATATGTCCTTGTTTTATCAGGTTGATAAAAGTCATACCTTAATATCCGCGTCGGCAAAAAGCTTTTTTCATCGCGCTGGCAAATCATGCCATTGGCGCATGGCCACCATGCATTGTTGCGGCGGGTGTAAATAATCCGCTATGTCATTTTAGGATCACCTATAACTTACAACCGCCATTTCTGGCATACGAATACCCAAGTATATCCAGTCCGTTGCTAATGAATTTTTGTTACGCATTGATTTTACGCATAATTGTTCAATCCTCATGGGGTGGTACGCCAATTGCTTATGTTTAAGCGGCGATTGATGCAACAACTGCTAAGTGGTTGCAGTTTCACCCTGGCGGTCCCCCCACCGTCAGTTTTTTCCCCCCGATGCGCTTTGCGCTTCGGGGGTTTTTCTTGGCGGAGAAATTGGGGGCAGGACAGGAAGCTTGCTGGCTCGGTACTTGCGCACAATTTGCCTATATGTCACGCACCCCTGAAGTCAGGGTTAATACATGAATCATGGAAAGGAACCCAATATGAAAGTCGCCGTAACCAGTCAGAACTTCAAGAGTATTACCGGGCATGCCGGCAAATCGCGCCGTTTTCTGATTTTCGATGCCACGGTTCCTTGTGACCCGGAAGAGGTTGGGCGTCTCGACTTACCCATGGAAATGTCGTTTCATGAATTCGCCGGCGGCCCCCATCCTCTCGACGAGGTGGATGTCATACTTACAGCGAGCGCCGGCCAGGGCTTTATAAATAAACTGGCACAACGCGGCGTAAAGGTTGTCATCTGCGGTGAAACTAACCCGCGCATTGCGGTACGGGATTTATTCATGGGTCTGGTCAAGCCTGCTGCGCCGCATGAACATGAACTGGATATTCCACACGCTAAAGGCCATTCCTGTTGCAGCGGGCATGCGCAGAAATGCTGACGCGATTGTTTTTTGCTCTTTAGTATCTGCAAATGCTACATTTCGAGCAATTTCAGCATTTACTGTTCAAGAGGCAGCATGAGAGAAAAACAATCTCATATACGGTTTTTTTCCACATTATTCTTTTCACCGGTCATTGGCCTGACTGGCTTCTTGTTCGCAAATCGGCGGACTGTCGCGGCGATGGTCAGGGCAAAATCTGCATAGAAGATTAGGCAGGTATTGCGTTTCATGATTGCCTGGCTGCATCCCGGCGACGCTTTCCCGCCCGTAACGCAGGCGCTGCACGACCCTAACGGGCTTCTTGTTGCGGGCGGGGATCTGTCCGCGCCGCGTTTGCTTGAGGCCTACCGGCACGGCATTTTTCCCTGGTTCAATCCCGGCGACCCGATTCTGTGGTGGAGCCCAGATCCGCGCATGGTGCTTTTCCCCGTCGAGCTCAAGGTTTCGCGCTCGTTGGGCAAGACGCTCAAGAAACGGGATTATGAGATTCGTGTCGACAGCGATTTCTGCGCCGTAATGCAAGCCTGCGCCGCGCCTCGGGCAGGAGCCGGCGGAACCTGGATCAGCGATGAAATGGTTGGGGCTTATAGCACATTGCACGAAAAGGGCCTCGCCCATTCGGTGGAAACCTGGCGCAACGGCGAATTGATCGGCGGCCTGTATGGCGTGGCGCTAGGCCGCATGTTCTACGGCGAGTCCATGTTTTCCCGTGCCACGGATGCCTCCAAAATCGCATTTGTCCATCTGGTGACGCAGCTGGAGCGGTGGGGCTTCGGTATGATCGACTGCCAGATGAAAACAGCGCATCTCGCCACGCTCGGGGCGCGTGAAATTCCCCGCGCTGCGTTTGTGCAGGGTTTGAGTCAACTGATAGAATTGCCGCATCAACCCGGCCGCTGGCAGTTCGACCATGACCTCATTGAGTGATTTCCCCCCGCGCCAGATACAGCTTTATCTCACGGCGCCATATCAGTGCAGCTACCTGCCGGAACAGAGGGCCCGTTCCCAGGTGGTGACGCCCAATGAACTGGTGGACGACGTCGTTTACAGCCAGTTGATTCGCGCCGGATTTCGCCGCAGCGGGCTGTATACCTACCGACCCCAGTGCGACCATTGTCGCGCCTGCGTGCCGGTACGCTTGCTGGTGGATGAATTCAAGCCGAATCGCTCACAGCGCCGTGCGTGGAAGCGGAATCAGCAGCTCGAAGCAACGTTGTGCGAACTGGTGTTCGATGTCCGCCACTACGCGCTTTACCGCCGTTACCAGGCGAGCCGGCATGCCGGCGGTGGCATGGATCAGGACAGCGAGGATCAATATCGCCAGTTTTTGCTGCAAAGCGGGCTAAGCACGCTGTTGCTGGAATTCCGCGATACCACCAGCCTGGGACAGGCAGACAGCCTGCGCATGGTCAGCGTGGTGGATGTGATCGAAGACGGGCTATCCTCGGTTTACACTTTTTTCGATCCCGATATGCCGCAAGCCGGTTTCGGCACGTACAACATCCTGTGGCAGGCGGAATTGTGCCGCCGCATGGGATTGCCCTATTTGTATCTCGGCTACTGGATTGCCGAGAGCGACAAAATGGCCTACAAAGCCAATTTTCAACCTATACAGGGATTGGTCGATAGACAGTGGCAACGCCTCGGCTAGTGAGCCGTTATGCGCCAGGATCGAGCGGACGCGCGTCGATGCGGTGGTGCATGCCTTTTACGACAAGCTGCGGGCTCATCCCGAAATGAGCGGTTTTTTCTCACACATCGAGGATTTTGCGCAGCACGAACAGCACATCGCCGTGTTCTGGTGGTGGGCCATGGGCGGGCGAGCCGAGCGCCAGCGGCCGTTCGACATGAATGGCCGGCACCAGCCACTAGGCCTGACAGAGCAGGCGTTCGCGCAATGGCTGGTAATTTTTCGTGAAACGCTGCATGAGCAATTGCCGCCGGAACTGTCCGAGGCGTGGTTCGATCTGGCGCAAGGTATCGGTGCCAATCTGCAGCGCATGATGCTGGAAGGGAAGCGGCCCTTTATTCTGGAGCGGCTATAGTCAGCCGGGCTGCCCTCGGCAATTTAAAAGTTATACTAGCGCGACAAATTTCACTGCACTATTTAAGGGTTCGTATGCAGCAATATCTCGATCTGATGCGCCATGTTTTGAACCACGGCGACAAGAAGTCCGACCGGACCGGCACCGGCACGGTGAGCGTGTTCGGCCACCAGATGCGATTCGACCTCGCTCAGGGGTTCCCGCTGGTGACGACCAAGAAGTGCCACCTCAAATCCATTGTTCACGAGCTGCTGTGGTTCCTGCAAGGTAGCACCAATATCAAATACCTCAAGGACAACGGCGTCAGCATCTGGGACGAATGGGCCGATGAAAACGGCAATCTCGGCCCGGTCTACGGCTATCAGTGGCGCTCCTGGCCCACACCGGACGGGCGTCATATCGACCAGATCAGCCAGGTGATCGAGCAGATCAGAAATAATCCGGACTCCCGGCGCCTGATCGTTTCCGCCTGGAACGTGGCCGACGTGGACAAGATGAAGCTGCCGCCATGCCATGCCTTTTTCCAGTTCTACGTCGCCGACGGCAAGCTGTCCTGCCAGCTTTATCAGCGCAGCGCCGACATCTTCCTCGGCGTGCCTTTCAATATCGCCAGCTATGCCTTGCTGACCATGATGGTGGCGCAGGTGTGCGGCCTGAAGCTCGGGGATTTCGTGCATACGCTGGGCGATGCGCACCTTTACCTCAATCACCTGGAGCAGACCAATCTCCAACTCTCCCGCGATCCGCGCCCATTACCGACGATGCGCATGAATCCTGACGTCAAGGATGTATTCGCATTCAAATTCGAGGACTTCACCCTCGAAGGCTACGACCCTCATCCCGCGATCAAGGCGCCGGTAGCAGTATGAAGCCGCGTTTCTCGATCATTGCAGCGATGGATCAAAACCGCGTCATCGGCATCGACAACAAGTTGCCGTGGCGCCTGCCGGCCGACCTCGCTCATTTCAAGGCGCTTACCATGGGGCATCACATGGTGATGGGGCGCAAGACCTATGAATCGTTGCCTGGCGGCAAACCCTTGCCGGGCCGGACTTCGGTGATCGTCACGCGCGATGCCGCCTTTCGCGCCGCTGGCTGCGTGGTGGTACATTCCCTGAGCGAGGCCGTAGCCGCATGCGAGGGCGACGACGAGGCATTTTTCATCGGCGGGGCGGACATGTATCGACAGGCGCTGGATGTCGCCCAACGCTTGTATCTAACCGAGGTGAAAACATCCGTGGCAGGCGATGCCTGGTTTCCCGAGTTCGACCGAACGCTCTGGAGAGAAGTCGAGCGGACGCGTTGCCTGGCCGATGAAAAGAATCCTCATGATTACGACTTCGTGGTTTTTGACCGTGTGACAACCGACTGACAGGAGGCCTTATGAGCAAATTGAAGACGATACTAGCCCTGGTTCTGATGGTTCCGGCCATGGCGCTGGCAGCAGGCAAGACCGAGCTGACGTGGTACGGACACTCCGCTTTCAAACTGACGACGCCATCCGGCAAGGTGCTGCTGATCGATCCCTGGATCACCAACCCTGCCAACAAGAACGGCAAGGAAGACCTCGCCAAGCTCGACAAGGCTGACCTCATCCTCGTTACCCACGGCCATTTCGACCACGTCGGCGACAGCGTGGAGATCGCCAAGAAAACCGGCGCCAAGCTGGTGACGACATTCGACCTGGGCAAGGCGCTGGCCACCTACGGCGGGTATCCGGAAAAGCAACTGGGGTTCGATACGCTGGGAAATTTCGGCGGTGAACTTAACCTGCTCGACGGAGAAGTAAAAATCACCTTGATTCCGGCCATCCACAGTTCCACCGTGGTGGCCCCGGAAGGCAGCGCGGACAAGGACATCCACGACGGCGGCAACCCCGGCGGGTTCGTCGTCTCGGTCAAGAATGGCCCGACCATTTATCACACCGGCGATACCGATGTTTTCAGCGACATGGCCTTGATCGCTAAATTCGACAAGGTGGATGTCATGCTGGCCTGTATCGGCGGTCATTTCACCATGGGACCGCAACGTGCGGCGGAAGCGGTCAGACTGGTTCACCCGGGGATGGTGGTGCCGATGCATTACGGCACTTTCCCGGTGCTGGAGGGAACACCTGAAGCATTTGCCGCCGCGCTCAGGAAAGAGGGCGCGAAAGCCAAGCTGCGGGTGATGAAAGTCGACGAAACGCTGACGTTCTAAAGCAGTAGGCGTAAGGGGGGCTTTTTGCCGCCCTTACGGCACGCTATTCCCCCGGCAGTGCGATCCGGTTGTCGGTACTGAACTGATAGTCATGGAACACGTGCTCGGCGCTGAGGACCTGGTACGAGCCATCCTTCAACTGGCGCGTCGTGTCCTTGAGGCGATAGGTGTAGTGCCCGCAAGTCCAGCATTTGAAGTTGCGCATGTGGGTGCACAGGCAGGTTTTGTCCATCACCTCAATTTTCTTGGCGTCCGGGTGTGCTGCGACCTCTCGGTTGTAAGCGTCGATGTATGCGCAGTGCCCGTTGGCGTCGAGCAGGTAGCCGTAGGACTCGCAGCCCGGACGGATGCCGGAGCCGATGGAGGGGCTGTTTTTCAGCATGCGCATCGGGTAGCCGGTGGGGGAAGTGGTGTTGACCTCGATGTCGTTTTCCCCGGCCTTGAAATATTCCTGCATGACGTTATGCGGCAGGCCGCATTCGTCGGTCACCGTGAAGCGTGTCGCCACTTGCACTGCCGCAGCGCCTTCTTCGAGGAAGGACGTCGCATCGCTGCCGGTAAAAATTCCGCCTGCCGGTATGACCGGGATGTCCAATTTTTCATTGCGCAGATACTGGTGGACTTCGTTCACGATGGTGCGCAAATCGAATTTCATCCAGTCGTCCAGGCCGAAGCCCAGGTGCCCGCCCGCCAGGGGGCCTTCGACGACGATAAAATCGGGAAAGCGGTTGAGCCTGGCGTTTTTGCGCAGGAACAACTGCAGCGCCCGGACCGATGAAACGATGATGCCGAGCTTGGCGTCGCGGAAGCGCGGATGGTCTTCCATCAGCGTGAACGAACCCAGGTGCAAGCCCGCGCTCAGGGTGATGCCGTCTACGCCGGCCGAAAGTGCCTCGTGCAAACGCACGCGCAGCGTCTCGCGCGGCGCGTTCATGGTGAGCTTTTCCATGCAGTTGATGAAGATCATGCCCGACCCGCGCTTGGCTTCCATCGTCTTGCTCACGTGCAGACGGGTGGATTCGGCCACTTGGCCGAGGTCGAATTTCACTGCGGATTTGTCGGAATTGTCGAGGTTGTAGGTGTACAGCTTCAACTTTTCCTTGACGAAGTTGGTGTCGTAGCGACGGTCGGAGACCGTCGGCAACATGGCATCCGAGATGTGCCCCACGCCGCCCAGTCGTGCTGCTTCCAGTGCCAGTTCGGCGGTGGAAATGTCCACGCCCATCCCGCCAATCATGATTGGTACCAATTCCTGCTTGCCAAAGCGCAGGCGAAAATCATCCACACGTTTCATTGCTATCCTTCAGTTTCGAATCAAGGAAATGTTTTTCCTTGGGGCAAGGCGTATTTTCCCACTTTCTGCCTCTTAATAGCTACTACCTCTTCAATCTAGTCAAAATAATCGCATAATGAGACTTGTCGGCTGTTCCTAAACTGCAAAAGGAGTTGATGACCATGTTGCTGCGCGATGTCCTTGCTGTGAAAGGGAGCGAGATTTTTAGTGTCGCTCCAGAGGCCCTAGTGACGGAGGCGATTGGCATGATGGTGAGCCGCAATATCGGCTCCCTTGTGGTGTTCGAGGAGGCGCGGAAGGTGGCCGGCATCATCACCGAACGCGATGTAATGCGCGCAGCGCATAAGCATGCCTGCGACCTGACGCGGCTGAAGGTGAAGGATCTGATGACTACGCGTCTCATCCAGGGCGGCCCGGAAGACACTGTCGACCATACGCGGAGCATCATGACGGAAAACCGGATTCGCCATCTGCCGGTGATGCTGGGAGACGAACTACTGGGTCTGGTCACTTTTCATGATGTGGCGCGCGCCGTCCTGGAGCAGACCAACTTCGAGAATCAGCTGTTGAAGAAATACATCAAGGACTGGCCGGAAGAGAACACCGAGACTTCATCAGTGACTAATGAGGAATCCTGATTTCAGCCGTCCGGCGCCACCCTCATATTAGTTGCTGCAGTAATAAAGGCCCGACGTTGCCGGCGGGCCTTGGCTGGTTCAATTCAAAAGCTGTGTGAGCCTTCGAACTCAGACCTGGAGCGCATCCCGCACCCGCTCCAGGCGGCCGCGCACTTCATTTGCCAGTTGCTCGATGCCGGGCTTGTCCACCAGCTTCAGTACGGCAGAGGGGTCCATGAATGCGACGATGATCTTGCCGTTATCGTCTTCGCGCACCACGACGTTGCAGGGCAGCAGCAGGCCGATGTCCGGGTCTGCCGTGATGGCCTGGTGCGCCAGCGGCGGATTGCAGGCGCCGAGAATGCGGTAGGGCTTGCCGTCGATGTTGAGCTTGGCTTTCATGGTGGCTTTGACGTCGATGTCGGTAAGTACGCCGAATCCTTCTTTCTTGAGTTCTTCGGTCACTTTTGCTACGGCATCGTCGAAAGAGCCTTTTACTTCGGTGCTGAATCCGTACATGCGAATCTCCTGTTCAATGAGGTAACGTTGGCGATGCAAACATATTCTGCGAATGGCCCGGTTTGGGAGTTCAGGGAACGCACCCCGCCATAGGCCTTGTGTATTGTGAATTTGGGGCATCCACTTTCAATTGCAAGCTCCCCGTTGAGGGTTATGGGCTACTCTTTTGCCCAGTGCCAATCAGTGGCTGCTTATCGCTGCAACCCGACACGAGTGGGCGCAGCAGGCCATAAATATCCTTCCTTCATCTTCTTTCGAACAGCGACCATTCCTTGATCAGCGCATAGAGTGCCGGAATCACGACCAGGGTCAGGAGCGTCGAGGACAGCATGCCGCCCACCATCGGCGCGGCGATGCGCCGCATCACCTCGGAGCCGGTGCCGCTGCTCCACATGATCGGCAGCAAGCCGGCCATGATCGCCACCACGGTCATCATCTTGGGACGCACCCGTTCGACCGCGCCTTCCATCACCGCGGCGTAAAGGTCGGGCGGGGCGAGCGGCTTGCCCTCGGCGGCCCGTTTGGCCTTGATTTCGTCGAGTGCGCGGTCGAGGTAGATCAGCATCACCACGCCCGTCTCCGCCGCGACGCCGGCCAGGGCGATGAAGCCAACGGCGACCGCCACGCTCAGGTTGTAGCCCAGCACCCACATCAGCCACACGCCGCCGACCAGTGCGAACGGCACCGACAGCATCACGATCAGGGTTTCGGTCAGGCGCCGGAAATTGAGGTAAAGCAGCAGAAAAATGATCGCCATCGTCACCGGAATGACGACTTTCATTTTCTCCTTGGCCCGCTCCATGTATTCGAACTGGCCGCTCCAGGTGGCGTAGTAGCCGGGCGGGAACTTGACCTTGGCGCGCACCGCCTGCTGTGCGTCGTGCACGTAGCTGCCGATGTCACGGTCGCGGATGTCGACGTAGATGTAGGCCGAGAGCAGGGCGTTCTCGGTGCGGATGGCGGGCGCGCCGCGGGCGATTTCGATCCGGGCGAGCTGACCCAGCGGTACCATCGCCGTTTGTCCGCCCATTTCGCTGTTTACCGGGACCAGTACCTGCGTGGCGATCATCTGCGGCGTGCTGCGCAGGTCGCGCGGATACCGCACGCTGACGCCGAAACGCTCGCGCCCCTCAACCATGGTGGTGACCATCTCGCCGCCCAGCGCCGTAGCGATCACGTCCTGCAGTTCGCCCACGGTTACGCCGTAGCGCGCTAGTTGCGAGCGTTCGGGCTCAATGTTGAGGTAGAAGCCGCCGGTGAGGCGTTCGGCGTAGGCGCTGCTGGTGCCGGGCACCTCCTTCACAGCGGCCTCGATTTCTTCGGCCAGTTTTTCCATCTCTTCCAGGTTCTTGCCGAACACCTTGATGCCGACGGGGGTGCGGATGCCGGTGGAGAGCATGTCGATGCGCGCCTTGATCGGCATGGTCCAGGAGTTTGCGATGCCGGGCATGCGCAGTGCCTGGTCGAGTTCCGCGATCAGCTTGTCGGTGGTCATGCCCGGACGCCAGTCGCTTTGCGGCTTGAGGTTAATGATAGTCTCGAACATTTCCAGCGGTGCCGGGTCGGTGGCGGTGTTGGCACGGCCCGCCTTGCCGTACACCGATTCCACTTCCGGGAAGCGCTTGATGATCTTGTCCTGGGTCTGCAACGTCTCCGCCGCCTTGGTGACCGACATGCCGGGCAGTGCGGTGGGCATGTAGAACAGGGTGCCTTCGTTGAGCGTGGGCATGAATTCGCTGCCGAGCCGCAGCGCGGGGTACACGCTGATCGCCACGACCACCAGCGCGATGAGAAGAGTCAGCTTCCTCCAGCGCATCACCCAGGCGATCACCGGACGATATAACCAGATGAGAAAGCGATTCAGCGGATTTTTCGCTTCGGGCAGGATGCGGCCGCGCACGAACAGCATCATCAGTACCGGCACCAGGGTCACCGACAATAAGGCCGCGCCGGCCATGGCGAAGGTCTTGGTGTAGGCCAGCGGCGAGAACAGGCGGCCTTCCTGCGCCTCCAGCGTGAACACCGGGAGGAATGAGACGGTGATGATCAACAGCGAGAAAAACAGCGCTGGGCCGACTTCCTTGCAGGCGGCGATGATGGCGCCGGAGCGCGACTCGCCGGGCTGCAGGCGTTCCAGGTGCTTGTGCGCGTTCTCGATCATGACGATGGCCGCGTCCACCATCGCGCCGATGGCGATGGCGATGCCGCCCAGGCTCATGATGTTGGAGTTCATGCCCAGCAGGCGCATGGCGATGAAGGCGATCAGCACCCCGACCGGCAGCATGATGATGGCCACCAGGGCGCTCCTTACGTGCAGCAGGAACAGCACGCACACCAGGGCGACGATGGCGCTTTCCTCCAGCAGCGTGGTCTTGAGGTTGGCGATGGCGCGCAGGATCAGGCCGGAACGGTCATACACCGATTCGATCTTGACCCCCTCCGGCAGACCGCTGGCAAGCTCGGCGATTTTCTCCTTGACGTTGGCGATGACCTCCAGCGCGTTCTGCCCGTAGCGCGCCATGACGATGCCCGACACCACTTCGCCTTCGCCGTTGAGCTCGGTCAGACCGCGCCGCTCGTCTGGGCCCAGTTCCACCCGCGCGATGTCGCGCAGCAGCACCGGCACGCCTTTTTCGCTCTTGATCACAAGTTGTTCCAGGTCTCCCGCGCCGCGCAGATAGCCCTTGCCGCGCACCATGAATTCGGTTTCGGCCATTTCGATCACGCGTCCGCCGACGTCGCGATTGGAGTCGCGGATCACCTGTGAAACCCGTGACAGCGGCACACCGTAGGCCTGCAGTTTGCGCGGGTCGACCACCACCTGGTATTGCTGCACGAAGCCGCCGATGCTGGCGACTTCCGACACGCCCGGCGCCTTGGTCAACTGGTAGCGCAGGAACCAGTCCTGAATGGTGCGCAGCTCCGCCAGAGACTTGTTCTTCGCCACCACGGCGTACTGGTACACCCAACCCACCCCGGTGGCATCCGGCCCGAGCTGGGGCGAGACGCCCCGCGGTAGCCGGCCCGAAAGAGATGACAGATATTCCAGCACCCGCGAACGCGCCCAGTAGATGTCAGTCCCGTCCTCGAATATCACGTAGACGAAAGATGCGCCGAAGAAGGAGAAGCCGCGCACCACCTTCGACTTGGGCACCGACAGCATGGCCGTAGTGAGCGGGTAGGTGACCTGGTCTTCCACCACTTGCGGCGCCTGGCCGGAGTACTCGGTGTAGATGATGACCTGCGCATCCGAGAGGTCGGGGAGGGCGTCGAGCGGTGTTTTGACAATGGCGTAAATGCCGCCGGCGACGATGGCGAGCGTGGCCAGCAGCACCAGGAAAACGTTGCGCGCGGACCACTCGATTATTTTGCTGAGCATACTATTTACCTCCGCCAGTCCCTTCCCCTTCAAGGGGAAGGCTAGGATAGGGATGGGGTTCGAGCGCGTTCCATATGGCTTCCACGACAGAATCCAACTCATTCAGAACCTGGTTGTTCCAGAATCGCACTACGTGAAACCCAGACTTCACAAGCCTTTCATCTCGGGGCCGATCATGCTCCGAGCCCATGTGCTGCCCACCGTCAATTTCAATGACCAATCTTGCTTCGAGACAAACGAAATCCAGAATGAAATCGCCAAACGGATGTTGACGCCTGAATTTGTGGCCATTGAGTTGACGACCTCGCAGCTGTTTCCATAGCAGCTGTTCAGCATCGGTCAGGTTGCGGCGAAGATTTCGCTGCAGCCTGTTATCGAGTACGAAAGAGTTTGTTTGACCTTTCATTTGTATCCTCTTGAACCCATCCCCATCCCAGCCTTCCCGAACCCCATCCCCACCCTAACCCTCCCCTTGAAGGGGAGGGAACAATTGCTCTCTCTCCCTTTGGGAGAGAGTTGGAGAGAGGGTCGGAAGGGGAAGGGACGGTCAGTGATCATTATGTTCAGGCGGTGCTGCAGGTTTGGCCTGGCTGCCGCTCATGCCGCTGAACGCCGCCTTGAGGTTGCTTTCCGAGTCGATCAGGAAATTCGCGGAAACCACTACTTTCTCGCCTTCGGTCAGGCCTTCCAGGACTTCCACGTAGTCGCCGCCCCGCATGCCGAGCTTTACCGGGCGGGGTTCGAAGCGGCCTTGCGCCAGTTCGACCAGCACGGTCTGGCTCTTGCCGCTATAAATCACCGCCGAGGTCGGGACAGTGAGAACTTTTCCCCCGGCTGGCGTGGACAGTTCAACGTCGGCATACATCCCGGGTTTGAGCAGTCCTTCAGGGTTGGCCAGCTCCAGCCGCACGGGGACGGTGCGCGTTTGCGGGTTTAGCGTCGGGTAGACGTAGCTTACCCGGGCCGAGAACGCCTTGCCTGGGTAAGCGTTGAGCGTCGCGCGCGCATTCTCACCGGGCCGCACCAGGGTGAGGTCCTGTTCGAACACATCGGCGACGATCCATACCGATGACAGGTCGGCGATCTGGTAAAGCACGTCGCCCGGCATGAAGCGCATGCCCTGGACAGCTTTTTTCTCGATCACGATGCCGCTGACCGGCGCGCGGACCGTGAGGGTGCGCCTGGCGTTGTTGCTTTTGCTCAGGTCCTGCAGTTGTCCGGCGGATATGTCCCAGTTGTTGAGGCGTGCCAGGCTGGCCTCGGCGAGCTGTTTCATGCTTTCCTGCGCCTCCGGCGTGGCGTGGCGCAAGCTTGTCTCACCTTGCCTGGCGATGAAATATTCGTTCTGCGCCGACACCAGGTCGGGGCTGTAAACGGCCATCAGCGGCTGGCCGCGCCTCACTTCCTGGCCGGTGGTGTTGACGTAGAGCTTGTCGATCCAGCCCTCGAATTTCGGGGCGACGGTGTGGCTCAGGCGTTCGTCGATTTCGATCCGGCCGACGGCGTGGACGCTGCGGGAGAGGCTGCGCAGCGCGACGGGTTCGCTGCGCACGCCAAGCTGCTGGATTTTTTCGCTGCTGATCTTGACCTGTCTTGCCTGCTCGGGCTCGTTCCCTTCTTCGCCTTCATAAATCGGGATGTAATCCATCCCCATCTGGTCCTTCTTCGGCACCGGGGAGGTGTCGGGCAGGCCCATCGGATTGCGGTAGAACAGAATTTTGCGCTCCCTGGTTGCCGGCTTGGCGGCGGATGGCGTTTGCGCCGTAGTCGCCACAACCTGTCCGGCCCGCTGTCCACCGAGCCAGTAGCCCGCTCCCAGCGCGGCCACCACAGCGGCTGCCAGGGCGAGTGCCATTGTCTTGTTCATAAGTCTTCTCCCAATAGGCGTTCCATTTCCGCCAGTCGCGTCTGTTCTTCGGCCTGGGCCTTCAGCATGTCCAGCTTGGCCTTGCGGATCTGGCGCTGCGCATCGAGCAGGGAGGCGAAATCGACCTTGCCGTTCTCGTAGCCCGCCAGCGCGGATTTGAAGCTGAGCTCGGCTTGCGGCAGGAAGCTATCGCGCGTCAGGGTTTCCACCCGGCGAGCGGATTCGAGCGCCGACAGGTTTTCCGCGAGTTCGGCGAGCAACCGGTTCTGCGTCGACTCGCGGCGCGACTCTGCCGCCGCCAGCACGGACTGCGCCTCGCGCTCCTGAGAGCGGCGGCTTTTCTGTTGCAAAGGTATGTTGAGTTCGATCATCAATTCCCACTCATTGATCCTACTGCCGACCTGGATGGGCGAAATGCCGAGGTTGAAATCGGGATAGCGGTTGCGGTAAGCCAGTTCGCGGCTTTTCGTCGCTGCCACGACGCGCTCTTCCGCGATGAACAGTTGCGGATTGTGGCTGCGCATGCGGGCTTCCAGCGCCCCATAGTCGAGCCTGGAGGGGGGCGGAAGAGGGCGCAATGCCAGCGGTTCCGCGAGCGGCGCCATGGCCGGTCGGCTCAGTAAGGCGTTGAGCTTGACCATGGAATGGTGATGCTCGTTCTCGATGTTCACCAGTTCGGCGCGCATGCCGGTCTGCTCGACCTGGGCGCGGATCACGTCCTGCTGCGGCACCAGGCCGCTGGCGTAGCGCGCCCGGCTGATTTTTTCCAGGCTCCCGGCGAATTCGAGCAACTCGCGCGTCAGTTTTTCGGTCTCGGCCAGCGCGTAATATTGGGCGTAAAGCGTCTTGATGCTCGCCGCCAGCTCATCCCAGCTCTGCGCGGCAAGGCCGCTGGCCTGGTGGGCCTCGGCTTCCGCCACGTCGCGCCTGAGGTCGCGCTTGCCCCAGAATGGTACGGGCTGGATCAGGGTGTACTTGGTGCTGCCGATCCGGCTGGGAAGCAGGCTGGGTGCGGCGTCCGAGCCCTGGTTGGTGATGTCGCGCAGTTCGGTGCGCAGCGTCGGGTCGGGCAATGATCCCGCGGGGTAGACGCGCTCCGCTGCAGCTTGAGCCTCATGGTTGGCCGCAGCGAAATCGGGATTCCGGCTGCGTGCAAGTTCAAGCAGGCTTTCCACGTTGGCACCGGGCAGCGGGCCGCCAACGGCCAGTGCGGATGCGCTGAACAAGGCCAGCAGCAGGGCGAGCAGGCGCGGCTTTCGCGGCACGAATGCATTGCGATCGGGTTTCATGGACGTCGGTCCTCCAAAAAATGCAGCAGCATCCCGGGGAAACCATGAGGCTTCCCCGAGGGAGTTTATTTGGTGGATTCGATGTGCGAAATCACATAACCGTCCTTAGGGTCCTTGCTCAAGCCGAAGCTGACCGCCTGGCCGGTTTTGACGCGCGCCAGGCTTTTCTTGTCGGCGACCTTGAAGTCCATGGTCATGGCCGGCCACTTGAGCGCTGGGATGGCCTCGTGGCTGATGTTCACGATCCCGCCTGCAGCGTCGACCTGGTTGACCATGCCCTTGCCGTTCGCCACGTCGGCGGCATGAAGCGCCGAAACGGAGGTCAGCAGGGCGATTGCGGCGATGAAAGTGCTCAGGGTTTTTTTCATGATGTCATTCCTTGAATATCGTATACATAACAGAGCAATGGGCGTAGTTACCCATTCTCCGTTGTTGGGGCAATTGGGAAAAGATCAGGAAAAAAACGCGAGAGGCGGGCGTTGCGGCTGTTCGGGAAAGAACGGCAGGAAAGACACGTTCGGTGCTGGTTGCGGCAATTTTACGGTTTCGAAAACCAGCTCCAGGGGAGCAACGATCAAAGCGGGTTGAACTATCAGATGGCACGAAGAACAGTCGTCGCAAGCAAGGTTCGCCTTTGCGATGGGGTGTGCATGGTGGGCCGCCATGCTTTGTTCATGGCATCCCTCATGCGGCGAACTCTCTGCGAGTTGCTCGTGCGCATGGTGCTTCGGGCAGGCATGCATGGAGAGTGCGGCGTAACCCTGCAAAGGGAGCCACAGCAGCATGAAAGCGAGCATGAAACGGGCGAGGAGCAATTTCATCGGGTCGAGTTTTGCGATGCGTGAGGACAGTTATCAACATAGCCGAGACGCCGCGCGAGCGCAAGCGGTTTGGTGTCGTGCTCGACTCTTAAGCCGCCGGTTTACCGTGCAAAACAGGGACAGACCACGGTTTTCTCTATTCGTCGAACAATCCCATGGATTCCGGCTCCCGCTTCTGGCGTGGCCGCCCTGATTTTCCGGGAAGCACGCGGCGTCCCAAGGCCGCGGCTACTTGCGCGGCGAAGTGTTCATTTCCCAGTGCGTAGTTGCCATTCGTCGCTCGCCTGATTTCATCCGCCAGGCCAGGCTCCAACTCATAACGAAATAACTCGCGGTATGCCGCTTGGCGGCCGGCCGAATCCATCCCGAGCGCAGCATAAAGAGGATGCGGTTTCAACAGCGCATCGGCTTCTCCCTGTGCATTCGCACGGTAGCTCGACCAGCGGTATTCAGCTGGATGAGCAACCATGTCGGCGCGCACGGGATTTAGTTCGATGTAACGCTGGCAGGCAAGCAGGTAGGTTTCTTCCTGCGTGAGGCAGGAGCGAAAGCGGCCTTCCCACAGGGTGCCGCTGCGATGATAGGTGCGGTTTACATACTGCACGTAGCGCTGTCCCAGCGCTTTCATCAAGTCGCCGGACGCTTCTGGCCGTTCTGCTGAAATCAGCAGATGGACGTGATTGGTCATCAACGCGTAGGCATGTACCCGACAACCTGTCTTGTCTGCATGCTCACCCAGCCAGTCCAGGTAAAAGTGGTAATCCTCGTCGGCAAAGAAGCACGCCTGCCGATTGTTGCCGCGCTGGATGATGTGGAGTGGAACATTGGACAAGGCTAGGCGGGAGCGTCGAGGCATGGTTTCTTCCTGATTGACAAGTTACTCAATATTGGCATAAACCGTGGTCTGTCCCCTATTATTCTAAACCGTGGTCTGTCCCCTATTATTCCCATCGACCAGCTGATCGAACAGCTTGGTGATCTTGCCGTCATGCAGCAGCCAGCCGCCGGCATTGCTGGAATTGGCGCCAACCGCATTGTTGGAAACGATGAATATGCCCTTGGCCGTGATGTAGGCAGCATCCATGGTTACCCAGGGCCCCGCAGGCACCTCGATGGTTTCGACCGTTCCGTCACGGGACAGCAAATAGATGGGCTTCGGCGTTCCGGGCGGCCAACTTTCATCGCTACTGCTGAAATCTCTTGATTTGGGTCTCGATGGGATGATCAGATATTTGCGCCCGTACTCTGAAAAGGTCTCGACCTGAAACGTTTCTTTCGGAAGAATCGGCAAGCTTATCGGCTCCGCACGACCCGGTTGGTAAAACTTTACCGGCTCGTTCTGGTTTTGAGCATTGATGGTGTAATGCCCTTCGGACGCCGTTGCTGCGCCAGCATATAGATAGCCATCTTCAGCGCGAAGAAAATCAATGCCTCCACCACGATGCTCGGGTCGAACCTCAGCCTTGGGTTCATGGCATTGCTTCAACTCTGGGTGAAACTTCCAGAAAATTTCTGTCGGTAGTCGCTTTTCATGACCCAGCATGCCCGCCTTGAGGATATATTTCGAGCCCCGGTCCTCTTCCCCTTGCGAGCCAATCGAATAGGCAATGAATCCTTTGTTGAAGCAAAGAAACCAGCGAGGGGTATTGAAGTCGGCATGCCGCACATAAGTATTGTTACTGGTGTTCCAGATGTAGACACCAAATCCCTTGGTCGCCGGATCCGTGCCATCGGTGCTTTGCGGATGCTTGCGCGAGTAGCCGGGAAGCAGGACGCGGTCGTTGTCCAGCCAATAGATGGGAGAGAAAGAAATATTTCCCCCAAACAGCAATCCCGAACTCTTGACCGGATAAGGCGACTTGGTGCCGAACCAGTTGCCGGCCTGGTTCGCATCGCATCCATACAAGCCCAGTACTGAGAGACCGAGCGCCAATACTGCATAAAGGGCATGCATCCGATGTACTGCGGCGCTACTTATTCGTTTCATTGCTTTCTCCGTTCTTTCTATAATCACAGGCCTGGTTACTCAGGCGTCCTGCTGCATCAGCACCGCACTCAACGCCCCCGTCCCGATCCGCACCACCTCATCCACCAGCAGATTCTTCGGCAAGGCATGGGTAATAAACAGCATCGTGACCTGACCCTTGAACTGGTTGATGGTCGCGGCAAAGTGCTCAGCCGTATTGGCATCCAGGCTGCTGGTAGCCTCATCGAAGATCAGTATCTTCGGCTGCTTGATCAGCGCCCGCGCAATCGCCAGGCGCTGCTTCTGTCCGCCGGACAGTCCCACCCCGCGTTCGCCAATCTCAGTCTGGTACCCTTGCGGCAATTCTTCGATGGACGCGTGTATCTCCGCCATCTTGCAGGCGTGCACGATCTGCTCGAAGGATGCGTGCGGATTCGCCATCAGCAGGTTGTCGTAGATGGTGCCGGAGAACAGGATGGTTTCCTGCGGCACCACGCCGAAGTAATGCCTGAGTTCGTTGGCCGAGAGATAGCGGATGTCGTTGCCGTCGATCTTGATGGTGCCGCCTGCGGGGATATAAAAGCCTTGCAGCAGCTTGGTCAGGGTGCTCTTGCCCGAGCCTGACGGTCCCATGATGGCGACGACCTCGCCGGGGGCGACCTTGAGGGCGAAGTCCTGGTAGAGGAAAGGCAGGTTCTCGCCGTAGCGGAAGCTCAAGTCTTCGATGTCGATTTTTCCCTTGCCTTCGCGCAGGCGACTGGGGAGGATCGAATACGGTTCGGTCGGGGCGTTCATGATGTCGCCCAGACGCTGCACCGAGAGGTTGGCCTGCTGGAACTGCTGCCACAGTCCGACCAGCCGCAGCATGGGCTGGGACAAGCGGCTGGCGAACATCTGGAAGGCGATGAGCATGCCGATGGTGAAGTCGGTGCTGTTCATGACGGTATAGGCGCCGATGATCAGGATGAGCAGGGTCATCATCTGTTCGAGGCCGTTGGACACCACATTGTAGGTATTGCCGATCTGGCGCACGGCGAAGCCCGAGCGCAGGTATTCGGCCAGATAGTCGCTGTAGCGGGCTTCGATGTGGGGTTTCATCTGGAGGATTTCACCGTGGCCATGCCTGAGAGGATGGCTTGGTTGCACAATCTGCTCGATAGCAAACAACAGTCCTCGGCACGAGTCTCTCTTTCTGGCATTTTGTCTTTATTTTTGTGGCCTGTTGATTTTTAATTCGGACTGTAAAGTCCTTATATTCTTTATGTCAATATGAGTGGGGCATATTTTGAGCGCTCAGTTCTGGGCGAGATGTTTCCATTGTCCCGCCGGTTTACCGCCTTGGACCAAACACGTATAATCGCGCCTTTGTAATATTAAGGATAATAAATCATGCGTGTCGTTCAAAAAGCGCTCACCTTTGACGATGTCCTGCTGATTCCCGCCCATTCCGCAGTTCTTCCCCGCGATGTAAGCCTGAGTACTCAGCTGACCAAGGAAATTACCCTCAATCTGCCTTTGCTGTCCGCTGCCATGGATACCGTGACGGAAGGGCGGCTGGCAATCGCGCTGGCTCAGGAAGGCGGCATCGGCATCGTCCACAAGAACCTCACGCCCCAGCAGCAGGCCGCCCATGTCGCCATGGTCAAGCGCTTCGAGAGCGGTGTGGTCAAGGATCCCATCACCATTTCCCCCGCCATGACGGTGCGCGACGTGCTGGTACTCACACGTCAGCACAAGATTTCGGGTCTGCCGGTGGTGGACAACGGCATCGTGGTCGGCATCATTACCAACCGCGATCTGCGTTTCGAGACCAATCTCGATCAGCCGATCAAGAACATCATGACCCCGCGCGACCGCCTGATCACGGTGAAAGAAGGCGCATCCCGCGAGGAAGCGCTGAAACTGATGCACCAGTACCGCCTGGAGCGCGTGCTGGTAGTCAACGATAAATTCGAACTGTGTGGCCTGGTGACCGTCAAGGACATCCAGAAATCCACCGAACATCCGCTGGCCTGCAAGGACAACCTCGGACGCTTGCGCGTCGGTGCGGCGGTGGGTGTCGGTGCCGGTACCGAAGAGCGCGTCGAATTGCTGGCTGCGGCCGGCGTGGACGTGATTGTGGTCGATACCGCCCACGGCCACTCCCAGGGCGTGCTGGATCGCGTGCAGTGGGTGAAGAAGAATTTCCCGCAAGTGCAGGTCATCGGCGGCAACATCGCCACCGCTTCCGCGGCTTTGGCTTTGGTGGACAACGGTGCGGATGCGGTCAAGGTCGGCATCGGCCCCGGCTCCATCTGCACCACGCGCATCGTCGCGGGTGTGGGCGTGCCGCAGATCACTGCGGTGGACAACGTCGCCAATGCCTTGCGCGATTGCGGTGTGCCGCTCATCGCCGACGGCGGCATCCGCTACTCCGGCGACATTTCCAAGGCCATCGCCGCTGGCGCCAATGTGGTGATGCTGGGTGGCCTGTTCGCCGGGACCGAAGAAGCGCCGGGCGAAATCGAACTGTTCCAGGGGCGTTCCTACAAGTCCTACCGCGGCATGGGCTCCCTCGGCGCCATGCAGCAGGGCTCCAAGGATCGCTATTTCCAGGACAACGAAGCCAACGCCGACAAGCTGGTGCCGGAAGGCATCGAAGGCCGCGTGCCATACAAGGGCAGCGTGCTCACGGTCATCCATCAGCTCATGGGCGGCTTGCGCTCCAGCATGGGCTACCTGGGCTGCAAATCCATTGCCGAAATGCATGCCAAGGCCGAGTTCGTCGAAATCAGCAGCGCCGGCATCCGCGAATCCCACGTCCATGATGTGCAGATCACCAAGGAAGCGCCGAATTATCACGTTGATTGAGAC
>JBDKRR010000169.1:0-5535 GCA_039683315.1 Sulfuricella sp.
GCCATGAGCCTCGGCGCACTGTCGCCGGAAGCGCACGAAGCGCTGGCGCAAGGCATGAACCGCCTCGGCGGACGTTCAAACTCCGGCGAAGGCGGCGAAGACCCGGCGCGTTATGGCACGGACAAGATGTCCAAGATCAAGCAGGTGGCCTCCGGCCGCTTCGGCGTGACGCCGCATTACCTGGTCAATGCCGAAGTGCTGCAGATCAAGGTGGCGCAAGGCGCCAAGCCGGGCGAAGGCGGCCAGTTGCCGGGCGACAAGGTGTCGCCGATGATCGCCAAGCTGCGCTGCTCGAAGCCCGGCATTTCGCTGATTTCGCCGCCGCCGCACCACGACATCTACTCCATCGAGGATCTGGCGCAGCTGATTTTTGACCTCAAGCAGGTCAATCCGCAGGCGCTGGTGTCGGTCAAACTGGTGGCCGAGCCCGGCGTGGGCACAATTGCCGCCGGCGTAGCCAAGGCCTATGCCGACCTGATCACCATTTCCGGCTATGACGGCGGCACCGGTGCCAGCCCCATCGCCTCGGTCAAGTACGCCGGCACGCCCTGGGAGCTGGGCATCACCGAAGCGCAGCAGGTGCTGCGCGCCAACGGGCTGCGTTCGCGCGTGCGGCTGCAGACCGACGGCGGGCTGAAGACCGGGTTGGATGTGATCAAGGCGGCGATCATGGGCGCCGAGAGCTTCGGCTTCGGTACCGCGCCGATGATCTCCCTCGGCTGCAAGTTCCTGCGCATCTGCCATCTCAACAACTGCGCCACCGGCGTGGCCACTCAGAACGAGCGCCTGCGCAAGGAACACTTCATCGGCCTGCCCGAGATGGTGATGAACTACTTCACCTTCGTCGCCCAGGAAACCCGCGAGCTGATGGCACGTCTCGGCGTGCGCACCATGAACGAATTGATTGGCCGCATGGATCTGCTGGAAGTATTGCCGGGCGAATCCGCGCGGCAGCAGAAGCTGGATATCGGCGTGCTGCTGGATCAGGGCACGATTCCCGACAGCGAGCCGCGTTTCTGTACCGAGGCCACCAACCCTTCTTTCGACAAGGGCGAGCTGGCGGAACAGATGGTGGTCGACGCGATCGCGGCGATCAAGGCGAAACACCCGCTGGAACTGTCCTACAAGGTGCACAACACCAACCGCTCCATCGGCGCGCGCCTGTCGGGCGAAATCGCCCGCGCCCACGGTGCGGAAGGCCTGCCTGACAACTGCCTGACCCTGAACCTCAGCGGCAGCGCCGGTCAGAGCTTCGGCGTGTGGAACCACAAGGGCCTCACCCTGAAACTGGAAGGCGACGCCAACGACTACGTGGGCAAGGGCATGGCCGGCGGGCGCATCGTGATCCATCCGCCCAAGGGCTCGGCTTTCAAGGCTCTCGACACCACCATCATCGGCAACACCTGCCTCTACGGCGCCACCGGCGGCAAGCTCAACGCCGCGGGCACGGCCGGCGAGCGCTTTGCGGTGCGCAATTCCGGCGCTGTGGCGGTGGTGGAAGGCGCGGGCGACCACTGCTGCGAATACATGACGGGCGGCATCATTGTCGTGCTGGGCGATACCGGGCTTAATTTCGGCGCCGGCATGACCGGCGGCTTCGCCATGGTGTACGACGCGCAGGAACAGTTCGCCAACCGCTACAACAACGAGCTGGTGGATATCAACCGCATCAATACCGAATCCACCGAACAATACCGCCACTTCCTGCGCGCAAGCCTGGAAGAACACATCCGCCTCACCGGCAGCGAACAGGCAAGCGATCTGCTCGCCCGTTTCGACGAAGTGATCGGCAAGTTCTGGCTGGTAAAACCGAAAGCGCTGCACCTCGACAGCCTGTTGAAAAGCTGAGCGAGCAAGGAATGGGGAAGAAAATGGCTGACGACGTATTCCAGTTCATCAACATCGCGCGCCGCGACGGCGACAAGAAGGCCGCCGAAGTGCGCGTCACCGAGTACCGCGAAATCTACGCGCCGTTCGGTGCGGAGCAGGCCCAGGAGCAGGCCGGCCGCTGCCTCGCCTGCGGCAATCCGTACTGCGAATGGAAGTGCCCGGTACACAACTACATTCCCAACTGGCTCAAGCTGGTGCGGGAAGGTAACCTGTTCGAGGCGGCCGAGCTGTCGCACAAGACCAATTCGCTGCCCGAAATCTGCGGCCGCGTATGCCCGCAGGACCGCCTGTGCGAAGGCGCCTGCACGCTCAACACCGGCTTCGGTGCGGTGACCATCGGCCAGGTGGAAAAGTACATCTCCGACGAGGCCTTCAAGGCCGGCTGGCGTCCCGACATGAGCAAAGTGGTCAAGACCGGCAAGAAAGTCGCCGTGATCGGCGCCGGCCCCGCGGGCCTCGCCTGCGCCGACGTGCTGGTGCGCCACGGCGTCGCGCCGGTGGTGTTCGACCGCAACGAAGAAATCGGTGGGCTGCTCACGTTCGGCATCCCCGAATTCAAGCTGGAAAAGGAAGTCGTCAAGCGCCGCCGCGAGATCCTCGAAGGCATGGGCGTGGAATTCCGCCTCGCCACCGAGATCGGCAAGGATCTGCCGTTCCAGAACCTGCTCGACCAATACGACGCCGTATTCATGGGCATGGGAACTTACAGCTACATGAAGGGCGGCTTCCCCGGCGAGGACCTGCCGGGCGTGCTGGAAGCGCTGCCGTTCCTGATCTCCAACGTACGCAATTGTCTGAATCTGCCGGGCGAGTTCGTTTCCATGCAGGGCAAGCGCGTGGTGGTGCTGGGCGGCGGCGATACCGCCATGGACTGCAACCGCACCTCGATCCGCCAGGGCGCGGCTTCCGTGACCTGCGCCTACCGCCGCGACGAGGCCAACATGCCGGGCTCCAAGCGCGAAGTGAACAATGCCCGGGAAGAAGGCGTCCAATTCCTGTGGAACCGCCAGCCGGTGGAAGTCGTCGGCAACGGCAAAGTCGAAGGCGTGAAGCTGGTCACCACCCAGCTCGGCGCGCCGGATGCGCGCGGCCGCCGCACCCCGGAAGTGATTCCGGGCAGCGAGGAAATCATTCCTTGCGACCACGTCATCGTCGCTTTCGGCTTCCGCCCCAACCCGCAGCCGTGGTTCGCCGATTTCGGCATCGCCACGGACCAAGCAGGACGGGTGGTAGCGAGCGGCAATGCGCAAGCCTTCCAGACCGGCAACCCGAAAGTGTTCGCCGGCGGCGACATGGTGCGCGGCTCAGACCTGGTGGTGACGGCGGTCAACGAAGGCCGCCTGGCAGCAGAAGGTATCCTGAAATTTCTGGACGTTTAAATTCGTAAGGGGTTAGAGGTGAGGCGTAAGACGCAAAACCACGCCCTCCTCACCCCTCACCCCTCACCCCTCACGGACCCAAAATGACCAAACTGAAAAACGACACCTTCCTGCGCGCCCTGCTGCGCCAGCCGACCGAATACACCCCGATCTGGATGATGCGCCAGGCCGGGCGCTACCTGCCGGAATACAACAAGACCCGCGAGCGTGCCGGCGATTTCATGTCGCTGTGCAAAAGCCCCGACCTCGCCACCGAAGTGACGCTGCAGCCGCTGGCGCGCTTCCCGCTCGACGCCGCGATCCTCTTTTCCGACATTCTCACCATCCCCGACGCCATGGGACTGGGGCTGTATTTTTCCCACGGCGAAGGACCGAAATTCGAGCGCCCGCTGCGCGACGAGTGGGAGATCCGCGACCTCACCGTACCCGATCCCAATGTTCACCTGCGCTACGTGATGGACGCCGTGACGCAGATCCGCAAGGCGCTGGACGGCTCCGTCCCCCTCATCGGCTTCTCCGGCAGCCCGTGGACGCTGGCTTGCTACATGGTGGAGGGCGGCAGCAGCAGCGACTTCACCCTGATCAAGACCATGCTCTACAGCCGCCCCGACCTGCTGCACCACATCCTCGACGTCAACGCCCGCGCGGTCACCACCTACCTCAACGCCCAGATTGAAGCCGGCGCGCAGGCAGTGATGATTTTTGACAGCTGGGGCGGCGCGCTGTCTCACGCCGCCTACCACGAATTTTCCCTGGCCTACATGCAGAAGATCATGGACGGCCTGATTCGCGAAAAAGATGGCGTCAAGATACCCTGCATCGTGTTCACCAAGGGCGGCGGATTGTGGCTGGAAAGCATCGCCGACATCGGATGCGACGCGGTCGGGCTGGACTGGACCATGGATATCGGCGAAGCGCGCCGTCGCGTCGGCGACAAGGTGGCATTGCAAGGCAACCTGGACCCGACCGTGCTGTTCTCCAACCCGGATACCATCCGTGCCGAAGCGGGCAAGATTCTGGCCTCTTACGGCACAGGTTCGGGCCACGTATTCAACCTCGGTCACGGCATTTCCCAGTACACAAATCCAGAGCATGCCGCCGCGCTGGTGAATGCCGTGCACGAAATGAGCCGCGCTTACCATAAATAAGAGCGTTTGACTCGGCTTCCGACACGATTTATGCACAGTTCTGACAAATGTCAAAACGTCAACCGGCAAAAGTCGTTTTTCTGACGTACATTCGTCAACATGCTGTTTTGTATAGATAATGTCTAAACGCCCGCGGACTAGGCAGAAGCAAAAAGTCCTTGCCCGGCAAGCAATTACCCCTTTTGACCTGCGACTACCCACAGAGTTATCCACAGATTCTGTGGGTAACTGAAAAAGCGTTCTCACTACAGCAAGTTACTACCGAGTAAGTAGATTCGACTTGAAAAGTATGCGCCAAGCTAGGGTCTGAAAATGGCCAAAATACTGAAAATTGCCCTCGACGTTCCGCTTGCAACTCTGTTCGACTACCGGGCGGACAACGCGGGCACGGAAGACATTGGCAGGCGGGTGCGGGTGTCTTTCGGCCGCAGGAAAATGGTGGGCATGATCGTCGCCCTCGCCGACCACTCGGATCACCCCGCGGCGCAAATCAAGCCGGTGCTGCAGATACTCCGCGACAGCCCGCCGCTGCTGCATGAAATTCTGGCACTGCTGCGGTTTTGCAGCGACTATTACCATCACCCATTGGGCGAAGTAATTTTCACTGCCCTGCCCCAGCGGTTGCGCTCGGATCAGCCGAACGCGCTGACCAGTCGGCGCTCTTATGCTCCGACTGCAGCCGCCCCCTCACCGGACGAACTGCCGGCTCGCGCGGTGGTGCGGCGCAAGCTGCTGCATTTCCTGCAGCAGGCCGGCGCCGCGTCGCGAGAAACACTGCTCGACCTGTCCGCCAGCGCCTCCAAACACATCAAGGAAATGCTCGCGCTGGGCTGGATCGAGCACGTCGAAGGGGCTGTCCCAGCGCTGCCCGCCACCCCGTCCAGCGGCGCTCCGCTCCTGCCGCAGCTCAATGAGGAGCAGGCGAAAGTAGTCGCCGAATTTCATTCCGCTCCGCCCGGTTTCATACCCTGGCTGCTGCTCGGCATCACCGGCAGCGGCAAGACCGAAATCTACCTGCGCCTCACCGCCAGCCAGCTGGAACAGGGCAAACAGGTGCTGGTGCTAGTGCCGGAGATCAACCTCACCCCCCAGCTCGAAGCACGTTTCCGCACGCGCTT
>JBDKRR010000170.1:0-4244 GCA_039683315.1 Sulfuricella sp.
AGCGTGAGAATGCGCCGCTTGCCCAGGGTGCGCTCCATTTCCACCGCATACAGCAGCTCGCGCAGCTTGCGCGCGCCGTTGCGGTCGGCGCCGGTGTAGAGGTTCTTCGCCAGCTGCTGCGTCAGGGTGCTGGCGCCGCGCTGTCCGTTGCGCTCGGCATCGGCGAGCAGCGGGACGAGTTCTTCCAGATCGTAGCCGGGGTGCTCGTAGAAGCGGCTGTCCTCCGCCGCCAGCACCGCCCGCGGCAGGGCGCGGCCCATCTGGTCGGGCGCGACCCAGCCCGGCGCGCGGTCGCCGCCGTGGCGCAGTTGCGGCATCCCGTTGGCGTCGCGGCAGACGAAATCGATGGTGCCGTAGCGCAGCCGTTCCGTACCCAAGCCGTACACCTCGAAGCCCTCCAGATGGGGCGAGATCGACCATTTTCCGCTCGGCAGGGAAAGCGTCCCGGTGGCGGAGAAATGGCCGAGGACGGTGGCGCGACCCGCTTCCGGCAGCGCCGAGCGCAGCAGGCCCAGCACCTCCGCGATCTCGCTGCGCGGCAGTTCCCAGTTCAGCGCCAGCGCCCGTTCGTCGAGCGAGCCGCTAAAGACCAGGCGCTGCTCGGCGCCGCCGTTCGCTGCGGCCAGCCAGCCCGAGATCCGGTTGCCGTCGCGGTGCAGGGCCAGGGTCATGGCGGAGAGCCGCAGCGGATCGGCCGAAAGCTGCGCGATGCGCACTTCGCACGGCGCACAGCGGGCCACCAGTGCGCCGTCGCGCTCGGCCAGCGTCACCGTCCCGGCACGCGTGCGCCAGCGGCTGCCGGCGAGCAGGCGTTGTCCCCAGGGCGAGGTGGCGGCGCCCAGCAGCGGCGTAGCTTTCAGGTACAGAGTGGTGGTTCGCGTCAGCCGGAACGGTATCACCCAGTCCTTCCCGGCCGGCGAGCCGACCAGCAACACAGCCCCTGCGAACAGCAACAGAAGCACCATGATCGATAAAGAAATCAGCCCAACTTTAGCCCATTGCACCATGATTTTCCCCTCACCCCTCACCCCTCACCCCTCACCCACGCTCTTCCTCCACCTGCGTCACCGCCCACCACGGCCCGCTTTCCCGGCCCAGCAGGGCCGACCAGTACCAGGACGAGGTATCGGTCCAGTTGCCGTCCTTCCGGTCGAAAATACGCTCGCACACCTTGAGGCGCCTGCCGTTCTTTTCGGCGGCGAAGCAGCGCCAATTCCGCTCATGTGCGTCCGTGTGAACGCGCGGCGGCTGCACGCTGTAGCCAAGGCCGCGGAAGCAGTCGGCGGCGGGGTGCAGCATGCGCGTCGGGCGGTCCATGACGCGCACGATCCAGACGTGCCGCCCGTCGCTGAAGCGCGCGATGTGGCCGGGGAAGCGGCTGGCGAAGCTTTGCTCAAGCGCGGTAAGGGGATGCCGCAGCGGGGCCGCGCCTGCCGGCAGCCAGCGGGCTTTTGCCCATTCCGGGTTGGCGTTCGGTTGCGGCGCAGGCGGCACAGTGCCGTGGACAAACAGCGGCAGCAAGGCGGCGCAGAGCATCGCTGAAATGAAAATGATCAAGGTGGGACTATATCGTAGGCTGGCGGTGAGGCACGAACCCCAGCGTTTGGCGGCCTTGGATATGCTGGGGTTCGCTTTGCTCACCGCCAGCCTACAAAACCGTTTGATTGCCGACTCTCTAACGTTGCTCATCACGCCTCCATGCGACGATCAGGTAAAGCGGCCACAGCGCCAGGCCGAACGCCAGCAGGCCGAGCGCGTCGTGGGTCCAGCCGGGCAGGCTGACGATGCCGGCTTCCTTGAAGAACAGCAGGGCGTTGCGCAGCACGTTGGCGGCCACCACCAGCAGCAGCGCCACGCCCAGGTTGAAGGCGGTGCGCCGGGTGGATGCCCGGTACAGGTAGGACAGCAGCGCCGCGGCGAACAGCCCGACCCACAGCATGGTGACCCCGGCGCAGGGGGCGTCGACCAGGATGGTCTGACCGTTCCACAGCAGCGCCGCGCCTTCCGGCGTGGCCTGCCAGCCGGCCAAGGAGAGCAGGGCGGCGGCGCCCTGGGCGCACAGCCAGCGCAGCGGGTAGCCGAGGTAAAAGTTGAGCGAGGCGGCCAGCGGCAGGGTCAGCAGCGCGAGAAAGGCGAGAGCGGCGCGCGGCCGTTCGGGCGGCAGCATCCCGGCCAGCAGGGTGGCGACCGCCAGCGTCGCCAGGGCTGCCGCGACGATGGGCGGGAGGAAGGCCAGAGCCAGTGCGGCGACGACCGAAAGCCCGCCCGCTATCGCCAGTGATACGCCGGGGATTTCCCGAGCCAGGTGCCGCCGGTCGATCCATACCAGGGCCGCCAGCGCCAGCAGCGCCACCACGCCCCACGGATCGTCCGAGCCGTCCCCGGCGCGGCGCGCCATCCACACCCAGTGCGGCCAGAGGGCGGCGAGTTGCAGGGCGAGGAGCCAGAGGGGGGAGAGAGCCGTCGGCCGCCAAGGGGGTGTGGTTAAGCGAGTTATCCAGTTCATTTGGTTCTTCCTTGTTAGTGAACCATGCTTCGGCCGAAATTTCCCTCTCCCCCACCCCTCTCCCGCTTGCGGGCGAGGGGAGAAAAGCCTCTCCAGTGGGTGAGGGAGTAGAGCCCCTCACCGGTGGGTGGGTAAAGCCCGGAGGGCGTAGCGGCGCTGTTGCTGTTGCGGGGAGTAGAGCCCCTCACCGGTGGGTGGGTAAAGCCCCTCCCCCGCAGGCGGGGGAGGGGTTGGGGAGAGGGAAAAGTCAGGATTTGCGCCCTTGCTTCCTGCGCCGCAACCACGCCCCCATGCCGCCCGCCATGGCGATCAGGGCGTAAAACTCCGGCTCGGGCGTGCTCGGCACTTCGCTCCCCAGTGCCAGGTCGCTCACGCCTTCGGGCATGGGCAGGGGCTGGTTCACGGTGTCGCTGCCTTCGGTGTTGCGGATAACCTTGTCCACCGCGATGAACGAGGTGTAGTCGGTGAGCAGGTTGTATTTGAGGCCCAGTTCGGTCACCGTGCGCACGGTTTCTTCGTTGGCGCTGCCGTCGAGGCGGCTGGTGTCGGCCAGGTCGGCGATGCGGCTGCGTGCCCACAGGTAGCGCAGGGCGCTGCTGTCGGCGGACACCCGGCTCGGGTCGATGGTCACGCTGCGGCTGGCCGGGCCGTTGCCGGCGTGGCCTGCGATGGTGATGCTGCCTTTCGGCTCGCCGCGCCATTTGCCCATCAGCACCACCGGGCGCGAGGCGAACAGGTCGGGCACGCTGGCGGGCTGGATGTCGTAGGCGTCGAGGCCGTCAATTTTCAGTTTCAGGTGCGTCCACACCGGGCTGTCGATATAGCGGCGGAATTTTTCGGCCACCGCCTCGGCCTGGGTGGCATCGGTGGCGATGAATGCTTCGCCCTGCCCGGCGCGTGCCAGACCTTCCATCAGGTGGCGGTTGACCGAGGAGCCGATGCCGAAGGAAAACACGTTGGCCTGGTTCAGGTTGCTGCGCACCAGTTCGAAGGCTTGTTTCTCTACCGTGATGTAGCCGTCGGTGATCACCACGAAGCTGCGGGCGCGGCTGTCGTCGCGCGGCAGGGCCAGGGCGCGGCGCATCGCCGGCAGCAGTTCGGTGCCCCCGCCGCCCTGCTGACGGTTGATGACGGCGATGGCCTTGTCGATGTTCTCAGGCGTGGCGGGCAGGGAGGTCGGCGCCAGGATGGAGTTGTCGCCGGCGAACAGCATCACGTTGAAGCTGTCGCTCGGCTTGAGTCCCCCGACCAGCTTGCGCAGCAGGGTCTTGGCGGTTTCCAGCGGGTAGCCGTGCATCGAGCCGGAAATGTCGAGGATGAAGATGTACTCGCGCGGCACGATCTCATTGCCGGTCACGCGCTTCGGCGGCTCGATCAGGGCGAGGAAGAAGTTCTCGTCCTTGCCCTGGTACAGCATCACGCCGGACTCGATTTCCTTGCCGGCGAGGCTGTAATCGAGGATGAAGTCGCGGTTGCCGTGGGCGTTGGCGGAATCCAGATTGACCTCGACGCGGCGGCTGTCCTTGCCCGCGACGCGGATGGTGTGGGAGGACGAGGTCACTTCCCTGACCGGGATCGGCGAATCGATCACTAGCTTCATGCCGAAAGCGGATTTCGGCGTTTCGCCCGCGTGCTGAGTGGGCTGCGCGACCCATTGCTCCTTCACCCCGCTGCCGCTCGCCGGGCTGCCGTTGTAGCGCGGCCCGACCACGGTGGGGAAGACGAACTGGTACTTGCC
>JBDKRR010000171.1:0-2917 GCA_039683315.1 Sulfuricella sp.
CCGCTCGCTGTCGAGCGGCGCGGTGGGCTCGTCGGCGAGGATCACCGGCGGGCGGTTGGCCAGCGCACGGGCAATGGAGACGCGCTGCTGTTCGCCGCCGGAAAGCTCGGAAGTTTCCGCCTTCGCCCGGTGCACCACGTCGAGGGCCTGCAGCAGCTCCAGCGCCCGGGCGCGGGCTTCTCCGTTTGGGCGCCCCGCCAGCATGGGCAACAGCGCCACATTGTCGGTCACGTCGAGAAAGGGGATCAGGTAAGGCGCCTGGAAGATGAAGCCGATGCGGTCCCGGCGCAACACGCGCAGGTCTGAAATCTTCCAGCCATTGTCGTAAATCACCTCGCCGCCCAGGGTCATGCGGCCGCGCGTCGGTTCGATCACCGCCCCCAGGCATTTGAGCAGGGTGGTCTTGCCGGAGCCGCTGGGACCGATGAGGCCGACCACCTCGCCGGGGGCGACGCTCATGTTCACTTCCTTGAGCGCGTCGACGGCGGTTTCGCCCGCGCCGTATCGCTTGCTCAAGCCTTCGATGTGGATGCCGATGTTCTTGTTCATGCGTATTTTCGGAAGCGCCTGCTTGAGCAAAATGTAGGGTGGGTTAGCGTTCTTTGCACTTGTCCTCGGGTGATTTGGCCGGGGATAACCCACCAAGCGTTGCAAAGCAACACAATACATTTTTCAATGAGTGCCTGTCGGCACGTCTGGCGAGTTACGGCACAAACACCGTGCCTAACCCCCCCTACAATAATTTCGATGTGGATGCCGATGCCTTTGTCCATGTCAGCCCCCGATCGCCGTGGCCGGATCGACCTTGAGCGCCGCGCGTATCGCCAGGGTGCTGGCGAGGGCGCAGACCACCATTACGATGACGAAGCCGCGCATTGCATCCTCGGGCAGCAGCAGCACGTATTTCGGAAAAGCGGGCCCCCACACGGTGGCGGCGATCTTGCCCACGGCGAAACCGATCAGGCCCAAGCCCAGCGCCTGTTGCAGGATCATGCCGGCGATGGTGCGATTGTGGGTGCCGATCAGCTTCAGCACGGCGATCTCCCTGATCTTGCCCAGGGTCATGGTGTAAATGATGAAAGCCACGATGGCTGCACTGACGATGGTCAGGATCACCAGGAACATGCCGATCTGCTTGGCAGAGGTGGCAATCAGCTTGGCGACCAGAATCTCGTCCATCTGCGCGCGATCGAACACCTGCAAATGCTTCCAGCGGCCGATGTCCCGTCCCACCAGCGCGGCAGAGCGGCCCTCGGCCACCCGCACCAGCACCGCGTTGACATTGTGGTTGCTGGCCTGCGAGGCGTTAATGGCGTCCAGCAGGCCCGGTACGCCGGGGCGGTTGAGCGCGGGATTGGCGGCGGTGCGCACGCGCTCGTTGACGATGGCATCGTTGTCCTTGAGAAACTGCGCTTCCTGGGCATCCTTGAGCGGAATGAACACCATCGGGTCGCCGCCGGAAGACACCATGCGCCGGGTGAGTCCGACCACGGTGTAATCGTGGCGGCGAATGCTGATGCGGTCGCCCAGGGCGAAACCGCTTTTGACGTCGGCCACCGCCTCGTAATGGCTGCGGGTAACGCGCCGGCCCGCCACCAGGTAGCCCGGCTCGCCCGGCTGACCGGGCTCGAAGCCCACCACCATGGCGCGTATGTCAGTGGTATTAGCCTCGCGTAGCGAGCCTGCGTCCCTCTCGCCCGCTTGCGGGAGAGAGCTAGGAGAGAGGGCAGCGCCTTTGCGCACCTGCATGGTGAGATAGGTGACATTGGCGGCCTGGGCCACGCCGGGCATGCCGAGGATGCCGCGGTAGACATCGTCGTGAATGCTGGACGACTCGGCATAGGGGCCCAAGGTGTCTTTTTGCACCACCCACAGATCGGCGCCGCTGTTGTTGAGCAGCACCTCGGCGTCGTCCACCATGCCGCGGTAGACGCCCGCCATGGTGAACGTGACGCCGATGAGCAAGCCGAGCCCCAGCCCGGTAAGAATGAACTTGCTCCAGGAATGCAGGATGTCGCGGCCGGCCAGGCTGATCATTGGGATTTTCCGGCCAATGAAGCAACCACCTTGATGCGGCTGTCTTCCTTGAGATCGCTTTCGCTGTAGACAACCACCTCGTCGCCTGCCTTCACGCCCGCGACAATCTGCACTTTGCCGTCAATTCCTTCCACGCCGGTTTTCACCGGCACGAAACGCAATCGTCCGTCGGCACGCAGCCACACACCCGCTTTGGCGCCACGCTGGCGCAGCGCAGCATTCGGGATCAGCAGCACGTCGCGAAGCGCAGGCGGGTGCAGCGTCACCTCGGCCATTTCGCCGCTCGTCACCCCCTGCGGCATGAGATCGAAAGCCACCTGGGCAAGTCGCTCCTCGGTCACGCTGTCGCTGTTCGGCTCGACACGGACAACCTTGCCTGAAGAGGATTTCCGGACCTTGGAGCGCAGCGTGATGTCGGCAGGCAGCCCCACCTGCAATCCTGCGGAGCGGCCCTGATCCAGCCGCGTCTTGACCCACAGGCTGGCCGGATCAATCAGCTTGAGCACGGCTTGTCCTGCCACGACGGTGGAACCGGGCTCCGCGTCGCGTGACGTCACCACGCCGTCGGCGGGCGCCTCCAGGCGGATATTCCCCCGTTGCTGCTTCGCCCCCTCGCGGTCGGCGTCCACACGGGCCAGGTCTTGCCGGGCGCTCGCCAGGGCGGATTCCGCGGCGGCAAGCTGGGCATCTGCGGACTGCTGTTGCTGCAACTTGCCGTCCACCACGCTCTGGCTGACGAAGCCCTGGCGCGCCAGGTCGACGTAGCGTCGCGCTTCGCCGGCGGCCAATGCCTGGCGGCTTTTCGCATCCCGCATCTGGGCTTGCGCCGTCGTCACGGCGCTCCCCGCGCGGGCCGTTGCCGCGGCCGCCGAAGTCACCC
>JBDKRR010000172.1:0-4882 GCA_039683315.1 Sulfuricella sp.
TACTACCAGCCCGAAGCCTACGTGCCGTCGCGCGACCTGTTCATCGAGAAGGATTCGGCGATCAACGAGCACATCGAGCAGATGCGCCTGTCGGCGACCAAGTCGCTGCTGGAGCGGGAGGACAGCATCATCGTCGCCACCGTGTCGTGTATCTACGGTATCGGCGATCCGGTGGACTACCACGGCATGATCCTGCACCTTCGCCAGGGCGAGAAAATCGGCCAGCGCGAGGCCATCAAGCGGCTCACCGAGATGCAGTACGACCGCAACGACATCGAGTTCAGCCGCGGCACCTTCCGCGTGCGCGGCGACGTGCTGGACATCTACCCGGCGGAAAGCGCCGAGACCGCGATCCGCGTCTCGATGTTCGACGACGAGGTGGAAAGCCTTTCGCTGTTCGATCCGCTGACCGGGCACATCCACCAGAAAGTGCCACGCTACACCGTTTACCCTTCCAGCCACTACGTCACGCCACGTTCCACCGTGCTGCGCGCGATCGAGAACATCAAATCCGAACTGCGCGAGCGCATCGAGGTTTTCCACTCGGAACACAAACTGGTGGAGGCGCAGCGCATCGAGCAGCGCACCCGCTACGACCTTGAAATGCTCAACGAGATCGGCTTCTGCAAGGGCATCGAGAACTACTCGCGCCACCTTTCCGGGCGCAATCCGGGCGATCCGCCGCCGACGCTGATCGACTACCTGCCGCCCAATGCGCTGATGTTCATCGACGAGAGCCACGTCACCGTGCCCCAGGTGGGCGCCATGTACAAGGGCGACCGCTCGCGTAAAGAAAATCTCGTGGGCTACGGCTTCCGTCTGCCCAGCGCGCTGGATAACCGGCCGTTGCGTTTTGACGAGTTCGAGAAAGTGATGCGCCAGTGCATTTTCGTTTCCGCCACGCCGTCGGAATACGAAAGCCAACACCAGGCGCAGGTGGTGGAGCAGGTGGTGCGCCCCACCGGGCTGGTGGACCCGGTGATCGAGATTCGCCCGGCGATCAACCAGGTGGACAACCTGTTGTCCGAAATCACTGAGCGCATAGGCAAGGGCGAGCGCGTGCTGGTCACCACGCTAACCAAGCGCATGTCCGAGGATTTGACCGATTACCTTGCCGACCATGGCGTCAAGGTGCGCTATCTGCACTCCGACATCGATACCGTGGAGCGCGTGGAGATCATCCGCGACCTGCGGCTGGGAGTGTTCGACGTGCTGGTCGGCATCAACCTGCTGCGCGAAGGACTGGATATCCCGGAAGTATCGCTGGTGGCGATTCTCGACGCTGATAAGGAAGGCTTCCTGCGCTCCGAGCGCTCGCTGATCCAGACCATCGGCCGGGCGGCGCGGCATATCAACGGCAGGGCGATCCTGTACGCTGACCGCATCACCAAGTCCATGCAGCGCGCCATGGACGAGACCGAGCGGCGGCGCACCAAGCAGGTGGCTTACAACGTGGAACACGGCATCACGCCCAAGGGCGTGACCAAGCGCATCAAGGACATCATCGACGGCGTGTTCGATATCGAGACGGCGCAGAAGGAACTCAAGGTCGCGCAGGAAATGGCGCATTACGAGCACCTCGACGACAAGAAGCTGGCCAAGGAAATCAAGCAGCTGGAAAAGGAAATGCTGGCCTGCGCCAAGAACCTGGAGTTCGAGCGCGCCGCGCAGTTGCGGGACAAGTTGAACGAAATTAAAGCGTTACTATTCAAGAGCTGACCATGCAAAAACCCATGCCCAAAGTGGGCTTCGTCTCGCTCGGCTGCCCCAAGGCGCTGGTCGATTCGGAGCAAATCCTCACCCAACTGCGCGCCGAAGGCTACGATATTTCGCCCAGCTACCAGGCCGCCGACCTGGTGGTGATCAATACCTGCGGCTTTATCGACGCGGCGGTGGAAGAGTCGCTAGACGCCATCGGCGAGGCGCTGGCCGAGAATGGCAAGGTGATCGTCACCGGCTGCCTGGGCGCGCGGCCCGAGGTCATCATGGAAGCGCACCCGCAGGTGCTGGCGGTGACCGGCCCGCATGCCCTGCAGGAAGTGATGAGCGCGGTGCACCAGCATCTGCCGCAGCCGCACGACCCGTTCACCAGCCTGATCCCGGAACAGGGCATCAAGCTGACGCCCAGGCACTACGCCTATCTGAAGATATCCGAGGGCTGCAACCACCGCTGCACCTTCTGCATCATTCCGTCTTTCCGCGGCGACCTGGTGAGCCGGCCGGTGAGCGAGGTGATGCGCGAGGCGGAAAACCTGGTCAAGGCCGGCGTGAAGGAACTGCTGGTGATTTCGCAGGACACCAGCGCCTATGGGGTGGACCTGAAATACCGCGCAGAATTCTGGAAGAGCAAGCTGCTGAAAACCCGCATGACCGAACTGGCCGGCGCACTGGGCGACCTGGGCGCCTGGGTGCGGCTGCATTACGTCTATCCCTACCCGCACGTGGACGAGGTGATCCCGCTCATGGCGGAAGGCAAGATCCTGCCCTATCTCGACATCCCGCTGCAGCACGCCAGCCCGCGCGTGCTCAAGGCCATGAAGCGGCCCGGCAACCAGGACAGCAATCTGGCGCGCATCAAGAAATGGCGCGAGATCTGCCCCGATCTCACGCTGCGCAGCACCTTCATCACCGGCTTCCCCGGCGAAACCGAGGACGACTTCCAGCAGTTGCTGGACTTCCTCGGCGAGGCGCGGCTCGACCGCGTCGGCTGCTTCACCTACTCGCCGGTGGAAGGCGCGGCAGCCAATGCCTTGCCCGGCCAGGTGCCGGAAGAAGTGAAACTGGAACGCCAGGCACGCCTCATGGAACTGCAGGCCGAAATCAGCGCCGAGCGGCTGGCGCAAAAGATCGGCAGGACGCTGATGGTGCTGGTGGGCGAGGTGGATGAAGAGGGCGCCGTGGCGCGCAGCATGGGTGATGCGCCGGAGATCGACGGCCTGGTTTACGTGGAAGATGGAACGGGGCTGAAGCCGGGGGATTTCGTCTCGGTCACGGTCGAGGGCGCGGACGAGCACGACCTGTGGGCCAGCCGGACGGCGTGACTGGGATTCTCCAACCCATCCCCATCCTAACCTTCCCCTTGAAGGGGAAGGAATGATCGTTCTTCCCTCTCAGGAGGGGCATGAAAGCAAGTTTTAAATTAGCGGTGTGCCAGCAGGGCCAGGATGTTGCGTGCGACTACTGCATCGGCATCCATCATCGCCCATAGCGTATCCGGGTCGATTGCCAGCACCAGGGATTCCTCCGCGGCGACGACTGGCGCCGACATGGTGCTCTCGCCCAGCGCGGAAATTTCTCCGATGCACTGCCCGGCGGCGAAGTTCATGGTGCGTCCCTCGTCCAGTTCCGCTTTGAGGCTGCCTCCCATCACCAGGAACAGATGGTTGTTTTTCGCTCCGGCGGCAAGCAGTGTTTCGCCCGCTTCCAGTTCATACAGGGGGCAATCGTCCAGCAGCGGTTCCACCGCGTCCAGGTCGACGCCATTGAACAGCGCGGTTTGCGCCAGGGGGTTGGTGGATTCGGCTGGCTTTTTTGAGGCTTTCAGGCTGCCGATGCTGATGGGAATGACCTTGGCTGCGGGCTTGTCGCCGGGGTATTGGGGGCGGTCGGCGGACATCTGGCCGAGCGTTTCGAGCAATTCTTTCTCGCGTATCGAAATCAGGCCGAAAATATCGCGAATTTCCTCGATGGTGTTGTCGGTCAGCGGGTTGTCCAGACCATCGCGCGGCGTCACGTCCTTGACGACGCTGCCCAGCACTTTGCGCATGACGCGCAGGATTTTTTGTTCGGAAGAAAAGTGTTCGGTGCTCATGAAAATCCTTGGTAAAAACAGCTACGCTCTAAAAATTAAATCTTGACAGAATTCGTCGGGATTGTCCATCAGGCCTTCGGCGAGCCACAACAGGTCGGCTTCCATGGGCGGCCCGCTGGTCACGGTGGCCGTCCACTTTCTTTCCTCCTTGGCAATGCCTTCGCCGCCGCGCAACTGTGCTTCTAGCACCTGCAGCGTGGCTTCCGAAGCATCGCGCCCGAGGTGTTCGCGCTGCACGATGCGGCGGCGCAATTCGCCCCCTTCGGCATGCAGCTCAAGGATCATGAACGGAATCCCCAGTTCCAGCGCCAGTGCCCGGAACGCGTCGCGTTCGATGCGTTTCAGGAAGGCCGCGTCGACAATGGCAGGAAATCCCGCCAGCAGGACTTCACGTGCCAGTTCTTCCAGACGCCGGTAGGTAATGACGTGAGCGTCCGGCGCGTAAAGTCCCTGGTCGATGCCGGACTGGCTGCGGGCATTCGGCGCGAGGCCGAACAGGCGCTTGCGCTCGACGTCGGAGCGTAAGCGGATGGCGCCGGTTCGCTCCAGCAGAAATTGGGACGCGGTGGTTTTTCCCGAGCCGGAATAGCCGTGGGTAATCAGCAGCCAGGGGCGGGGAGGGCGGGTGAAAAGCGCGGCGAGGTGCAAATAGGCGGCGGTCTGCTGGCATGCCGCCTGCAGCTGTTCCGGGCTCAGCCCGCCCTGGTCGGCCCGTATGCAGCTTACCTTGGCGCGCACCATGGCGCGGTAGCTGAGGTAATAGGGCAGCAGGGAGAGGCCGCCGAAGTCGCCGGTCTGCTCCAGGTAGGTGTTGAGGAAATGCCAGGCCAGGTCCGGGCGGCCGCGGTCGTGCAGGTCCATCACGGCGAAGGCGGTGTCGTTGATGACGTCGATCCAGCGCAGGGCGGGGTTGAACTCGATGCAGTCGAACAGGACGGGCTGGTCGTCGATCCACGCCATGTTGCCGAGGTGCAGGTCGCCGTGGCATTCACGCACGAAGCCGTGCTCGCGACGCGCGGCGAGATTAGCGCGGCGGCGGGTGAACTCGTCTTCGCTCCACTGCCTCAGGGA
>JBDKRR010000173.1:0-4150 GCA_039683315.1 Sulfuricella sp.
CAAAGATCAATCCGCAAAACGCCGGCTTCTCCGCCGATGCCGGCGCCGGCCGCCGAGATCGAGGTCACCATCTCAGCCGAGGCGCCGGTAGAGATCGGTCTTGGCGCCCGTGCACGGGTACCGTTCCAAATCGAGCTTTCCGGGGAAGCGATGCCGCTGGCGATCTCACAACAGACGCGCGCCCGAAAAGATGTGCAGATCATCGTATCACTGTCGGCCGAGAACGACGCCATTGAAATCCAGCGCACCCAGAATTTTTCAGTGGCCCCGCCTACCCCCGGCCAGCCAACCACCGGTTTTTTCACCGTAAAGGGCATACGACTTGGCGTGTCGCGGCTGGCGGTGGCGTTTCGCCAGGGCGGTAGTGAACTCGGCGTTATCGGCTTCGCGGTGGAGGTGGTGCAGCCTGGGGCGAGCACGGTGAAGTCTCAAGGCCGCACGATCGCCGCACCGAGGGACGTCGCCGATGACGACAAACTGGCACTGATCGTTAAGCAGCGCCTTGAAGGGGGACAGGTATTCTATGAGTACACCCTGCATTCGGAAGCGCTCGGCTTGCCTTACCTTGAAGTACGTTCGAAGCCGCTGCTCGACCGCGGTGGAGGTCCGGCTGCCACGGCGCTGGCATTCGTCGAACATATCTACGAGCGCGTGACGCAGGAGCTCAAGAGCCTCAACGATCTCAAGCAGCTTCAGCGGGAAGCACGCGCCCTGGGTGCCAGCTTATGCCAGGAACTGTTCGATCCGGAAGTCGCCAAGGTACTCTGGCCGCTGCGGGACCGTATCAAGTTGATTCAGGTCGTATCCTGGGAACCCTACATCCCATGGGAGCTGGTGCGCCTGCGCGACCCAGTGTCGGACCAGATCGACGATCGTTTTCTCTGCGAGTATGGACTGGTGCGCACACTCTCCGACGAGATGCCGCCCAGAACCATGCCAATGGGTAATTGGGCCTACCTCGGCGCCTCCTTCCCGATGGGCTCTCTCCCGCCCGTAGGAGCCGAGCTGGATTATTTCACCAAGACCTCACCTGAGAGCCTGCGCGGCCACGGCATTACACCAAAGGCCATCGCGGCCACGCGTGATGCATTTTACGACGCACTGGCAGAAGGTGATTTCGACGTCCTGCACATCTCCTGTCATGCCGATTCGCCGCATCAATCGATCGAACGCGCAAGCCTCATCATCGGTGACGAGACCCCGCCCGGAGCAACCACGCCGCAGCTGGTGGAGGTGGATACGATCACGGTAGCGGCGGAGGCGCGCCTCAAGCGCAGACGTCCGTTGGTCTTCTTGAACGCCTGCGAGACCGGGCGCGTCGGAGCTGTGCTGACCGCCTGGGGAGGGTGGCCGAATGTGTTCCTGCGCCAGGGCGCCGGTGCGTTCGTCGGCGCGGCCTGGGCGGTGCGGGACAAACCCGCAGCGGTCTTCTCGACCGCATTCTACAATGCACTGCTGGACGGCAAAACCCTTGCAGAAGCGGCCAGCCGTGCGCGGGCCGAGGCGAAGAAGCTGGGCGACGCCTCTTGGTTGGCCTTCAAGGTCTACGGGCACCCGCGGGCGCAGCGGGCACAGCCGTAAGTGGACATCATAAAGGAGATAAATCATGGTTCAGGCTGACTTTTACAAACGAATCTTCGAGTACCCGCCGACAAACGTAGCGGGTTTGGTATTCATCGATCCCGATCAGATTGAAAACAATGCCAAGTCTCGGGAGATAGCCGCCTGGGAACTGCTGCTGGGTTCAATGCAACTACGGCGAGCCGGTGAGCGCTCGCCGGCCATTGACTGGCTGAATCACGCAACACATTTGTCCGTAGAAAACGATATTTTCAAGGCCGAGTTGCTGGGCGAAGCCGGCCAGGGGCTCTACGAAAGCGATCGGCTACAGGAGGCGTACAAGATCCTGAACAGCGCAGAGGCGATCTGGCGGGACGTCTGCGAGCAAGCGGTCAATGCCTGTAAGGGGTCTGAGAATGATGCTGCGGACGTGTTTGCTTCACACCTGCTGCCGATGTTTGCGGCGGCGAAGGCCAAGCCCCTGGGGAGCAAAGCGACTGTGCAAAGCGGTGCGCAGGCGGTGCCGATGGTTCGGCAGTGGCTCTCCGAGCGGGCGGTGCTGGGCCGGGCGCAAACAACCGACACTTTTGTCCGTTTGCTGGCGAAGTCCGGCCAGATCGAGGCCGCGCGCCGGGTACTGAACGAGGAAATTGAATGGATCGCGCGCAACTTCACGTCGCCTGCGAAGCCTGTACCCGTGCATACCCTGAACCAGCGGCAGATGTCACCCACGACCCGCAAGGCGCTTTATCTCTTATTTCTGGCTGAGGGTGAGGTGGAGCTTAGCGCTGGAGAGTTCGAGAAATCCGTTGACGGATTCGCTGCGGCCGCAGCCGTTTACGAAAACAAAGTCGAAGACGCCAGTGACATCAACCGCCTGCTGCGTGCCAAGTTCAACCAGGCCAACTCCCTGCTGCGACTGAAGCGGATCGATGAAGCGCTCGAAATCTACGAGTTATGCGAGCACGGCTTCAATTCTATCAACGAGATCGACTCCGCCCAGCGTGTGGCCCACGCAAAACTCTTCGCGCAAACCATGACCGTGGACGACGATGACTCTTGAGGATGATGTCCGCCAACTGGTGATCGACGGCGAACATGCCGCACGCGAAGCTCGCTACCCGTTGAAACAGAAGGCTGCCCTACAGCCCCAGTACGAGCTTTACCTAAAGTTTCTGAGCCGCAGCCAGCAGCCAAAAGTACCACGCGCCGATGACTATCTACGTGTCGTCGCGGCCATGCGCGATGAGCAAACCTTTGCGGATCTCGATTTCCTCAATGGGTCAGAGCTCCCGTCCGTTGAGCATATCGCGGGCAGTCCGCTGCGCATACTGGCGGCTTATCTGGAACGGCTTGAGGGAACCATCGTGTTCATAATTGAACGAGGCGCTGGTGTGCTGACATTGTTCGCGCTGCGAAGTGAAGGCAGTTCGCTGGAAGAACGCGTCGCGCTCGAACGGGCGAGCAAAACATGCGTCGACGCGCTCATCGGTCTGATGCGGCTGCAAGACGACAACATCCGTCGTATCGGCCGCCGGGAACAGATTTCGAAAGCATTCTTCGAACCCATCGAGCAGGCCGCCGCTCAGGTGTGGGATGCCATGCCGGCAGCCATCAGGGACGCCATCACCGACGCCCGCAGTGTCCTGTATCTTCCAAGCACATTCGGTGATCTCAACACGTTTCCACTCGAATTGATTCGCACCAAGGAGGGCTGGCTCGGGATAACGCGCTCGATCGCACGCCTCAGTTCCTTGCGCACATTGCTTGAGCTTCTGTCACCCAACCGAAGTCCTTCCAAGCTGGATGCAAAGGCGGTGGTGGTTCGTGCGGCGGACAGCAAGGAGCTGACCAATGCGGATGCCGAAGCGACTTCCGTTTACCGCCAGCTCAAGGATCTTGGGTTCGAAACGGAAATCGACCGCGAACCACGTGTCGCTACGCTCCGATCGGCACTGGACCGTGGACTGCGGGTTATGCACTACTGCGGCCACGGTTACGCAGGGAAGCTGGGCGAACTCCTGCCACTTGCCGAGAACGAGATGCTGGGGCCGCACGATTTTTCACAGCTTTCGGGCTGGGGCACGCCGTTCGTCTACTTGAGCACCTGTGAGGTTGGACGCGCCCGTATGACCACCACTGGCAACGCTATCGGCGTCGCGATCCGACTGATCGAGAAAGGCGCTCCGGCGGTGATCGCCTGTCTGGAAACGGTGCCGGACATGATCGCCCATTCCATGGCCGTTTCCTTCTACAAGACTGCGATGAAACTACCCCTGGGAGAGGCGCTCGTAGCTGCACGTAAAGAACATCTGAAATTCCCGCCTGTGTGCTGGGGGGCATTTTCCTATTTCGGCGACCCGGACCTTCAGCTTATCACCGTCGATGGAGTCGTACCCCAGACCCGGCGTCAAACCCTGAGGTGGGATACGCTGGTCGGCCGTCACCTTGCGATACGTTCTTCAGAGTCGCGGCAGCGGGTGCTCGACGCGATCGCCATAGCAAGGACAAGCTGTGTAGGTGACAAGGATACGCTGTTGAAACAGGTGGTAAGCTGGGTGGAGAAAAGCTTTCGCGCCGAAGATCCCAT
>JBDKRR010000174.1:0-4211 GCA_039683315.1 Sulfuricella sp.
AAGCCGAGCAAGAACCCGCGCTATCTCCAACTGCGCACCGATATCGCCAACCCGGTGCGGCGCTACGTCGCCGAAATCGGCGCGCGCTTCAACCGCCGCGTGCCGCTCGGCACCGCCGTGGTCGAACCGGTCAACGCCGTGCTGACCGGCCGCCGCAACAACCCGCCGGAGCCCGGTATCCGTCCGCTGGCCGTGTACAACCCGATCCACTACCAGGAACTGCCCGAGCTGTTCATGGACTTCGTGTGCAGCCTGACCGGCAAGTCGCCCTCCACCACAGGCGCCGGCAGCGAAGGCGCCCTGACCAAGGGGCCGTTCAATGCCGTGCGCCCCACAGCCGACCTCAACAACGCGCTGGTGTCCTTCATCCTCAGCGGCTACGCCGGATACTCGACCGCCGCCGGACACGTCGGGCCCAAGCTGCGCGTCGATCACGACATCAGCCTGCTGGTGCCGGAAATCTGGTCGCGCCTGTCGTCCAAGGTGCGCGATCCGCGCTTCATGATCGAAAACGGCTACCTGGAAAAAATCGAGGACTTCGAATACCAGGGCCGCCTGATCCTGGCCAGCCGCCTCGGCTACCGCATCACCGAGCGCTTCGTGCACGGCTTCATGGGCAAGATGTTCGACGCCCCGCGCGCGGTGTTCGGCGAGGAAATCCTGCGTCCGGAAAGCCAGGGCCTGGATGTGTTTGTCGACGGCGTGGAAAACATCGTCGAAGCCCAGCAGAACGTCGCGGCATGCTACATCAAGGACGGCAGCGTGGAAGACGCCTGCCCGCCGCTCAAGGCCCTGCTCTACATCATGGCCAGCGGCAGCTATGAAGGCAAGGATGTGCACCATTCCGACATCCGCGCCATGTTCACGCGCGAAGCGCTGCTCGCTTCCGACTGGTACCGCGAGCGCCTGGAAACCAAACAGGCGCGGGATATCGCGCTATGGAAACGCCATGTCGCCTATCTGGAGTCCTTCGCCCTCCGCGGCAGCCATCAGGACGTGGCCGAAAAACTCGACATTCTGAGCCGGGTGAAACTGGCCAGGGCCAAGCTGGAATGGGTGAGCGGCAGCGCCTACCTGCAAAGCCTGCGCGGCACCATCGGCGCCGACCCGATGGGCACGGGACGATCCGGCACGTAATCGCGTGCCGGGCACGGTGGGTTAACGTGTAGGAGCGAGCTTGCTCGCGATTGCAGCGGCCTTGATCGCGAGCAAGCTCGCTCCTACAGCGGGTTCATTTGCTTATACGTTGAACATGGCCAATCTTTCCGCCTGATCGACGCGCTCCCAGGAAAACTCCGCCTCCGAGCGCCCGAAATGCCCGTAGGCAGCTGTCTGGCGGTAGATGGGGCGGCGCAGTTCGAGGCTGTCGATGATGCCACGCGGCGTCAGTCTGAAGGTGCCGCGCACCATCGCTTCCAGCTTTTCATCCGGCACGGTTCCGCTGCCGTAGGTTTCGATCAGCAGCGAGACCGGTTCCGCCACCCCGATGGCGTAAGCCAGCTGTACCAGGCAACGCCTCGCATAGCCCGCCGCCACCAGGTTCTTGGCGATATAGCGGGCCATGTACGCCGCCGAGCGATCCACCTTGGTCGGGTCCTTGCCCGAGAACGCGCCGCCGCCGTGCGGGCAGGAGCCGCCGTAGGTATCGACGATGATCTTGCGCCCGGTGAGGCCGGTGTCGCCGTTGGGGCCGCCGATCTCGAACGGGCCGGCGGGGTTGACCCACAGCTTGAAGCCCGGGGTGCGCAGCTCGAGCGGCACCAGCGGGTCGATGACCGTGCGCGTGATTTCCTGCGCCACCCAGGCCGGGTCGAGGTCGCGTTCGATCTGCGTGGAGATGACCACGTTCTCGACGCCCGCCACGCGCTGGCCTTCGTAGGCGACGGTCACCTGGCTTTTCGCATCGGGGCGCAACCACGGCAATTCACCGGATTTGCGCAGATCGGCCAAGCGTTTCACGAGGCGATGCGCCAGCCACACCGGGTAAGGCATGAGGTCCGGCGTCTCGTCGCAGGCGTAGCCGAACATCAGTCCCTGGTCGCCGGCGCCGATGTCTCCCCCCGCCAGCGTGATGCCCTTGTGTATCTGGATGGACTGGTGGTTGAAGCGCACCTGCACTTCGCAGGCATTCGGGTCGATGCCGGTTTCAGCATCGCGGTAACCGATGTCGCGCAGCACCTGGCGAGCGATCTCCTCGGCGCGGCTCTCGATCTCGCTGAACAGTTCCTTGCGCACGGTTTTGAACTCGCCGGCGATCACCACCAGGTTATCGGCCACGAAAGTTTCGCAGGCCACCTTGGCTTCGGGCTCCTCGGCCAGAAAGGCATCCAGGATGGCGTCCGAGATCTGGTCGGCAATCTTGTCCGGGTGGCCTTCCGCGACGGATTCGGAGGTAAAAAGATGGCGTCTGGTATTCATTAATTCATTTCCTTTTGACTACGTTTATATTCTGAGCCAAGCCGTCATTGCGAGGAGCGAAGCAACGAAGCAATCTTGCCTCGGAAAAACGGGATTGCTTCGCCATGCTCGCAATGACCTTGCATTTTGTTCTGACCTTTCCCGCGCTCAACGTACCGCAAGGCGCCACAGCGACGTCACCTCGGCCGCGCGGGCGGCGTGGAGCGGGTCGCTGGCGTCCGAGGCGCGGGGATGGGTCGGCTTCACATCCATGCGCCCCACCACCTTCAAGCCCGCCTCCTCGAAAGCGGCCAGTAACTCCTCGCGCGAGCGCAGCCCCAGGTGCTCGGCCAGGTCCGAAAGTATCAGCCAGCCCTCGCCGCCCGCTTCCAGGTGCTCGGCCAGCCCGGCCAGAAAGCCCAGCAGCATGCGGCTCTCCGGGTCGTAGATCGCATGTTCGATAGGGGAATTCGCGCGCGCCGGCAGCCACGGCGGGTTGCACACCACGAGCGGCGCCCGCCCTGCGGGAAAAAGATTCACGGAGACGATCTCCACCTGCCTGCTCAGTCCAAGCCGCTCGATATTCTCGCGCGCGCACGCCAGGGCGCGCGGGTCCTGGTCGGTGGCGACCACCTGCTTCACGCCCCGGCGGGCCAGCACTGCCGCGATCACGCCGCTCCCGGTACCGATGTCGAAAGCCAGCTCCGAAGAAGGAAGCGGCGCATCGCCCACCAGCCCCACGTACTCGCCGCGCACCGGCGAAAACACGCCGTAGCAGGGGTGGATGCGCCCGCCGAGCGCCGGGATTTCGACCCCCTTCTTGCGCCACTCGTGCGCCCCGATCAGGCCGAGCAATTCGCGCAGCGAGACCAGCGACGGCCCTCCCGACCGTTCCTCTGGCGGACCATAAGCCTCTAGGCAGGCCTCCAGCACATCGGGCGCACGCCGCAAGGGAATGCGGTAATCCGCCTCCAGCGGCAGCAACAGCATGCCCAGAATGCGCGCACGCTGCGACTGGAACTGGCGGTGAAAATGGAATGCCTCGGTCGGCGAGGTAGCGGGCTTGCGCGGCTTGCGGTCGATGCGCCGCGCCATGGCCTGCTGCAACTGGCGCGCATTCTGATAGTCCCCGCGCCACAGCAGCGCAGTGCCCTCGCAGGCCAGGCGGTAGGCGACATCTGCCGTCATGCGGTCATCCGCGACCGTCACGCGCTTGGGCGGCGGCGCGCCGCTCTCCGAACGCCAGCGAGCGGATCGGTTTTCGTCCGCCTCGGTCCAGCCAATTACAGGAAGTTCACTCACGCGGGCATAGCCTTTGGCATTTTTGCCAAAAAATCAAAAGACGAACGATACAACATAATTGGGGCCACCAGCGCGCCTAGCCTCTTAGCATTGCTCCGTATGGCTGTGTGCGCTTCGCGCAATGTTTTGATTGCCGGGGGCAGCCCGGCGGCTGGTTACCTTTCTTGCTTCGCCAAGAAAGGTAACCCAAAGAAGGCGAGCCCCATCCACCGCCCCCTTCGGGGGTACCCTGCGCTGCTCGTCAAGCCGGGCGGCTGCGGAACTCGCGCTGCGCGCTCAGACAGTCCTCGCCGACTGCCCCCGGCTTGACTGTGCTACTCGGCGGTGGACCGAGGGGATTTCGGGGCAGGCGATCCGTTCCTCGTGGCCATCATTGCTCTTGGTGCGCCACCCGGTTTCCCCTTCTGCGCCGCTTCGGTTTGGTCAGTAAATTGGGGGCAGTCGGCTGCGCCTTGTCTGAGCTCCGCGACAGCCCACGTTTTGTGTGGGCTGTTAGGGCGAGTTGCGCAGAC
>JBDKRR010000175.1:0-7967 GCA_039683315.1 Sulfuricella sp.
TGAGCAGCTCACTGCTGCTGGCGCATGCCGGGAGCATTACGTCGATCTCATTCGGGATTACCTCGCGCTGTGGGATGTCAAGCGCTGGTTGATCCTCGACATCAACGACAGGGGCGTCACCTACCTCGGCGTTTCGTCGACCGGTGTGGAACGGTGGCTGAACAACCCGTCGGTGAAAGAGCTGGTCGGGGTGAACCGACAGATGCTGATGATTTTGAAGGAACTCAATCTGAGCACGGCCAACGCCGCCGCGGGCGGTGATGAGGATGACGGGTTATAAGCCGATCGACGACTATTCCAACGCCATCAAAACAGGGGTCATTCCGGCCAGCGAACCGCTTCGCCAAGCGATGGACTACATTGAACGGAAACTAGCTGACCCGGACGTCTACATAGACACGGCCAAGGCAGACCGTGCCATTGAGCTCATCGAGCGGTACTTCGAGATGAAGCTGCTCCCGTGGGAATGCTTCGTCATTGGCCTCGTCCACTGCTACTACCGCAGCCGCGACATGGTGGTGTTTGACGAGTTCTTCATCATGATGGGACGCGGCAACGGAAAGAACGGCTTCATCTCAGGATTAGCCTGGTATCTGACCACTCCGGATCACGGCATCAAAGGGTACAACGTGGACATCATCGCCAACAGCGAGGATCAAGCCACCACGTCATTCAACGATATTTACGAGATGCTGGGCCGCAAATGGGAGAAGCTCAAGAGGTTCTTCTACAAGTCCAAGGTCATCATTACCTGCACGAAAACAGGCTCGTACATCAAGTTCAACACCAGCAACGCCCGTACGAAGGATGGCAAGCGCAGTGCCTGCTTGATCTTCGACGAGCGACACGAATACGAAAACTCCGCCAACATCGGCGTGTTTTCCTCCGGCTTTGGTAAACGGAAACACAGCCGCATCTTCTCAATCACAACAAACGGCTATGTGCGTGACGGTGTTCTCGACGAGGATTTGCGCCTCGCCAATGACGTGCTGAACGGCACAGTGAAGGAGCTTGGGCTCTGCCCGCTGATCTACATGATGGACAGCGATGAAGAGTGTGAGGATCCGAGCCTGTGGGTAAAAGCAAACCCGTCACTCCCGTACTTCCCGGAGTTGCAGAAGCAGATCGAGAAGGACGCGGCAAAGAAGGCCTACGACAAGCAAACAGAGTTGGACTTCTACACCAAGCGTATGAACCGGCCGCGCTCAAACCAAGAGGTGCAGATCACTGAATGGCCTAATATCGTGGCCACATATCGCGCTGGTGGCGACGCAAAAGGCGAGATTGTTGCACTGCCTGACCTACAGGGGCGTAGTTGCGTGGCGGGGCTGGATTTCGCGTCAATCAATGACTTTGCCAGCACGGGCCTGCACTTCCTTGAGCCAGACGGGCGACGTTACGACATCGGCCATTCGTGGTTGTGCCTTAAGTCACACGACCTGGACCGCCTACGCATCCCGTGGAAAGTCTGGGCTGATGAAGGATACATCACCCTGGTTGATGACAAGGAGATTAACCCTGATCTGCTGGCAGAATGGCTTGCGGAGCAGGCGCGACGGTACGACATCAAGGGGCTGGCGCTGGACAACAACCGGTACGCCTTGGTTGCAAAGAGCTTGCGGGCCGCTGGCTTTGACACGGACGTCCACAAGAATCTCTACTGTGTCAGACCCAATGACATCATGCGCACGATCCCGGTGATCTCCAGCGCATTCAATAACCAGCTTTTCCGCTGGGGCGACAACCAGCCATTGCGGTGGGCGGCGTGGAACACGAAGCTCATGCGCCGTGGCAAGGCAGATGGCACGGACACCGGCAACTACTACTACGCAAAGATCGAGGCCAAGAGTCGGAAAACCGACCCGTGGATGGCCGTCGTTCACTCCATGACAAAAGAGGAACTGCTGGAATCCACCGGAGGCAGTTTTGAAGATCTGCCGGTGATTATCGGGTAAGGAGGTGAGGCCATGGGCCTGATTGGGTGGTTGGTCAATAGGCTAGGCAGGCCGGTGACGCTGAACGACGCTGAGGCCTCGAAGCTGTTTGAGGAATACGCCGGCGACATCTGTATCCGCGAAATGGCGTTTTGGGCAGCGACAAACACCATCGCCAATGCCATCAGCAAGTGCGAGTTCAAGACGTTCGTGGACGGAAAAGAAACCAAGGGCCCGGAGTACTACCTTTGGAACGTATCGCCGAACTTGAACCAGAACAGCAGCGGATTCCTGCACAAGCTGGTGCGCCATCTCTACCGAAAAAACGAGGCGCTAGTCATCGCTCAGAACGGCCAGCTCCTGGTGGTCGACAGTTTCACAAGGCGGCCCTACGCCCTGTTCGATGATCTGTTTGAGCAGGTCACGGTTGGTGACTTCACCTTCGCCAAGACATTCAACCAGTCAGAGGTGCTTTACTGGCAGCTCTCAGAGGTCGACATGCGGCAGGTGACAAACCGGCTGTATGAGAGCTACTCCAAGCTCATTGGATACGCCATGAAGGCATACCAGCGCAGCAGGGGCACCAAGGGAATTTTCGAGTACGGCACTCTCCCGATTGCGGGGACGCCGCAACAGGAGGCTTTCAACAAGCTCATCAACGAGAGTTTCGCCGCATGGCTCAACAGTGACGCAGCAGCTCTCCCACTTGGGGAGGGACAGAAATTTACGGAGCTGTCGCACAAGACCTACTCCAACGAGAGTACCCGTGACATCCGGGCGCAGATCGACGACGTGAGCGACTTCACGGCCAAAGCGTTCGGCATCCCACCGGCGCTGTTGCGCGGGGATGTGCAGGGAATAAGCGATGCCATGGATCAGTTCCTGACGTTCTGCATCGACCCACTCTGTGACATGCTCCAGGAGGAGATCAACCGCAAGCGCAGCGGGCAGGCCGCCTATTTGGCCGGTACCTATGTGCAGATCGACACCAAGGCCATCAAGCACATCGACCTGTTGAACGTCGCCACGTCTGTGGACAAGCTCATTGGTTCCGGTGCGTTCAGCGTCAACGACATCCGCAAGGTGGTCGGCGAAGCGGTCATCAACGAGGACTGGGCCAATGCCCACTACATCACCAAGAACTACACCCCGTTTGACGAGGCGCTGCAGGCAGCGGCGCGGAAAGGAGGCGGCTGATGCCGCAGCAGAAACCAACCAGGTATTACTCGATGTCGGTCGCCGGGCAGGAGGCCGACATCTACATTTTCGGGGATATTATCATTCCCTTATGGCAGGAACTCGATGCAGACTGGGGTATCACGTCCGAGACCAGCGGCTACTCGCTGGCCAAAGAGCTCAAGGCGCTCGACCCGGGCGTGACGCAGATCAACGTGCACATCAACAGCTACGGTGGCGATGTGTCTGAGGGGCTGGCCATCCACAACCTGCTGAAACAGCATAGCGCCAAGGTTGTGACCATCGTCGATGGGTTCGCCTGCTCGGCGGCGTCGGTCGTGTTTATGGCCGGCGACGAGCGGCTGATGAACAACGCGTCCCTGCTGATGGTGCACAATGCCTGGTCGTACGCCAGTGGCAACGCCAATGACCTGCGGAAGGCCGCCGAAGATCTCGACGTCATCACGCAGGCCAGCATCAACGCCTACATGGCGCGGGTGAACATCGCCGAGGCCGAGGTCAAGGCGCTGCTGGACAACGAGACGTGGATTCTCCCGGCCGATGCCGTTTCCAAGGGTTTTGCGACCGGCGTCTTTGATGCCGAGGAAACCGAGCCGGGGAAGGCCGCCGCATCTGCCCGGCAGTCTGTGATGCAGCGCATGATTGCCGCGCCGGTCACTGCACCCGCCGCCGATGCCAACGTCATCGCCGATGCGGTCGTTGCGGCCATGCGAGCTGCCGCCAATACCATGGAACCTCCGCCGCCCGCGGCGCAGGGAAATAACATCATCAAAATGCTGAGTGCCCTTACCAAGGGCGGAAAGGAAAAACCGGAATGAGCATGAAGAACCTCGACTTGGTTCAGAAGGAAAACGCCGCGGTGATGCAGGCCATGCAGAAGGCCATCGCGGACAACGATGAGGCTGGCTTTGCCCAGGCTTGGCAGCAGTTCGCCAACAATATCCAGGAAGCCGTGTTGGCCGATGCCAAGGAACTCATCGGCGTCCAGGATGCGGCCGTACTGGCCCAGCGCGGCGTGCGCCAGCTCACCAGCGCTGAGACGGCATTCTACCAGAAGGCCATCGACGCCATGCGGTCGGTCGACCCCAAGCAGGCGCTGACCAGCATGGACCCCGTGCTCCCCAAGACCACCATCGACCGCGTGATGGAGGACATCGCCAAGACCCATCCGTTGCTTGACATGATTACCTTCCAGAACGTGGGGGCGCTGACCGAGATCATCACCAGCACCACCTCCGGCGTGGCTGCCTGGGGCGAACTGACCAGCACGATCGCCAGCGAGTTGGGCGCGTCCTTCGCCATGGTGCAGCTCGGGCAGAACAAGCTGAGCGCGTTCATCCCGGTTGCCAAGGCGATGCTCGACCTCGGCCCTGTGTGGCTGGACACCTACGTCCGCGCCGTGCTGGTCGAGGCTCTGGCCACTGCGCTGGAAGCCGCCTTCGTGGATGGCGACGGCAAGAACAAGCCCCGCGGTATGACCCGCAAGTCCACCGGTGCTGTGGATGGCGTCTACCCACGCAAAGACGCCATCACCGTGACGGAGTTGGACGCTGTCACCATCGGCGGCATCCTCAACACGGTCTCCCAGGGCCCCAACAGCACCCGCCGCGCGGTGCCGCGCTTGCTGATGGCGGTCAACCCTGCCGACTACTACACCAAGGTCTACCCGGCCACCACGGTGCGAGCCACCGATGGCACCTACAACAACGACGTGCTGCCGTACCCCATCGACCCCGTGCAGTGCGCCGCGGTGCCCGCCAACTATGCCGTGTTCGGCCTGGCGCCCAAGTACCTGGGCCTGCTCGGCACCGGCGGCGGAAAGGGCGGCAAGTTGGAGTACTCCGACGAGTACAAGTTCCTGGAGGACGTCCGCACCTACCTCATCAAGACCTACGCCAACGGCCAGGCGCTGGACGACAATGCGTTCGTCTACGCCGACATCACCAACCTGGCGCCTGCGGTGTTGAAGGTCGAGGTGACTAACGCCGACGAGATCGGCGGGGTGTGAGGTAGGCCATGAACGTCAAAGCTGTCCGTCGGTTTTATGACCGGGAGGCGGAGGCAATGCGTGAGCCTGGCGGCATTTTCGAGGTAACTGAGGAGAGGGCGGCGCAGATTCGCGCCGCCCGTCCTTATGCCTTGATCGAGCCGGTCGACGCAACGCCTGCCGAGCCGGAACCCAAAAAGCCCGCAAAGAGGGCGGCTAAGAAGGAGGGGTAAGCCATGGAGCTCCCCACCGGCCTACTCGATGCGGCCAAGAACTATCTCGACATTACTTGGACGACTACGGACGCAGAGAACGCCAAGCTGACCGGCATCCTCTGGCGCGGCATGCGCTACCTGGATGGCGTGGCCGGTGAAGCGCTCGACTACACGGAGGAGGACGCCCCGCGCGGCCTCCTCTTTGACTATGCCAGATATGCTAGGAGCAATGCGCTGGACGAGTATGCCGTGAACTATCGGCACGAGTTGCTGGGGCTGCAGATAGCGCGACAGGCAATCAGGAAGATGGCAGACGATGCGGTTGAGGATGGTGTTGGAACATGATCCGTAATTCGTTGCAGCTGGAGCACTATCCTGACGGCGTTGTTGCCATCTATGGTGTCACCGCCACCACCAACGCCGGGGGCGCGCCTGTCGATGCTCTTGTGCTCAAGGACAGGCTGCGCTACCGAGAGCGGACCGTAGGCGTCACGCGTTACTACAACGCCCAGCAGGCGGGCGTCACGGTGCAACTGGTGCTTCGGTGCCCGCTGCGCCGCGGCGTGTCGGCGCAGGACGTCGCCGTTCCGGTCAACGGGCAACAGTATCGCATCGTACAGGTGCAGCACATCGAGGGCGCAAACCCTCCGGCCATGGAGCTGACGCTGGAGGAGGTGCGGCAGGCTTATGCAGTTGTCTGACATCGGCGCGGCGCTGCAGGCCGTAGTGCCAAACACAAGCAGGTACCGGGCGGTGAACAAGGACGACCAGTACTGCGTCTGGGCCGAGGATGGCCAGGCCGCCGCGCTCCACGCCGACGGACGGATGCAGGAGCAGACGATCACCGGCACTGTGGATTACTACACCAAGACGCCGGACGATCCCAAGGTGTGGGCCATCCAGGACGCGCTTAACGGGCTCGGATTGGCCTGGCGGCTGGAGAGCGTCCAGTACGAGGATGAGACCGGCTACATTCACCATGAATGGGTCTGGGAGGCGGTGGTTGATTGGCCCGGATGACGTTCAAGGCGGGTGAGGAGTGGGCGTTGAAGCTGTCGCGGCTGGAAGCGGGATCTGACGACATCGCCAAGAAGGCCATCTACGCCGGGGCCAACGTCGTGGCTGACGCCATCCGCTCCAACCTCGGCGACATACCGACCGAGCCGTTCCGATTTCTCAAGGAGGGCGAACAGCTCAACAGCTTGTCCGAAACCCAAAAGGATGACCTCATAGCCGGGTTCGGCGTGACACCGATCATGCTGGACAAGGACGGGAACTGGAACGCCAAAATCGGGTTCGACGGGTACGGAAGCAAGCCGTCCGAGAAGTACCCGAATGGTCTGCCGAACCAGCTGCTCGCCCGGGCCGTGGAAAGCGGATCATCGGTACGCGTCAAGCACCCGTTTGTGCGGCCAGCGGTCAACTCCACCAAGAAACAAGCGCAGGCCGAGATGGGCCGCGTGATCGATGAAGAAATCGCAAAGCGAATGAAGTAAAGGAGGCCAGGAATGGCTAAGGTTGGACTGTCGAAACCCTATTACGCCATCTACAACGCCGCCGGTGGCGTCGTAACCTACAGCAACGGAGGGCTCATGGGCAAGGCCACGGAGCTGAGCGCCAGCATTGAAACCGCCGAGGACAACAACCTGTACGCTGACAACGGCATCGCCGAGAGCGACCGGTCGTTTGCCAGCGGGACGCTGTCCGTCGGCACGGACGACTTGGAGCAAGCCGCCAGCGCGGCGCTGTTGGGCATCACCGCCAAGAGCGTCACCGTGGGCGAGGCGACCGTCTCCGAGCTCGTCTTCGACGATGACGTGGCCGCCCCCGATCTGGGCGTGGGCATTATCATCAAGAAGATCGTCGCCGGTGTGACCAAGTGGCGGGCCATCGTGTTCACCAAGGTCAAGTTCGGCATCCCGGAGGACGCGGCCACCACCCAGGGCGAAAACATCGAGTGGCAGACGCCGGCCATCGAAGGCACCATCATGCGCGACGACACCGCTAAGCATGCGTGGAAGCGTGAGGCGACGGTGGAGTCCGAGGCCCTGGCCGAGGCCTACATCAAGCAGGTTCTCAACATCACCGGGGGTGGTACCTGATGAATAGGCTGACCAAGATCAAGCTGGGCGGGCGCGAGTATCTGCTGAACTTCTCGGTCAACGCGACAACCGCGTTTGACGAGCGGTTCAAGGACGCTGGCGGTATCGCCGAAGCGGAGACGGTGCTCGAGAAGATGTCGGTCAGCGAGCAAGTGCAGACGGTGGCATGGATGCTGTCTGTGCTCATCGAGCAGGGCGCTGCCTACCGGCGCATCGTTGATGGCGTGAACGACTGCCCGACCATCACCGCCGATGATATCGGTGTGGTGTTATCTCCTGGGGAAATCAGCGGCTTGACCAGCGCCATGTTCGGCGCCATGGGTGCCGGAGGCGAGACGACCGTCGAGACGGAAAACGACCCAAAAAACGCAGAAGCCACGCAGGCCTAAACCCTGCGTGGCTTGACTTTTATGGACGCCTTCTGAACATCCCGAGGGATGAGCGGGGGGCGCTTCCTTTTGGCGAGATGCTCGACATGATCGCATGTTACCAGATACTCAACGGTCTGGCAAAGCCGGTGCTCGAGCTGGAT
>JBDKRR010000176.1:0-1609 GCA_039683315.1 Sulfuricella sp.
TACGGCGGTGGCTATGGCCGCCTTCGCGCGTGAGGTGGAGTTCCTCGGCATGAAGTTCGTCGTGGCTGAACTGTACGCCTTGCTGGAGCAGCCATTCGATCGCCGGTTTGCCGTGCTCCACGACGAACCGCGTCATGCTCTCGCTGCACAATCCTGCTCCGGCAATCAGGGTGTCCTGCACGTGCGACTGGACTGAATCGTCATCGCCCAGCACGGCGGCGATACCGCCCTGCGCCCAGCTGCTTGCGCCATCGAGCAGGGCCTTTTTGGTGATCAGGCCGATTTTCTTGTGTGCGGCCAGCTGCAGGGCAAGCGTCATGCCAGCCAGTCCGCTGCCGATAATAAGCACGTCGAATTGTTTCACACCCGGTCCTGTACAAAATGAAAGCGGGAAAATCATACCATGCAGCCCGGTTCCTACGCGCAAACACCCCCACGTCGCGTGAACTAATTACATGCAACTGCTGTCTTTGAATGAGGCGTTTAATGGATTGTGTCTATCCGGCATAATGCAGCGAAAGCGCTATACTAAAAATAAATAGCATCAGGGAGCGAAACCCATATGGGTGACCGGGAAATTGACCAGCAACTGGTCGAGCGTGCGCAGCGCGGTGACAAGCACGCTTTCGAGTTGCTGGTGGCCAAGTACCAGCGCAAGCTGGCGCGGCTCTTGTCGCGCTTTATTCGCGACGCCGCGGAGGTCGAGGACGTGTCGCAGGAGGCCTTTATCAAGGCTTACCGCGCCTTGCCCTCGTTCCGCGGCGAGAGCGCGTTCTATACATGGCTGTATCGCATCGGCATCAACACCGCCAAGAATTACCTGGTGGCGCAAGGGCGGCGTGCGCCGACGGTGACCGTGTACGACAATGAGGAAGCTGAAGGCTTCGAGGGCGGCGACGAGTTGCGCGATATCAATACGCCCGAGAACGCGATGATGAGCAAACAAATTGCAGAAACAGTGAACTCCGCGGTGGACGCATTGCCAGAAGAGTTGAGGACCGCGATTACCCTGCGCGAGATCGAAGGTTTGAGTTACGAGGATATTGCACAGGTCATGAATTGCCCAATTGGTACGGTGCGATCGCGTATTTTTCGTGCACGCGATGCGATTTCGGAAAAATTGCGGCCGCTGCTGGATACTCAAGGAGACAAGAGATGGTAAGGACTAACGAGAAAATTTCACAGCTGATGGATGGCGAGTTGGACGATGCGGAAGCGCAACGTTTCTTCGACGCTTTGCAGGATTCTGAAGCGCAACGTGAGTGGCAGGCCTACCATCTGATCGGCGATGTTTTACGCGACACTTCAGCAGTTTCCGGTGATTTCATGGGGCGGTTCAGCGAACGTCTGGCAGGAGAGCCGACCGTGCTCGCTCCGCATCGCATGTCCAGGCACAACACACGCACCATAGCCTTGTCCGCAGCTGCTTCCGTGACGGCCGTAGGATTGGTGGTTTGGGCTGTATTGCAGACGGGCGCAGTGCATACCCCGCCCGCAGACCTGGCCGTGGTGAAAGCGCAACAGGTCGAACTTGCAAGCGCCGATGTCAATCCCTACCTGCTGGCGCATCAGGAATACTCGCCCAGCGTAGCCATGGAGGGTGTAGCCC
>JBDKRR010000177.1:0-3143 GCA_039683315.1 Sulfuricella sp.
CCGGAGGAGGTGTGTACCGCCCTGGCGCCCCTGGGCGTCCTGTCCTATCGCGTGCTGATCCTGGAAAAGGACGCCGCCGGCGATTTCATTGCGCCCGCGGATTATCCGGCGCAGGCGCTTGCCGCGGTGACCACGCACGACTTGCCGACGCTGGCGGGTTTCTGGGAAGGCCGCGACATCCTGCGCCGCACGCAACTGCAGCTGTTCGCCTCGGACGAGGCACGACGGACCCAAATAGTGGGCCGCGCCGAGGAAAATGCCTATCTCCTGCTGGCGCTGGAGCAAGCCGGTTTGCTGCCGCAAGGAATGACGGTCAATCCCGTTGCGATGCCGGCTGCGACGCCGGACTTCATCCAGGCAGTCCACGTCCATCTCGCCCGCAGTCCGGCCAAGGTGCTGATGGTTCAGCTGGAAGACATGCTGGGCGTTGCGGACCAGATCAACATCCCCTCCACCACCAGCCAGCACCCCAATTGGCGGCGCAAACTGCCGCTCAGCCTCGAAGCCAGCATCGTCGATCGCCGCGTGCTCGCATTGGCCGCGGCGCTGCGACAGGAACGTCCATGGACCCATGGCGCGCCGGTACACGAGCGGCGCTTGCGGATTCCCCATTCCACCTATCGCCTGCAGCTTAACCGCGAGTTTACCTTCGCGCAGGCAACGCAGCTGGTGCCCTATCTGGCGCGGCTCGGCATCAGCCATGTCTACTGCTCGCCCTATCTCAAGGCGCGCCCCGGCAGCAGCCACGGCTACGACATCGTCGATCACAATGCCTTGAACCCGGAGATCGGCACGCCGGCGGATTTCGAGGCCTTTTGCGCGGCGCTGCGTGCCCATGACATGGGACATATCCTGGACCTGGTCCCGAACCATATGGGGGTAATGGGCGCGGATAATCAGTGGTGGCTGGATGTACTGGAGAATGGCACGAGCTCCGTCTATGCATCGTTTTTCGACATCGACTGGGACCCGCTGAAAGAAGAGTTACACGGCAAGGTTCTGTTGCCCATCCTGGGGCGCTCATACGGCGAAACGCTGGAGGACGGCGAGCTGAAACTCGGCTTCGACCCGGCCAGCGGCGGCTTCAGCGTGTGGTATTACCACCACCGCCTGCCCATCACCCCTCCCGAGTATTCGCGCCTGTTGCGGCATCGGCTGGCCTTGCTCGAGGGACAGCTCCTCGCTGACAATCCCGACCTGCAGGAACTGACCAGCGTGATCACCGCCTTCGACAACCTGCCGCCACGGGAGGCCTCGACGCCTGAAAAAATACTGGAAGGGCACCGCGACCGGGATTTGATCAAGCGGCGCCTGTCGGCATTGGTGGCCGTTTCCGCGCCGGTCATGCAGATGGTGCTGGACACGGTCAGCGATTACAACGGCAAGACCGGCGATCCGGAGTCTTTTGGCCTGCTGCACGCGCTGCTCGAGGCGCAGCCCTGGCGTATTGCCAATTGGCGCGTCGCCTCCGACGAGATCAACTATCGCCGTTTCTTCGACATCAACGACCTGGCGGCCTTGCGCATGGAGGACAGCCATGTGTTCGAGGCAACTCATCAGTTCGTGCTGGATCTGGTGGCCGATGGCAAGGTGGACGGTTTGCGCATCGACCACCCCGACGGTCTCTGTGATCCCCTGCAGTATTTCCAGCGCCTGCAGGAGCGCGTCGCATCGCGGTCGCCGCCCATGAATGGAGACAAGGCGGTTTACGTCGTGGCGGAGAAAATTCTTTCCAGTCACGAATCCCTGCGCGAGGACTGGGCTATCCACGGCACCACCGGCTATGAATTCTGCAACCTGCTCAATGGTCTGTTCATCGATCCGCGCGGGAGAATGTCATTGGAGCGCACCTACCGCATGTTCAGCCGCGAACGGCTCAATTTCGGTGAGCTGGTCTGCCGCAGCAAGCATCTCATCATGGGGCACGCCTTGGCCAGCGAACTCCATGTCCTGGCGGGACAATTGAGCCGCATCTGCGAACGGCGCCCACATACGCGCGACTTTACCTCCAACAGCCTGCGCCATGCCCTCGCCGAAGTGATCGCGTCGCTCCCCGTTTACCGCACCTACGTGCGCGACGGGCAGATCAGCGCACAGGATCGCCATGACGTGGAATGGGCCGTGGCACGGGCCAAGAGGCTCACCGAGGCACGCGATGTGAGCATTTTCGACTTTCTGCGCGCTGCGCTCCTGCTGGATATCCCGAGCGGCATGAACCCCTCCTATGTCGCCGCCATTACCGCCTTCGCGATGAAATTCCAGCAGCTCTCCAGCCCGGTGATGGGCAAGGGCAGCGAAGATACCGCGTTCTACCGTTATCATCGCCTGCTCTCTCTCAACGAGGTCGGCGGCGACCCGCGGCGCTTCGGAACCTCGGTGCGGGGCTTCCATGCCGAGAATGCGAAGCGCCTGGAACAGTGGCCCCATTCCATGCTCAACACCACCACGCACGACAGCAAGCGCAGCGAGGATGTACGGGCGCGCATCAATGTGCTTTCCGAGCTGCCCACAGCATGGCGCGAGCAGGTTCTGCGCTGGCGGCAGCTCAACAGAAGCAGAAAGACCCGGATAGAACGCGAGGACGTCCCCGGCAGCAACGACGAATACCTGCTTTACCAGACCCTGATCGGCATGTGGCCGCTGGAAGAACCGGATGCGGCGGGACAGGACAACCTGATTGCGCGCATCGAGGCCTATATGCTGAAAGCGGTGCGGGAAGCCAAGCAGCACACCAGCTGGATCAACCCTAACGTGCCTTACGAGGGCGGGCTTTCGGCGTTTGTCAGGGCGCTGCTGGCGCCTGGGGAGGATAACGCCTTTCTGGCCGATTTCCTGCCATTCCAGCGGCGCGTGGCGCGCTGGGGGATGTTCAACGCGCTCTCACAGACCCTGTTCAAGCTGAGCGCGCCCGGTGTGCCGGACATTTACCAGGGCAACGAGCTATGGGACTTTAGCCTGGTGGACCCCGACAACCGCCGGCCCGTGAACTATGCACGGCGGCAGGAACTGCTCGCGGAGATGGAAAATACGGTAACCGCTCCCCCTGCCGCGCTGGCGCAGCAGCTGCGGCAATTTCTCGACAATATGCAGGATGGCCGCGCCAAGCTCTATGTGACGTGGCGTCTGTTGCGCGCCCGCCGCCG
>JBDKRR010000178.1:0-3829 GCA_039683315.1 Sulfuricella sp.
TGCGGGCGAACCTCAAGGCTCATCAAGGCGGACGAAGGCAGGTGCACGCCATGCGCACCGGCCGCCTCCGCCAGACGGGCATCGGAACTGATCAGCACTTTCGCCCCATAAGGGCGCGCCAGCGCCACGAGCCGCCGCGCCACCCGCTCCAGCTCAAGTGGCGACATGGACTTCTCGCGCAACTGGATCAGGCGCAGGCCATTTTCGAGTGCGGAGGCGAAGCTGGCCATGAACGGATCTTCGCCCATTTCCGCGATATTGCTGATGGCCAGGATGGCGGGCAATTCCAGCGCGCTCAAGATGGGGCCGTTGGCCGGAAGCAAGGGGGCGACATCGACGCCGCCCGGCGTCTGCCAGGCGAGCAACTGGCCTTCCTTGCCGTGCGGTTCGCCCGCCCAGGCCACCACGCGGAAAAAATGCAGTTTCACGCTGGCATGCTCGTAATCGAAATGTCGCACCAGCCAGGGATAAGCGTGGCTCACATCTATCCCCAGCTCCTCGTGCAGCTCGCGCGCCAGGGCGTGAAACAGGGATTCGCCCGCCTCCACCTTGCCGCCGGGAAACTCCCAGTAGCCGGCGTAAGGCTTGCCGTCGGGACGGCGCGCCAGAAGAAATCGGCCATCCGGCTGCAGAATCACCGCGGCGACCACATCCACGATTTTTTTCCGGCTCATCGCTTCGTTTTCAGCCCCACTCGCCCCGCCCAGTCGCGCGCGAATTGCCATGCCGAACGTCCGCTGCGCGAGCCGCGGCCCAGCGCCCATTGCAGCGCCTCGCGCCGCACCACCTCGGAGTCCACCTCCGCCACGCCCAACTGGCCCAGCCAGTAACGCACGATCGCCAGGTATTCGTCCTGATTGAAAGGATAAAAGGACAGCCACAGGCCGAAACGCTCCGACAAAGACACCTTCTCCTCGGTGGTCTCGCCCGGACGGATTTCCTCGCCCACATAAGTGGTTTCGAGATTTTCCGCCATGTACTCCGGCATCAGGTGGCGGCGGTTGGAAGTGGCATAGATCAGCACATTTTCGGAAGGTGCGGCGACAGAGCCGTCCAGCGCCACCTTGAGCGCACGGTAGCCCGGCTCGCCGGCATCGAAGGAAAGATCGTCGCAGAACACGATGAAGCGCTCGGAACGCTGGCACAGCAGCTCCACGATATCCGGCAGATCGACCAGCGCCATGCGCTCCACTTCGATCAGACGCAGCCCCTTGGCGGCATACTGGTTCAGCACCGCCTTGATCAGCGATGATTTGCCGGTGCCGCGCGCCCCTGTCAAAAGCACGTTGTTGGCCGGCAGCCCGCGCACGAACTGGCGCGTGTTGCGGTCGATCTGCTTCTTCTGCGCCTCCACGCCCTGCAGATCGTCGAGGCGGATATGATGCGGGTGCGCCACCGGCTGCAGAAAACCCTGCCCGCCCCGCTTGCGCCAACGAAAAGCCACCGAAGCACTCCAGTCCGGCTCGCGCGACAAGCCGGGAAGAACCTGTTCCACGCGCTGCAACAGCATTTCCGCACGGGACAAAAAACGTTCAAGATCACTCATCAAATCATATCCAAAGGACTGGCGACACCCGGCCGCCGCGGTTCCAAACATCGGTATAAATCATCGTGGCAGGAGCATCCGAAGCCCGGCAACGCTCGCACCGTGCGGATATCGTAACCACTTTCCAATAAATGCGTTGCAAGGGAATGGCGCAAGGTCCGCGGCGTGGCCGATTTGACGGACTGCGCGCAGGAATCACTATACTTCAACCGCTGCACCGTCTGCATGGCGATGTGTAAATACTGCCTGATAGCCTGAATTTGACCTTGGCCCTGAGATCGAGGGCATGACAGGGCGCCAACTTCGTATGCGCATGGTGACCATCGAGCCTGGAGGCGTCTTCGGCCCGATTCACAACCACAAGGACAGGCCAGGTACCGTCTACATACTGCAAGGGACGATCACCGACCATCGAAATGGCGTCGCTACGGACTATGGGCCAGGTGTGGGCTGGCCCGAAGACAGGAACACCACACACTGGCTTGAGAACAGAGGAGCGATTCCGGCGGTGGAAATCTCGGTCGACATAGTCAGGCAAGAGTAAGATCAGACCCGACATCCAACACGGGCGGGCCTAACACGCGGCTCAACCGAACCTGCGCGAGAGACCCATTCAGCTCATGCTTTTTCTCTATAACCGATCTGATTACCTACGTCCGTGGAAACTGGTTACCTTGTTCCTCGGCTCTGGCATGCTCGTTCTTGGCTCTTTTTTCACGCCGGCGCCAGACTGGGATGTCAGCATCAGCTTTATCATGGCGATTTCCACTTATCTGACCGCCCCCTGGAGCTTGCGTGTCATTCTTGAGCGTCAGTGGCGCTATTGGCCTGCCATGCTGGCTGCCACCTGGTTCTCCGTGGATGGTTGCTATGCGCTCTATTGGTACTTTAAAGATCCTTCCGCTCTTGCTCTCATGCGCGACGCAAACTTCCCGGCATCTCTCTCGCTCTATGGCATATGTGGCATCATCTGGCTTTATCGTGGCAGTTTGCATGAGCTGCTCTCCGAGTTTCGCGGCCTGTACCGGCGAATCTCCCACAAGAAATGAAAACACGCCCCAACGCCAGTCCACACATCCGAGCGCCGCAGCTTGAGCAAGCACGCTGATGATTTTCTTCCAATCCTTAAGGCCGCAATCGCGGAAGCGCGCGAACTCGGCTTAAACGAGGAATGCGATGCGCTTGAACAACAGGCCCTTGCCTGCACTACCACAGCATCGGAATTTCTGGCCGAAATTCAGCGTTTCAAAACCCGGACAAAAGGTCGTCTGAACCCTTCCATCAAGCAGAAACTACGCTTCTGTCTGACCGAAATCGGCAAAGTCTGGCCAAAATTCCGTCCACGGCTACCGTGGGCTTAAACCTTCGTTCAACCGATCAGAACTACTATGATTTGCTCATGGCTCCCACAACCCCGAACCATCCACCCGGCAAATCATGATAAATGAATATTGATGCGCTCGACTTGTTCAGGCAAGATGCGGAAATGGTCCTTTTATTACAGCATCGTTGGAGCGGCTTGCCCGGTAAAGCCCGTGATTTCCTCCTCCTCCCGCTACTCGGCCTTTTCCGGTTTTCTTCGCTTCTGGGTGAATCATGAAAATACTGTTCGTAATTGCCGCACTGGGTGTTCTGGGTTTCTTTGGCTATCGACACCAGCAAGAACCCACGGAAGTTGTCAACCCGGTCTTCGTCGAGATCCGGGTGGCATTGGATGCTGACGGTCGCGAGATTGAGGCCGCAGTTTTTGGGAAAACGTTGGGCGAAGCCGATTGTCAGCAGCGAGCAAGAATCATCAAGGAGCATCTGGAAGCAAACTGTAAGTATTGTGTATCAAAATCTATCGAATGCAAGGCCGCCTTGGCGCCCCGGAACGCCAAGTTCTTCGATGACACGCCGTCCAACGTTACCTACTTAAGCCTGAACCACTCTAGAAATACTGAACGGGACGTTCGACTGGTTTTTTGGGGACTTACCGGCGCTGAAGGGGACGCCGTCTGCGACCGGATGAAACTGATATTCGAAAAAATTCACAGCGGGCCAATGCAATGCGTACGCGCGATTTCGTCTTAATGCAGGGAATGTTGGAAGCGGTGTTCTTAGATGTACTCCAATCCCTCCTTCAACCGCATAATCAGAGAGATCAATGGGGTCAGACTGAGCTAACCCGCATTTCACGGACACTTTTAATAGTAGACAATACTACAGGAGGTGTCAGATGGAAAAAGGGATACGTAAGGTCAACGCGGAACGCAAACGTCAGCGCTACAGCAAAGAGTTCAA
>JBDKRR010000179.1:0-14175 GCA_039683315.1 Sulfuricella sp.
TTGCCGTCTTTCCAGATGGACTGGTGCACGTGCATGCCGGAACCGTTGTCGCCAACGATGGGCTTGGGCATGAAAGTCGCGGTCTTGCCGTAGGCGTGAGCGACGTTGAACACCACGTATTTCAGGATCTGGGTCCAGTCAGCGCGCTTCACCAGGGTGCTGAACTTGGTGCCGATTTCGCACTGGCCGGCGGTTGCCACTTCGTGGTGGTGCACTTCGACCGGCACGCCCATTTCTTCCAGTGCCAGGCACATGGCGGAACGGATGTCCTGGAAAGAATCGACCGGGGGAACGGGGAAGTAGCCGCCCTTGATGCCGGGACGGTGACCGACGTTGCCGCCTTCGAATTTTTCGCTGGAGGACCAGGCAGCTTCTTCGGATTCGATTTTTACCGATGCGCCGGACATGTCGGCGTGCCAGGTGACGGAATCAAAAATGAAGAATTCGGGTTCCGGACCGAAATAGGCGGTGTCGCCGACGCCGGAAGACTTGAGGTAGGCTTCAGCGCGCTTGGCGATGGAGCGCGGGCAGCGGTCGTAGCCTTTGCCGTCGGCAGGCTCAACCACGTCGCAGGAGATGATCAGGGTGGATTCGTCGAAAAACGGGTCCATGTTGGCGGTCTCGGGATCCGGCATCAGCAGCATGTCGGAAGCCTGAATGCCCTTCCAGCCGGCGATGGACGAACCGTCGAAAGCGTGGCCGGTTTCGAACCAGTCGGCATCGACTACGTGAGCGGGAATGGAAACGTGCTGTTCCTTGCCGCGAGTGTCGGTAAAACGCAGATCAACGAATTTGACTTCGTTGTCCTTGATCATTTTTAAAACGTCGGCAACCGCCAGATTTCTCTCCTACGAACGAAAGGTAAAAAATTCCGAGCACGCTTTAAAGCACGAAGCATGCCACTAAATAAACAATAAAAAACCATTGTGCCATAAGCAGTTAAAATCGGGGCAAAAAATTGCTTGCCCCGCGGCTGTGCGTGGCGCTGCTTTCCGCACCATTACAGTGCGGTTTTGCGCAATTCGATAGTGCGAAAGATATCGTCTTCCGCCACGATTTTTGCAATTTCCGCGTTCAGCGCCGCAGCTGTTTCCGCTTGCCGGGCGGGTGATTCTGGCAGCAGGATCTCGGCGTCCACCTTGCCGCCCAGATAGTGCAGCACCACCTGTTTCGTCGGCGGCATCCGGTCGCCCAGTCGCTGGTTGAGCTGGCGCAGCAGTTCTTCGCGCGGCGGCAGGTGGACGCTGCGTTTGACTGCCGAATCGTCTTCCGGGTCGATGTGCACCATCACGTCGAGCGCGGCATGCGCTTTGAGCACACGCGCGCGCGCCGTCTCCGCCACGTAATGTCCTTCCGATACACTGATTTTTGGGTCGACCAGCACGTGTGCGTCGACCAGGGCCCGGTCGCCCATGCGGCGCGTGCGCAGCTCGTGCAGGCCCTGTACCCCCGGCGTCGCCAGCAAGGTGCTGCGGATGGCGGCGACTTCCTGTTCGTCCAGGCTGGTGTCGATCAGTTCCATGAGCGCCTGATAGGCCTGCTTCCAGCCCATGCGGAAAATCATCGCGGCGACCAGGGCGGCGGCCAACAGGTCTAGGGAGGTCACGCCGTAAAGGTTGCCGGCAATACCCGCCACCACGATCAGCGAAGAGGCCGCGTCGGAGCGCGCGTGCCAGGCGTTGGCTTCGAGCATGCGCGAACGGAGCTTGCGCGCCACGTGGAGCATGTAGCGGAACAGACCTTCCTTGCCGGCCAGCGTGAGGATGGCAATCCACAAGGTCATGACATGCACCTTCTGAATCGCCGATGGGTCCTGTAAACGCTGTGCTGCGCCCCACAGCAGGGCGGCGCCCGTTCCCATCAGGATGACGCCCAGCACCAGGGTGGTCGCGGTTTCGATGCGCGCATGACCGTAGGGATGCTCCTCGTCCGCATCTTTCGAGCCATGGCGATTGGCGAACAGCACCAGGAAATCGCACAGCAGGTCGGACAGGGAGTGCATGCCATCGGCCACCAGTGCCGAAGATTTGCCGATAATGCCGATCACGATTTGCAACAGGGTCAGCGCGATATTCACGGCGACGCTGACCAGCGTGACCTTCTTCGCTTCATGGTAGTGCCGCCCTTCGGTGGCGCCCGCTTTTACACTATGTTTTTCCACAACGACTCCGTCGGACCTGCCCGATACTATTTCGTCTTGCCCGTTTCAATCGGGTAGCCGGCGGCTTTCCATTCCGGGTAGCCGCCACGGAACCAGTAGATGTTCCGGTAGCCATTGCGGACCGCCAGCACCGACGCCTTGTAGCTCTTCCAGCATGGCGTGCCGTCGCAATAGAGCAGCATGGCGGTGTTCTTGTCCTGGGGCAGTTTGGTCAGATCGAATTTGTCTTCCGCGGCATCGAACCCGACTTCCTTGGCGCTGACTTCATGGTAGGGAACCAGCAATGCGCCCTTGATATGACCCTCCACGTATTCCGGCTCGGCGCGCGCATCGATCACGAGCACGCCTTTCGCAATCATGTCGCTGGCCTGCTTGGCCTCGATCACATGGGTGCCGGCCAGTTCCGTGGGCGTGGTATTGAGCATGGAAGAAATTGCAGCGAACTCCTCGCGCTTGGTGGGCGAGAAAGCCATTTTCTTTCTGGCATTGGTTTCCGCTTCAGCGTATTTCAGCAGCGCGCCCTCGATCTTTTTCTCCTGCTCCGGGCTGATGCGCTTGGTGTTGACGGCAAAAGCCATTTTGGGAGCTTCGGCGGTATGCTGGATGATCTTGCCCGGATGCGATTTCAGCCATTTATCGGCCATGGCGGAATCTACGGCGATGATGTCCATGCTGTTGATTTCGAGCGCAAAAAGCTCGGCTTCCTGGCTGCGGAAATAGCGCGCTTCCTTGAAATGCTTCCTGGTCTCCACCGATTTGGAGTTCAGTTCCCCGCGCGCCAGACCCGCCTGGATCGACTCGAAAGGCGGCAGGCCCAGTTTAGTTCCGCTCGCATCTTTTATGCTCGCCCATTTCGCATTCGGCCCTGCGACGAAAACCGCACTTACCTCGCCGCCTTCCTTGCACACCGGGTTGAAGCCTGCTTTCAGCACGCTGGCGATGGTATGGGCGGGCGCGATTATCATGTCGTACTCGCCGCGACTGGCGCGTTTGGCCGCAACAAAAGGACTCGCCACCGGGATGAAGTTGACCGGGGTATTCAGTTGCGCGCCCAAATATTTGGCCAGTGCCTGGTATTTGGCCAAAACATCGGCATCCGCAAAACGTTCGCTGTCGGAAGGGGCCGCGGCCATTTTCAGGCTTTCCGCAGACCGAGCCGGGCCTGCGCCCATCATCACCGCCAGAACCAAAAATAACGATATTGCACGTAACATTGTAGAACCCCTTTTCAGTCAGCTTGACCACGCGCATAGCTTACCTTGAGAAAGCCTTAATGCGAAATTCTAGCCTGGGGTAGAATTCGCACCCAGAAAACCGAACATGCAGAGAACACCATGACCGATCGCTATGCCGTGATAGGCAACCCCATTGCCCACAGCAAGTCCCCCCTGATTCATGCCGAATTCGCCCGCCAGACCGGCCAGGACCTCACCTATACAAGACTGCTTGCCCCGCTCGACGGCTTTGCACGGAGCGTGAGCGAATTTCAGGAAGCCGGCGGCAAGGGGCTCAACGTCACCGTGCCGTTCAAGCAGGAAGCGTGGAAGCTGGCGACCAGCCTGACGCAGCGCGCGGAGTTGGCGCAGGCGGTGAACACGCTGAAATTCGACGGCGAAACGATCCTGGGCGACAACACCGACGGCGCCGGGCTGGTGCGCGACATTACCGCCAACCTGGGTTTTTCCGTTCGCGGCAAAAAGATTCTGCTGATGGGCGCGGGCGGCGCGGCGCGGGGGGTGATCCTGCCCTTGCTGGAACAGTACCCGGCGCTGTTCGCCATCGCCAACCGCACACCCGACAAGGCGCACGAGCTGGCGCAACAGTTCTTGCCCCACGGCGACATTTCCAGCGGCGAATATGCCAGCCTCGCCGGCTGCCATTTCGATCTCGTCATCAATGCCACTTCCAGCAGCCTGTCGGGTGAACTGCCGCCCCTGCCGGCCGGCGTGTTCGCGCCCGGCAGCCTGGCTTACGACATGATGTACGGCAAGGGGCTGACGCCGTTCCTGCAATTCGCGCAGGCCAACGGCGCTGCGCAGCTGGCGGATGGCCTGGGCATGCTGGTCGAGCAGGCGGCGGAATCGTTCTTCCTGTGGCGCGGCGTGCGGCCGGAGACCCAACCCGTGATGGCGCTGCTCAAATCATGATGAAAACCCTGTGGCGCTGGTTCTGGCGCGGACTATTGATTTTGCTGGGTGTGGTTGTGCTGTATCAGGCCTGGATTTTTGCTCATATCTGGTGGTGGGTGGACCACAACCCCTCCACCAGCGCTTTCATGGATACCCGCTTGGCGCAAATGCAGGAAAAGAACCCGGACGCGGAACTGCGTCACAAGTGGGTGCCCTACAACCGCATTTCCATGAATCTGAAGCGCGCCCTGATCGCCTCCGAGGACGCCAAATTCGTCGACCACGAAGGATTCGACTGGGAAGGCATGCAGAAGGCCTACGAGAAAAACCTGAAAAAAGGCCGCATTGTCGCCGGCGGCTCCACCATCAGCCAGCAACTGGCAAAGAACCTGTTCCTTTCATCCCGCAAGGCTTTCTGGCGCAAGGGCGAAGAAGCGCTGATCACGCTGATGCTGGAGCAAATGATGCCGAAGCAGCGGATTTTCGAGATCTATCTGAACGTGATCGAATGGGGCAACGGCGTGTTCGGCGCGGAAGCCGCCTCGCGCTATTACTACAAAACCAGCGCGGCCAACCTCGGTGCGGAGCAGGCCGCCAAGCTCGCGGCGATGGTGCCTAATCCGCGCTACTACGACAGCCACCGCGGCGCGCGGGGGCTGATGCGCAAAACCTCGATCATCCTGGCGCGCATGCCGGCGGCGGAGGTGCCTTGAGTCTGCTCGTCGCGATTTGATCCGACGCTTTCCACCCGGATTCATCTCTTGATCCGCAACTGGTGAGCTTGATGTGATCTTTCCGGTCCTATGGACTTGGCTTGATCGGGCTTGGTATATTGCCCGCTATCTTCAACAACCGGCAGCCTTGGCATTCTAGCGATATGAGCGGCCCTATCACTGCTGGTTTTTCCTTTACGCCCCTGGGGGCCGTGATCCTGGCCGCACAGGCTTTGAGCGAAGCGCGCGCCATGGGGCAGGAATACGCCGCGGCGCTCGAACAGGTCAAGGCGCGCGAGGCCGGCATTGCGGCCACCCGCCTGCAGCAGCGGGAAAACCGCCTGCAGCGGCAGGCTGCCCTGCTGGCCGAAGTCGAGCGTAGCGAGCGGCAGCTCGAACGCCTGCGCGGCATTCTTCTCGCGCTGGATGCAAACACTCCCTTCAATGCGGTCACCCTGCAGCGTCCCGCCGGCAACGATCAAGAAGCGCTGGCGGCCCATGCTGTCGCCGTGCAGGAGGAGATTCGCCGCATCGAGGCAGTGCTGGCGCAAGCCGGCGCAAGCCTCGGTGAAAAATTGCGTGCCGCGACACAGGATGCGGCGGCGCCCGACCTGGATCAGCTGCTCGCCGCCTATGTGCTGCAGCGCAGCTTACAGCCCGGCCTCGATCCCGATCAGGCAAAGCAGTTCAGCGACACCGCGGCGCGCGTGCTCGGCCGCCTGGAACTGGCCGAGGGTGCGGTCGTGCCGCGCGACCTGGAACGGCTGGCGCGGGAGATCGTGCTTGCGCCATCGCCCGAGCGCGCCGAGGAGCTGGCCACGGAACTGCGCCTCGGCGTGCAACGTTACCGCACGGAACAGGCAGTGCGAGAGGCGCAGGCCGCCGAAGCGAGCACCTTGCTGGAAGCCCTGCCCGAAAGCGCGCCGGCCTTTCTGCGCGCCGCACTCGAGGCGGCAGCGGGGGGAGCGGAAGGTCTCGCCGCGGAAACGCGCCAGGCGGCAAGGGAACTGCTCGATGCCGCGCAACGCGCCCGCGAGTGGGAAGAGCAGGAAGCTGCGGCGCTGGTGCTGGAGCAATCGCTGCGCGACCTGGGCTACGAGGTGGAGGGCGTGGCCAGCACCCTGTTCGTGGACGGCGGCGTGGTGCATTTCCAGCGCCGGGGCTGGGAGAATTATTTTGTGCGCCTGCGCCTCGATGCGCGCGACAAAACTCTCAACTTCAATGTCGTGCGCCCGCGCGGCGAAGAGGACAATGCCCAGCGCAGGCGGCTCGATACGCTGGCCGAGGATCGCTGGTGCAGCGAATTCCCGCGCTTGCAGCAGACCCTCGCGGCGCGCGGCTTGAACCTGAATGTCACGCGCCAGCTCGCTGCGGGCGAACTGCCGGTGCAGGCGGTCGATCCGGCCACCTTGCCGCAAGCGCGCAGCGAGGAAGAGCAGGTCCGGGCAGGCGCCGCGCCATTGCAGATGAAACTCCCTTGATAAGGCCATGACATGGAACTGACGCCACGCTGGATCCGCGACCTGGAGCGCCTGCTGCCGATCCGCTCGCAATTCGTGGTGGCCGGCAACATCCGCGACCACTTTCTCACCCCGCTACCCGGCGGACTCACCGTAGCCCCCCTGCTGCGCAGCCTGTGGACTTTTCTCGCCAGCCAGGAGTTCCGCTTCCTGCTGGTTTACGACCCGGTGGACGGGCTGCGACCCTATCCCAACGAACCCGCCACCGTGGAGCTGGCGACCCAGCTGTTCGATCTCAAGCTGCAGGACGGGTCCATGCCGATGAGCCTGGAAAGCCTGATCGGCATCATGGAGAAGGTCACCACCATGCGCGAAGCACGTTGCGCACTGGTGATCGACTTCGCTTCGCGCCTGGTGCGCCAGGCCGATCATCTGGATGCCGGGGAACACCGCTTTTACGTTGCAGCCGAACGCCTGTCCCTCACCGCCAACCCGATCGTGCCGCGCGGAGCGGATATTCACACTCCCCTCGGCAAGGCGCGCTTCAACCCCATCCTGTGGCTGGTCAACCGCCCGCAGGACATGCCTTCGTGGCTGACGCTCGACAGCGCCCGCATCCACGCGCTCAACATCGCCTACCCGGATTACGAAACCCGGCGCGAAACAGCGCGCATCCTGGGGCGACTGTTCTCGGGCTACAGCGAGGGCAGCGCGGAGGAGCAGGAAAAATATCTCCAGCTCTTCGCCAACAGCACCGACGGCCTGCCGCTCACCGCCCTGAGCGACATCGCCCAGTTGGCGGACCGGCAGGGCATCGCCTTCCGCGAAGTGGACGACGCGGTGCAGTGCTTCAAGGTGGGGGTGAGCGACAATCCGTGGAAAAAGGATTACCTGCGCGAAAAAATCGCCGATGCCCACCCTTTCATAGAGGAGCGCGTGCGCGGCCAGCAGCAGGCCGTGACCAAGACCATCGATATCCTGATGCGCTCGGTGATGGGGCTGACCGGCGCGCAGTCGCGCTCGGGCGGCAACCGGCCGCGCGGCGTGCTGTTTTTCGCCGGCCCCACCGGCGTGGGCAAGACCGAACTGGCCAAGACCCTGACCCAGCTCATTTTCGGCGACGAACGTGCCTATATCCGCTTCGACATGAGCGAATTCGCCGAGGAGCACGCCGGCGCCCGCCTGCTCGGCGCGCCGCCCGGCTATATCGGCTACGATGCCGGCGGCGAGCTGACCAACGCCGTGCGCGACAAGCCTTTCAGCGTGATCCTGTTCGACGAGATCGAAAAGGCCCACCCGCGCATCCTCGACAAGTTCCTGCAGATTCTCGAAGACGGCCGTCTCACCGACGGGCGCGGCGACACCGCCTATTTCTCCGAGGCCATCATCATCTTCACCTCCAACCTCGGCATCTACGTCGAGGACGAGCATGGCCGTCGCGTGCAGAACGTCCAGCCGGACGATGCCTACGAGCAAGTGGAAAGCCGCGTGCGCGGCGCCATCCAGGATTACTTCAAGTTCCACCTGTCGCGTCCGGAAATCCTCAACCGCATCGGCGACAACATCGTGGTGTTCAACTTCATCGGCGCGGAAGTCGGCGCGCAGATTTTCGACGGCATGTTCAGGAACGTCGTCAACCGGGTGCGCGAGGAGCACGGCGTCGAGTTGCTCATGCCCGAGCCCGTGCGCGCGCAACTTCTCGCCCTGTGCACCCGCGACCTGTCCAACGGCGGGCGCGGCATCGGCAACCAGCTCGAATCGTCGTTCATCAACCCGCTTGGCCGCGCGCTGTTCCGCTTCCCGCTGGAAGGGCGCACGTCCGTCACCATCGGCGCCATCCGCGAGGACGAAAACCGCATTATCAGCCTGACGCTCGAATGAGCCGGGAAACTTCAGTTGACCGTGTCATTTAGCTCGGGCGGGTTCAATGCAGAAGTACAACAACTACGGGTGGCATTGGGCCAGTCATTTTTCTGGCTTGATTCCCATGAAGGCGCGATAATCGCAGGGCTTCACATTATGACGGTGAATAACATCAATCCGGAATGAATGAGTTGCTGAAAAAACGGGGGCACAGTGTTGACTGAAGAGCAGTTGAGGGAATTGTTATCCAATCCGGAAACAGACCATATTGAACGCACAGAGTCCATCAACAATATGGACAAGTTTGGTCAAGCGATATGTGCTTTTGCCAATGACTTGCCCAATCATCGCCGCCCCGGCTACTTGCTTATCGGTGTCAAGGACAATGGTTGTTTGTCCGGCCTGGCTGTATCCGATGACCTCCTGACAAAACTCGGAGGAATTCGATCCGATGGTAATGTCTTACCCCAACCATTCATGAACGTAGCCAAATTTACGCTTGAAGGCGGTGATGTTGCGGTTGTGGAGGTTTTCCCCTCCGATCTTCCTCCAGTGCGTTACAAGGGTCGCGTTCACATTCGTGTAGGGCCGCGCAAGGCGATTGCCAATGAGCAGGAGGAGCGTGTTCTGACTGAACGCAGAGTGGCGCTAGCACGTTCGTTTGATGCTCGTCCCTGCTCCGATGCAACATTGGATGAGTTGGCCTTGGGTCAGTTTGACGCCTATCGCCGAGAGGCTGTTGATCCCGAAACGATTGCAGCAAACCACAGACCCGTCGAACAGCAACTAGCATCTTTGCGGCTGTATGACCCGGAGTCGGCCTCTCCAACTTATGCTGGAATTCTGCTGTTCGGTAAGAACCCTCGCTTTTTCCTTCCGGGGGCCTATGTCCAATACCTTAAGCTTCCGGGTGCAGATTTGACAGATCTGCCAGAGGATCAGGCCGAGATCTCAGGCGATCTACATTCGGTGCTACGCGAATTGGATGGGCGCCTCAGACTTCTCATTCAGACGTCAATGCGTCCAGTTAGCGCACTGGAGGAGAAATTGTTGCCTGATTACCCGGAATGGGCCTTGCGCGAACTCCTGATGAACGCCGTAATGCATCGCAACTACGACAGCAACACACCCATTCGTTTTTATGCGTTTGGCGATCACATCGAAATTCAGAGTCCGGGCGGCTTATATGGGGAGGCTACGCCCGAAAACTTCCCCACGCGTAACAGCTATCGCAATCCCGTCATTGCGGAAGCGATGAAATCTCTTGGCTTTGTGAACAGGTTTGGCTACGGTGTCCAGCGCGCGCAAGCGCTATTGACGCAAAACGGCAACCCGCCTGCCGAGTTCGATTTCGACGAGCACAGCGTATTGGTCAAGATATACCGGAGACCCACATGAAAACCGTAGCCTTCTTTAATAACAAAGGTGGCGTGGGCAAAACTTCGCTGGTGTATCACCTTGCGTGGATGTTCGCGGATCACGGAATCAAGACGTTGGCTGTCGATCTTGACCCGCAGGCCAATCTTACCGCCATGTTTCTGGATGAGGAACGACTGGAAAGCTTGTGGCCAGATGACGAACACCCCGACACGGTGTACGGAGCGATCCGCCCCATTTTGCGGGGTACTGGCGATATTGCTCAACCTCACGTGGAGAAAATCACGGCCAATCTCGGCCTTATTGCCGGCGACCTTGGCCTATCACGCTTTGAAGACAAGCTTTCGGATGCCTGGCCGCGTTGCCACAACCGCGACGAGTCCGCTTTTCGCACCATGACAGCGTTTCATCGCCTTGTTCAACGTGGGGCGGACTGGGGTGCGGAACTGGTATTGATAGATGTCGGCCCCAACCTGGGTGCCATCAATCGCTCGGCGCTGATCGCCTCGGATCAGGTTTGCCTGCCTTTAGCGCCGGATCTTTTTTCTCTGCAAGGCCTCAAGAACCTGGGTCCAACCCTGCGCGAGTGGCGTGCCGTCTGGTCCGATCTCATTACGAAAGCGCCGGACGATCTGCCGATCCCTAAGGGCACGATGCAGCCAATCGGCTACATCGTCATGCAGCATGGTATCTTGGATAGTCGCCCCGTTAAGGCATATAAACGCTGGATGGATCGCATCCCGAGTGTTTATCGCGATTCTGTGCTGGATGAGGGCTTTCAGCAGTCACCCTCTGTGGCGGAAGACCCATATTGCCTTTCCTTGCTCAAACACTACCGGAGCTTGATGCCAATGGCAATGGAGGCACGCAAGCCTATTTTTTTTCTGAAATCTGCTGATGGTGCAATTGGCGCACACATCGAGGCAGTAAGAAGTTGTTACCTGGATTTTCAGAAGCTCGCGGCTAATATTGCTGCCAAAGCTGGCATTGCTTTCTCCTGATCGTCGAAATGCAGCCCGAATCTAATGTGGGCTGCGATCAGCGGGCTGGAAGGGATGCCAGCAGCAACGACGGATCAAGGACAGGAGAGCGAGGAATAAGGCCGGCCGTACGATGAAGACAAATTCGGCAATGCTCCAGGTCAACAAGGCGCATTACCCGGTCACCGTGCTCGGGCCCGGCAAGCGCGTCGGCATCTGGCTGCAGGGCTGCAGCATCCGCTGCAAGGGCTGCGTGTCGACCGACACCTGGACGCCCGACCCGCGCCGCGCGATGGCGGTCGCCGACCTGCTGGCGTGGTGCCGCCGCATTGCCGGGAACGATCTCGACGGCATCACCATCAGCGGCGGCGAACCGTTCGACCAGCCCTCCTCCCTGCGCGCCCTGCTGCAGGCCCTGCACGGCTGGCGCAAACAGAGCGGAGTGGATTTCGACATCCTTTGCTACAGCGGCTACCCGCTGAAAACCCTGCAACAGCGCCACCCCACGTTGCTGGATCTGCTCGACGCCATCATTCCCGAACCCTACGCCGATGGCCTGCCGCTGGGCAATCTCTGGCGCGGCTCATCCAACCAGTCGCTGGTGCCGCTTTCAGCGCGTGGTGCAGCACGCTTCGCGCCTTTCATGGAACAAAGCGCCGCCGAGCACGGCAAGCACATGCAGGTGGCGGTGGAAGGCGGGCGCATCTGGATGATCGGCATCCCCGAGCGCGGCGACATGGCCCGCCTGGAGGCGCTGTGTCTTAGTCGGGGTCTATCCCTCGACCAGGTCTCATGGCGGCGTTGACGGAAAATTCCATGGTGCAGGAACACGAGCGCATCTGCCCGGTATGCGAGGCGCACAATCCGCCCGACCAGGCGCTGTGCGCCTGCGGCGCCTCGCTTGCCAGCGTCGACTTCACCCTCAAAACCGGCATTCCGGCCGCGCCGGTGGTCGCGACGGTATCCGTGCCGCCGGCCGGCATGCTGGTCTGCCCGCACGCCGACTGCGCACAGCCCAACCCGTCCGGCACGGAGCGCTGCCTGTATTGCAACCGCCCGCTGGGCGAAGCCGCACTGGAACGGGAAACTGCGCCTGAAGGCAGCCGCTTCGCCCTGCCGGCGGCGCTGCGCGCCGACTACCGCGTGATCGAGGATTTTCCCGCCGGCGGCAGCGAGGCCGACCTGTTGCTGGTCGAGTCGCAGCAAACCGGCGAGCGTCTGGTGGCCAAGCTCTACCGCAAGGGCATCCAGCCCGACAGCGAGCTCCTGGCGCGCCTGAGCCGGAACCCCGCAGGCCACGTGGTGCGGCTGGTCGCACATGGTCTGTCCGATGGCTACGCCTACGAACTGATGGAATATTTCCCCCACGGCAGCCTGCGCCAGCTGCTCGACAGCGGCCCGCAGCCGCGCGAGCAGTTGCGCCGGATGGTGGCGGAAATGGCGGCGGGGGTGTCCGAAATCCAGGCCCAGCGCATCCTGCACCGCGACCTCAAGCCGGAAAACTTCCTGGTGCGGGCCACCGACCCCCTGCAGCTGGCGCTCACCGATTTCGGCATCGCCTCGCTGCGTCAGGCCACGCAACATTTCACCACCCTCGCCCGCAGCGTGAAATACGCCGCGCCGGAAGCCCTTACCGGCGTGCTCGACGAGAAGGCCGACTGGTGGTCCCTGGGCATGGTAGTGCTGGAAGCGGCCGCCGGCCGCCACCCCTTCGACGGCTTGTCGGACCAGGTCATCAACCATCACCTCGCCACCCGTCCGGTCGACGTGAGCGGCGTGTTCGACGACGATCTTCGCAAGCTGTGCCGCGGCCTGCTGCTGCGCGATCCGAAGCGGCGCTGGAGCGGCGCGGAAGTGGCGCGCTGGCTGGCCGGCGACGCCTCGCTGGAAGCCCCGGAAGAAGATGGAAACGCGGCTTCCTCGGTGCGGCCCTACCGGATCGGAGAAGCTGTTTGCACCAGCGTGGAGGAACTGGCGACTGCGCTGGCGAGAAACTGGGACGAGGGCTGCAAGGACCTGAAGCGCGGCGAGATCGGCCCCTGGCTCACGCAGCAATTGAACGCGCAGAACCTAGCGCGCAAGCTGCAGGATATCCTCGACGCGCGCGGCGTCAGCGACGACTACCGCCTGCTGCGCTTTCTTCTGCTGGCGGCACCGGGCATGCCGGGCGTGTGGCGCGGCGAGGCGCTCAGCGAGGCGGCCCTGCTCGCGGCGGCACGCCGGGCGTTCGATGGCGACAAGCCAGCCCAGTCATGGCTCGAAAGCATCGTCGCCGAGCCGGTTCTGGAAGCTTGCGCGGCAGCTGGCCAAGCCGGGCTGGGCGCATTCGGCCAGCGCTGGCAAGATGGCTGGACACGTTTTTGTGCGCGCTGGGAAAGCGCCCACCAGGCCGAAGAAGCCTGGCGCACCACGCCAAAGTCGATCGACGGCGACGCTTCGAGCGCTTACGTGGACATCGACGACGTCATGTACTCGCGTCCCCTGCGGCTGGCGCTGCCCTCGCGTCGCAGCCTGAATGCCGGATTGTTGCTGGTGTTGCACGACGGTTCATTTGCCGAACTGATGCGGGCGGAGGTGCTGGCGGCCCAAGGGGAAATTTCCGGGCACTGTCCGTGGTTCGACGTATTGGGTGATGTCGCGCAACTCGACCCGGTGGGCGTGCTCGCCGCGCGTCAGCTGCTGCCCCTGGCGCGCGACGACGCAGAGCAGGAAAAACGCCGCCTCGGCGGCTATGCCGACAACCGGGATCTGAACATTTCCTCCCTGAGCGAGCGCGTCGAAGCGCGGTTGCGCGCCGTCCTCATGGCGGGGAAGCAGCCTCTGGACGCCGTGGCACGACAGCATCTGGAAGGCGCGCTGGCTGAATTCCACGAAACCAGCCGGACCACGCTGCAATATGGCTATCCCGAGGAAAATTACCGCAAGCTGTGCCAGGTCGTGGAACAACTGGTGGAGCGCGCCCTGGCCGTGGAACAGGCGCTGAGCGGACTGGAGCGCGAGGAACAGATCAACGCCCTGTTTCTCCACCCCAACCGCATCGGAATCGCCTTCGCTATCCTGGTGTTCGTTTTCGGTGTGGTCGGCCCGTGGCTCGGACTGACGGGGGCGGTGGGGCTGGCTGGTCTGGCAGCGTATCGCATGCAGGCGAAAAAACAGGCGGAACAGAAGTTACAGGACACGCTACGCGCCATGGCGCGTCAGGCGGTAGCGATGCCGAGGAAAGAACAGTAGCGTTTCAGATTACCCGGCCATGCCGGGGGGGAAATCAGGCGAACAGTCGTTCCAGTTCCACGCCGGGCTCCTCGGCGCGCATGAAGGCTTCGCCGACCAGGAAGGCGCTGACGCTGTTCTGGCGCATGCGCTGCACGTCTTCCGGCTTGAGAATGCCGCTTTCGGTGATCACGACGCGTTCCCCGGGAACCTGCGGCAGCAGTTCCAGCGTGGTTTCCAGCCGGGTTTCGAAGGTGCGCAGGTTGCGGTTGTTGATGCCGA
>JBDKRR010000180.1:0-3231 GCA_039683315.1 Sulfuricella sp.
GGGCGGCCGAACCCGTAGCGCGATTCCCACTTCGCCTCGTCGGGCTCGTCGGCCTTGGCCGACTTCCAGAGCACGAAGTCGAGCGGGTCCTGCTTGGCGTCGTCGACCGCGACGCGCTCGCCGGCGCGCAGGTCGTCGAGCGACTTGCCGGAGAGCTTGCCGTAGCCGGGGAAGTCGTGCACCGAGTAGCATACGTCGCCGCTTTTCGCCACGTAGGCCAGACCGTTGTCCATCAGCGCCTGGATCATGGCGATCATGCCCGGCACGTACTGCGTGGCGCGCGGCTCGTGCGCCGGCTTCTGCACGCCCAGCGCGGCGGCGTCCTCGTCCATGGCGGCGATGAAGCGGCCGGTCAGGGCGTCGATGGGTTCGTGGTTCTCCGCGGCGCGCTTGATGATCTTGTCGTCGATGTCGGTGATGTTGCGCACGTAGGTGACATCCAGACCCTCGGCCCTGAGCCAGCGCTGGATCATGTCGAACACCACGAGCACCCGGGCGTGGCCGAGGTGGCAATAGTCGTACACCGTCATGCCGCACACGTACATGCGGACCTTGCCGGGTTCGATGGGGACGAAATCCTGCTTGGCGCGGGCGAGGGAATTGTAGATTTTCAGCATGGCAAACGGCGATTCGGAAAAAACGCCATTTTAGCATCGGACGGCTAGTGGTCTGCTTCGTAAATCAAGGGACATGATGAAAACGATGGATTCCGGTCTGTGGCAAGGCGCGAACCGCAGCAATAGCCTCGCCTATTGCGAGGATGAGCAACGCCGCCACGGGCCGGAAGGCGCGTTTTCATGTTCCGGCATTTGCGAAGCAGACCACTAGCGTGCTTTACAAGCTCCGGGCGATTATTTTGCCTGCATGGCAGCGCGGATGGCCTTGGCCACTTCCGCCGGCGGCGTGCCGTGCTGCAGGGTGGCGACCATCTTGCCGGTCGGGTCCACGACATAGGTCGCGGCGGAATGGTCCACCACGTAGCCGCCGGCCGAGCCGGTATTCTGCTTGCTGTAGCTGGCGCCGTAGAGCTTGGCCACGGCGGCGACTTCCTGCGGCGAGCCGGTGATGCCGAGGACGTTGGGGTGGAAGAAGGCGGCGTAGGTCTTGAGTTTTGCCAGCGTGTCGCGTTCCGGGTCGACCGAGACGAACAGCACCTGCGTGCGCGCCAGTTCGTCCTTGCTCAGCATGTCGAGCGCCTGCGAGGTGTAGGCGAGGGAGGTCGGGCAGATGTCGGGGCAGAAGGTGTAACCGAAATACACCAGCACCACCTTGCCGCGCAGATCCTTGAGCGCAACCGGTCCATCAGCCGAATGAAGGGTGAAATCGCCGCCCATGGGGGCCGCGGCCAGGGAAAGCGTTTGGTGTGCCCGGTCGCCGGCGGGTTGCCAGAACCAGACGACCCAGACGAGGAGAAGCGCCAGCACGGCGCCGGCAACGAACAGGAGTTTTTTGGTCATGAGGAGGCCGTCGGTGTGAAATGAAAAAGCAGCGTAGTCAATTTTACAGTGATGCTAGCTTGCATGCGCTGCGGCAAAATGTCGCAAGGTCTATTGTCATTGCGAGGAGCGAAGCGACGAAGCAATCTGTAACTCGGTGATCTTCGATAATCGAGATTGCTTTGCTGCGCTCGCAATGACAGGGCTGCGGAATAAATCAGCGACTTCCTTAGTCGTGCGAGGTGATGAAGCGGAACGGCGCGGCCACCTTGGCCTTGTCGCCCGTGACCACCACCACCGCCTGCCACGCCATGCGTCCGGTGATGCACACCGGCAGGGTGGTCTGGCCGGAAAACTGGCCGCTGCCGTCGCGCTGCAGCTTGGGCCGGTTAAAACCCATGTTCATGTCCACACCGGTCAAATCGACTTCGACTTCGCGTGCTTCCATGCCTTGCACCTTGACGCTCAGGCGCAGCGGCTGCAGCAGGGGGATGGGGCGCGGCGTGATGGCGAGCTCGATGCGCCCGCCGCCCGGAATGGCGCTGCTGCACGGTCCGGCCTGAAGGTCGCAGGCGGCGTCGAGCGGGGCGGAGAAAGTGACTTCGCCGGGCGGCGCGAGCAGGAATTTGGCCGCGACGGCGGCGGCGACGGCCAGTGCGAGCGCTGCGATGGTGATGATGAGCGATTTGTTGGACACGGTCAGCGATGAAAGCCGGAAAAAAACGCGAGAATACCACAGGGCGCCCACGCCGGGCTTTGTGCCATAATCCCGCCATCTAGATGAGTCGAGCAAGGTCATGGATTGGAAAGCAGTCGGCACGTTTGAGGACATTCTCTATCACCGGGCGGAAGGTATCGCCCGGATCACCATCAACCGCCCCGAGGTGCGCAACGCCTTCCGTCCGCAGACCGTGAACGAGCTGATGCAGGCCTTTCAGCAGGCCCATCTCGATCCGGAGATCGGTGTCATCGTTCTCACCGGCGCGGGCGATAAGGCGTTCTGTTCCGGCGGCGACCAGAAAGTGCGCGGCGACGACGGCGGCTACCACGACGCGCAGGGCACGCCGCACCTCAACGTGCTCGACCTGCAGATGCAGATCCGTCGCTGCCCCAAGCCAGTGGTGGCGATGGTGGCGGGCTACGCCATCGGCGGCGGCCACGTGCTGCACCTGGTGTGCGACCTGACCATCGCCGCGGACAACGCCCGTTTCGGTCAGACCGGGCCGCGTGTCGGCAGCTTCGACGCGGGCCTCGGCGCGGGCCTGCTGGCGCGCGCGGTGGGGCTGAAAAAAGCCAAGGAAATCTGGTTTCTGTGCCGCCAGTACGACGCCCAGGAAGCGCTGGCCATGGGCCTGGTCAATGCCGTGGTGCCGCTGGCGCAGCTGGAGCAGGAAACGCTGCAGTGGTGCTGTGAAATGCTGCAGCATTCGCCCACCGCGCTGCGCGTGCTCAAGGCTGCCTTCAACGCTGACAGCGACGGTCTGGCGGGAATTCAGGAGCTGGCCGGCAACGCCACCGCCTTGTATTACATGACACCGGAAGGCCAGGAGGGTCGCAATGCCTGGCTGGAAAAGCGACCGCCGGATTTCGGCAAGTTTCCGCGTCGTCCATGATCGTTGCCGGCCCCACATGGAACATGATAACTAAATGCCCTTAAGCTGGAACGAAACCAACAGCCGCGCCCTGGGTTTTTCCACGGTTTGCAACAACTTCCCCTGGCCGGAAATCCTCCCCAACCCCCCTTTGATAAAGGGGGGTGACCCGAAGCGGGGATTTGTCGGCACGATTGGCTCAT
>JBDKRR010000181.1:0-7942 GCA_039683315.1 Sulfuricella sp.
CCCATCGATAGTCAGCACCTTGCGCACGCACCCCCAGGTTTCCCTGCCGTAGCAGCCGGCGTTCATGGCCAGGGCGCCGCCCACGGTGCCGGGTATGCCGGAGAGGAACTCCGCGCCTTCCAGGTCGTGGCGCGCGGCGAAGCTCGCCACCTTGGGGCTGCTCACGCCGGCTTCGGCGTAGATCAGGCCTTGCGGCGCGAGCTTGATATGGCTGAGCGCGCCGTGCAGCAGGATCACCGTGCCGCGCAGGCCGCCGTCGCGCACCAGCAGGTTGCTGCCCAGGCCGACGAAATACACCGTGCCGGAGCAGGTCTTGAGGAACAGCTCCAGGTCTGCCAGGTCGGCCGGGACGTAGCAGCGCTCCGCCACGCCGCCGGCGCGCCAGCTGACGTGCCCGGCCATCGGCTCGTCGAGCCGCAGCGTGCCGCGCAAAGGCGCTTGCAGATGGGCTTGCGTCATGTCCATCACCCTTCACCCGCCGTGAGTTTTTGCGCCACCTGGCCGATCGAGCCCGCGCCCATCACCAGCACCACGTCGCCGTCCTGTGCGGTGTCGATAATGGCCTGCGGCAGGTCCGCCACGTTTTCGACGAAGATCGGTTCGACCTTGCCGGCCACCCGCACCGCCCGTGCCAGCGCACGCCCGTCGGCCGCGACCACCGGGGCTTCGCCCGCGGCGTAGACTTCGGTGAGGAGCAGGGCGTCCACGGCGGACAACACCTTGGCGAAGTCCTCGAACAAGTCGCGGGTACGGGTGTAGCGGTGGGGCTGGAATGCCAGTACCAGGCGCCGCTCCGGGAATGCGCCGCGCGCGGCGGCGATGGTGGCGGCCATCTCGACCGGGTGGTGACCGTAATCGTCAATTAGAGTGAAACTTCCTCGCCCGCCCGCGGGTGAGGAAACGTTTGCCCCCTCTCCCGCAAGCGGGAGAGGGTTGGGGAGAGGGAGAGCAACTTCTCCGAAGCGCTGGAAACGCCGTCCCACCCCCTTGAACTCGGCCAGCGCCTTGATGATGGCAGCATCGGACGCACCCACCTCGGTGGCGATAGCAATTGCCGCCAGCGCGTTCAGCACGTAATGAATGCCCGGCAGATTGAGTGTGATCTTAAGCTTGCTGGTCTTGCCGTTGACCCGGATTACAGTGAATTTCATCTGTCCGTTGCTGGCTTCGATGTCCGCCGCGCGCACCTTGGCGTCTTCGGACAGGCCATAGGTCCATACCGGCTTGGTGATGCGCGGCAGGATCTCGCGCACTACCGGGTCGTCCACGCACACCACTGCCATGCCGTAGAAAGGAAGATGCTGGGTGAAGTCGACGAAGGCCTGTTTGAGACGGTTGAAGTCGTGACCGTAGGTTTCCATATGGTCGGCGTCGATGTTGGTGATCACCGCCAGCACCGGGGTCAGCAGCAGGAACGAAGCGTCGGATTCGTCAGCTTCGGCCACGAGAAATTCGCCCGAACCCAGCCGCGCGTTGGTGCCTGCCGCTTCCAGCCGTCCGCCGATCACGAAGGTGGGGTCCATGCCCGCTTCCGCCAGAATGCTGGCGATCAGGCTGGTGGTGGTGGTCTTGCCGTGGGTGCCGGCGACTGCGATGCCCTGCTTGAAGCGCATCAGCTCGGCCAGCATCTGCGCACGCGGCACGATGGGGATGTTGCGCTCGCGTGCGGCAATCACTTCCGGGTTGTCTTCCTTGACCGCGGTGGAGGTCACCACGACATCCACGTCCGACACGTACTCGGCGTCATGGCCCTTGAAAACCTTGGCACCGAGCTTCTTCAGGTGCTTGGTTACGGCGCTTTCCGCCATATCCGAGCCGCTGATGCGGTAGTCCAGATTGAGCAAAACCTCGGCGATACCGCTCATGCCCGAGCCGCCGATGCCGACAAAGTGGATGCGTTTGACTTTATGTTTCATTTTGACAAAACCCTGTTTTCACCACGGAGAACACGGAGAACACGGAGCAATCCGGATTTTTCTCCGTGCCCTCCGTGTACTCCGTGGTTAATAGCTTTCATCATTTCGCCAGTTCCTTGCATATCGCAGCGACCTGCCGCGTCGCATCGGGTTTGGCCAGTGCTCTCGCGGCCTGCGCCATGGCGAGCAGTTTGTCGCGGGTCAGCTCCTGCAGCAGGGCTGCCAGGCCTTCCGCACTGAATTCGGTTTGCGGCACCAGTACTGCCGCGCCGTTGTTGCTGAGGAAGCGCGCGTTGGTGGTCTGGTGGTCGTCCACCGCATGGGGGTAAGGCACCAGCACGCTGGCCACGCCCGCCGCCGCGAGTTCCGCCACGGTCAGCGCGCCCGAGCGGCATACCACCAGGTCGGCCCAGGCGTACTGTTGCGCCATGTTGTCGATGAACGGCTTGATTTCTGCGTCCACGCCTGCGGCCCGGTAATTGGCCTGCAGCGTTTCCAGGTGCTTGGCGCCCGACTGGTGCACCACTTGCGGGCGTTGCGCCGGCGCCATCAGGGCTAATGCTTTGGGCACGCCTTCGTTCAGTGCCGCCGCGCCCAGGCTGCCGCCCACCACCAGCACGCGCAGCGCGCCTTTGCGCCCGGCGAGGCGCGCCTGCGGCTCGTCCAGCGCGGCGATGTCCGCCCGTACCGGGTTGCCGCACCACAGGGTTTCCGTCTTGCCGCACGGCAGGGGTTTGTCTTTCTTGCCCGTGAATGCGCCGGGGAAGGCAACCAGCACCTTGTCTGCGAGGCAGGCCAGGACGCGGTTGGTCAGTCCGGCGATGGAGTTCTGTTCGTGGATGACCAGCGGCTTGGCCAGCAGCGTGGCCATCATGCCGCCGGGGAAGGCGGGGTAGCCCCCCATGCCCAGCACCACGTCGGGGCGGTGGCTGAGGATGGCCCGGGCGCTCTGGTAGAAGGCGAGCAGCAGCTGCAGCGGCAGCGTGACCATGCGCAGCAAGCCTTTGCCGCGCAGGCCGGAGAACTTGATCCACGCCATGTCGTAGCCGTGCTGCGGCACGAGTTTGGCTTCCATGCCGTTGGCGGTGCCGAGCCACACCACTTTCCAGCCCTCGCTGCGCAGGAAATCGGCCACGGCCAGCGCCGGGAACACATGCCCGCCGGTGCCGCCAGCCATGATCATGAGAGTGCGTGAGGGGTGAGGAGTGAGGGGTGAGGAGGTATGGTTCATACCGCATAGCCCTTCAGTAACTGCCTGTTTTCGTAATCCACGCGCAGCAGCACCGCCAGTGCCACGCAGTTGGCGACGATGCCGCTGCCGCCGAAGGACAGCAGGGGGAGCGTCAGACCCTTGGTGGGCAGCAGCCCCATGTTCACGCCGATGTTGATGATGGACTGCACGGCCAGCCACACGCCGATACCCTGCGCCACCAGCGCGGAGAAGTGGCGCTCCTGTTTTGCCGCCGCGCGGCCGATGACGAAGGCGCGCACCGTGATCCAGGCGAAGCCCAGCACCACCACGGTCACCCCGACGAAGCCCAGTTCTTCGGCAATCACCGCGAGCAGGAAGTCGGTGTGGGCTTCAGGCAGGTAGAGCAGTTTTTCCACGCTGGCGCCCAGCCCCACGCCCAGCCATTCGCCGCGCCCGAAGGCGATCAGAGCGTGGGATAGTTGGTAGCCCTTGCCGAACGGGTCGGCCCAGGGGTCCATGAAACCGATGATGCGCTGCATGCGGTAAGGCGAAGTCCAGATCAGCAGCAGGAAGCCGATCAGCAGCAGCACGATCAGGCCGGCGAACAGGCGCCAGTTCAACCCGCCGAGGAACAGGATGGCCATGGCGATGGAGATGATCACGGCGAAGGCGCCGAAATCCGGCTCGCGCAGCAGCAGGCCGCCGATCAGCAGCATCACCAGGAACATGGGCATGAAACCCTTGGTGAAGTTGTCCATCAGCGCCGCCTTGCGCACCGTGTAGTCCGCGGCATACATCACCACGATCAGCTTCATGAACTCGGACGGCTGCAGGTTGGCGATGCCCAGCGAGATCCAGCGCTGGCTGCCGTTGACTTCGCGCCCGATGCCCGGAACCAGCACCATGGCCAGCGTGGCGATGCCGGCCATGAACAGCCACGGCGACATTTTTTGCCAGCCGCGCAGCGGGACCTGGAAGGCGATTGCCCCGGCGATCACGGCTGCGCCCAGGTAAACGCTTTGGCGCAGCAGGAAGTATGTTTCCTGGAACCCGGTCTGGCGGCTTGCGCCGGCGCTGGCGATCGAGGCGGAGTAAACCATCAGCAGCCCGAACGCCAGCAGCAGCAGCACCGACCAGAGCAGGGCCTGGTCATATTCGGAGCTGGGCTTCTGTGCGTTGGGATAGTACATGTCAGTGTCCACGCGCCAGTTGTTGCACTGCGCTGATGAAGACTTCGGCGCGGTGACGGTAATTGCGGAACATGTCGAAGCTGGCGCACGCCGGCGAGAGCAGCACGGCGTCGCCCGCCTGGGCCTGGCCGTAGCTCATCTGCACCGCTTCTTCCATGCTGCCGGCGCGCAGAAGGGGCACGCCGCTGTGTTCAAGAACGGCGGCGATCCTGGCACCATCGCGCCCGATCAACACCACGGCGCGGGCATGTTGCGCCACGGCGGGGGCGAGCGGGCTGAAGTCCTGGCCCTTGCCGTCGCCGCCGGCGATGAGCACGACCTTGCCGGGCATGCCGCTCAGGGCCGCCACGGTCGCGCCCACGTTGGTGCCCTTGGAGTCGTCGTAGAACGTGACGTCGTTGATCGCCGCCACTTTCTCCACGCGGTGGGGCAGGCCCTTGAAGGCGCGCAGGGCGTCGAGCAGGGGTGCGAACGGCAGATCCAGGGCGCGGCACAAGGCCAGCGCCGCGAGCGCGTTGGCCGCGTTGTGCAGGCCGGCCAGCGGCAGATCGGCCAGCGGCATCAGCTTGTGGCTACCCTGTGCCAGCCACGCTGCGCCAGCCTCTTCGCTTACTCCCCATGCGCTGTCGTCTGCTGGCGCATTCAGGCCAAATGTTTCGACGCGGCGTTTCGGCAGGGCCATGGCCATGGTTGCGGCGTCTTCGCGGTTCAGTATCTGCACGCCGTCGCCGTTGAAGACGCGGGTTTTGGCCGCGCAATACGCGGCCATCCCGGTGTAGCGGTCGAGGTGGTCTTCGCTGATGTTGAGCACCGTGGCGGCGCTGGCGTTCAGGCTTGAAGTGGTTTCCAGCTGGAAGCTGGACAGCTCCAGCACGAACACGTCCGGCATGCCGTCACGTTCCGCTTCGCTCAAGGCGTCCAGCACCGGCAGGCCGATGTTGCCGGCTACGACGGTCTTGAGGCCCGCGGCGCGGCACATGGCGCCGGTCATCTCGGTCACCGTGCTCTTGCCGTTCGAGCCGGTGATGGCTATTAGGTGAGGGGTAAGGGGTGAGGGGTGAGGGGGAAGAGCAAGGGCGAATAGCTCTACGTCGCCGGCAACCGGGACGCCGTGCGCTATGGCTGCGGCGACATGCGGGTCGGCAAGGGGCACGCCCGGGCTGATGGCGATCAGGTCGATGGCGGTGAACAGCGCGTCGCTGAACGGACCGGTGGTCAGCGTTACATCGGGAAATTCGGCGTGGAATCTCGTGGCGTGCGGAGGCGCTTCGCGGCTGTCGGCGACAGACAGACGTGCGCCATGGCGTGCCAGGAAGCGCGCCATGGACAGGCCGGTATCGCCGAGCCCGAGAACGAGTATGTTTTTATCCTTGATATTCATACTTTATTTCGTGATGAGTGCGGCGCAAGTTAATTTCGCCACCGATCCGCTCCTCACCCCTCACCCCTCACTCCTCACCTCAATTTCAACGTCGAAAGTCCAACCAGCACCAGCATCATGGTGATGATCCAGAAGCGCACCACGACCTGGTTCTCTTTCCAGCCCTTCAGTTCATAGTGGTGGTGCAGCGGCGCCATGCGGAAGATGCGCTTGCCGGTGAGCTTGAACGAGCCCACCTGCAGCATGACCGAGAGGGTCTCCACCACGAACACGCCGCCCATGATGAACAGCACGATTTCCTGCCGCACGATCACAGCCACCACGCCGAGCGCGGCGCCCAGCGCCAGTGCGCCGACGTCGCCCATGAATACTTCCGCCGGGTAGGCGTTGAACCACAGGAAGCCGAGGCCGGCACCGGCCATGGCGGCGCAGAAAATGGCCAGCTCGCCGGCACCGGGAATGTGGGGGATGCCCAGGTAGCGGGCGAAGTAGAAGTGGCCGGCAACGTAGGCGAAGATGCCGAGCGCGCCGCCGACCATGACCGTGGGCATGATCGCCAGCCCGTCCAGGCCGTCGGTGAGGTTGACCGCGTTGCTGGTGCCGACGATGACGAAGTAGGTCAGCACCATGAACCCGACTGCGCCGAGCGGGATGGAGACGCTTTTGAAGAACGGCACGATCAGTTCGGTGTGCACCGGCAGGTTGGCGCGGTAGGCGAGGTAGGCGGCAACACCCGCGCCGATCAGCGACTGCCAGAAATACTTGGATTTGGCGGACAGGCCCTTGGGATTGCGGTGGACCACCTTGCGGTAGTCGTCGACCCAGCCGACGACGCCAAAGCCCAGCGTGGTGAACAGCACCACCCAGATGTAAGGGTTGCGCAGGTCGGCCCACAGCAGGGTGGTGACGGCGATGGACACCAGGATCAGGGCGCCGCCCATGGTCGGCGTGCCGCTCTTGACCAGGTGGGTTTGCGGCCCATCGTCGCGCACCGCCTGGCCGATTTTCATGGCGGTGAGGCGGCGGATCATGGTCGGGCCGACCAGGAAGGAAATCATCAGGGCCGTCAGGATCGCCATGACCGCGCGCAGCGTGATGTAGTTGAACACGTTGAAAGCGCGGATGTCCTGTGCCAGCCACTGGGCGAGAGCTAGTAGCATTTTTCCTCCGGAAAAATCGTGAGGAGTGAGGGGGGAGGGGTGAGGGGAAAAAGCTCTCTCACCACGCCCGGATTGATGGCGTACTCTTCACTCCTCACTCTTCACTCCTCACTTCAAAGCTTTTCACCACCCGTTCCATCTGCATGAAGCGGGACCCTTTTACCAATACCGTTACGTCCGGCGCCAGCAGGTTTTCCAGGTCGGCGAGCAGTTCTTCGATGCGCTCGAAGAACCAGGCGTTTTCCCCGAATTCCGCTGCGGCTTCGCGGCACAGGTCGCCGTGGGCGAAGAGGATGTCCACGCCGGCCTGTTTGGCCGCGGCGCCGAGTTCGCGGTGCAGCTCGCAGGCGCCGGGGCCGAGTTCGCCCATGTCGCCCAGCACCAGGATTTTCTTGCCCGGCATGCTGGCGAGCACCGCGATAGCGGCTTTCACCGAGGCCGGATTGGCGTTGTAGCTGTCGTCAATGAGCGTTGCGCCGTGCAGGCCGGGTTTGCGCTGCAGCCGGCCTTTGACGCCGCCGAACTGGTGCAGGCCCGCCGCGATCTTCGCCGTGGCTATGCCCAATGCCGTTGCCGCTGCCGTTGCCGCCAGGGCGTTGCGCACGTTGTGCAGTCCCGGCACCTGCAGCGTCGCGGCGAATTCGTCGGTCTTGGTGCTAATCTTCAGTTCGCTGCCCAGAGGCGCGAGCTGGAAGGTCGCGCTGACCTGGGCGGCAGATTCCAGCCCGAAATCAATGACGGTGTGGCCGTGCGCGAGTTGTTTCCACAGTGGTGCGAAGGCGTCGTCGGCGTTGATCACCGCTACGCCGTCCGCTGCCAGGCCGGAGAAAATCTCGCCCTTGGCGCGCGCCACCTGCTCGACGCTGCCCAGGCCGGCGAGATGGGCAGCGCCGGCATTGTTGATGACGGCCACGTCGGGGCGGGCGATGGCGGTGAGATAGGCGATTTCGCCGGGATGATTCATGCCCATCTCGATCACGGCATATTTGTGTTGCGCGCGCAGCTTCAGCAGCGTGAGTGGCATGCCGATATCGTTGTTGAAGTTGCCCTGGGTTGCCAGCACGCCAGCTTCCCCGGCCGTCTCGCGCAGGATGGCGGCGAGC
>JBDKRR010000182.1:0-2234 GCA_039683315.1 Sulfuricella sp.
GCCAATGCAGATGCCCCCAAACGCGCCAGCCTCACCTTGTCCGCAGTGGGTAATTTCGACAGCCTCAATCCATTCCTGCTCAAAGGCATCGCTGCGGTAGGGATCACCGACCTGGTGTTCGAAACCCTGATGGAGCAGAGCCTGGATGAGCCGTTCAGCCAGTACGGCCTGCTGGCGCGGGACGTGGCACTGGCCAGCGACCGCCTTTCCGTGACTTACCAGCTCGACCCCAGGGCCAGATTCTCGGATGGTTCGCCGGTGCTGGCCGAGGACGTGAAATTTTCCTTCGATACCCTGAAAAGCCAGCTGGCCCAACCCCAATACCGCTTCTACTGGGCCGATATCAAGCGGGCGGTAGTGGTGGATGAACGCACCGTGCGTTTCGATTTCGCCCAGGTCAATCCCGAGCTGCACCTCCTGACCGGCCAGATTCCCATTTTTTCCCATCGCTGGGGAGAGGGTAAGCCTTTCGACAAGATCGTCACCGATTCTCCGCTGGGCAGCGGCCCCTATCGGGTGGAAGAGGTCCAGCTCGGCAAGAAGATCAGCTTCAGGCGCAACCCGGGCTACTGGGCCAAAGACCTCAATACCCGGCGCGGGATGTTCAACTACGACCGGGTGGCGTTCATTTATTACAAGGATTCCACCGTTCAGCTGGAGGCCTTCAAGGCCGGCGAATTCGATTTCGTCGCGGTTTCCAATTCCAAGCAATGGGCGCGCGACTACCGCGGGCCGAAGTTCAGCCAGGGTCTGATCCGCAAGGCGGAACTGAAGCACAGCAACAACGCAGGCATGCAGGGATTCGTGTTCAATATCCGGCGCGACATTTTCAAGGACAAGCGCGTCAGGCAGGCCATCGGACTGGCGCTCGATTTCGAATGGTCGAACAAGAACCTGTTCTACGGCCAGTACCAGCGTTGCAACAGCTATTTCAGCAACAGCGAACTGGCTTCGTCGGGCGTGCCCCAGGGCGACGAGTTGAAGTTGCTGGAGCCCTATCGCGACCGTTTGCCGCCCGAGGTATTCACTCGGCCGTGGCAGCCGCCCACCACCAACCCGCCCGGTTCGTTGCGGGCCAACCTTCGTCAGGCCAAATCCCTGCTGGCGCAAGCCGGCTGGACCTACCGCGACGGCGCGCTGCGCAATGCCCGGGGGGAACCGCTGGAATTCGAGATACTGCTGGCGGAAAAAGGCTTCGAGCGCATCGTCGGCCCCTTCGCCCGCAATCTCGCCCGGCTCGGCATTCAGGCCAGCTACCGCACGGTAGACATTGCGCTTTACCAGCGCCGTTCCGATACCTTCGATTTCGACATGATGGTGCAGGCCTTCCCCGAGTCCCAGTCTCCCGGCAACGAGCAGATGAACCTGTGGCATTCCAGCGCGGCCGACAAGGAAGGTTCCAACAACGTCATCGGCATCAAGGACCCAATAGTGGACGCCATGGTGGAAAAAGTGGTTTACGCGCCCGACCGCAAGGCGCTGGTGACCGCCACCCATGCCCTGGACCGCGTGCTGCTCAACGGCGATTACCTGGTGCCGAACTGGTTCACCCCTACGCACCGGGTGGCATACTGGGACAAGTTCGGTTTCCCGAAGCAGCTGCCCTTGTACTATTCGGCGATGGAATGGATGTTGCGCTTCAGCTGGGCCAAACAGTGAGAATTGATTAATGTTCGCTTATATCCTCAAGCGCCTCCTGCTCATGATCCCCACGCTGTTCGGCGTGCTGCTGATCACCTTCGCGGTCATTCAGTTCGTGCCCGGCGGACCGGTGGAGCAGCTGATTCACCAGCTCAAGGGGCAGGGGCCGGGCGGCGAGGCGAGCAGCGGCGCGGCGCAGATTTATCGCGGCGATCGCGGGATGGACAAGGAGCGCATCGAAAAACTCAAGGCGCTGTACGGATTCGACAAGCCCGCTCCCGTGCGCTTCTGGGAAATGATGAAAAACTTCGCCGTGTTCGACCTGGGTGAGAGCTATTTTCATCACAAGTCGGTAACACAGCTGGTTGTTTCCAAATTGCCAGTTTCGATCAGCCTTGGCGTATGGACCTTTTTCATCGTTTATCTCACCTGCATTCCCCTTGGCATCGCCAAGGCGGTGCGGGACGGCAGCCGTTTCGATGTGTGGTCGAGCGCCCTCATCATCGTGGGCTATGCCATCCCGAGTTTCCTCTTCGCCATCCTCCTCATCGTGCTGTTTGCCGGCGGCAGCTATTTCGAGTGGTTCCCGTTGC
>JBDKRR010000183.1:0-3606 GCA_039683315.1 Sulfuricella sp.
GAAACGCCCGCGCGCCGGAATCTTGCGCGCCACACTGTGTTTTACACCAAGCACGCGGGTCAGCCAGGCGCCGCGGTTATGTTCGGTGAGATGAACAATCAGATCGTAGTGACGCCGCCATAGGCGCGAGAGCAGCCGCGCCTCGGCGCTCGCCTGGCGCAACAGTCCCTGCTTTTTCCAGTTGCGATCGATGGTATGGACTTCCGAGATTGCTGGATGCAAGTTCAACATATCCGCCGTATCGCGGTAAACCAGCGCATCAACTTCCAGATGAGGGGCATGCTTCTTTAGAACGGAGAAAACCGGCGAAGTCAGCAACACATCACCGTGATGGCGCAGCTTGATCACCAGAACACGGCGCAAGCCGAATAAATCGATAGCATCTTTGAGCATGCGCGCACGATAACAAACTGGGCGCCAAAAACAAGCATTTCGTTCTCCGCTTAACCCATCGTCTCGATGAAAGCCTGGGAATCAAAACTCGAACACAATGCCAAAATACTTTTAAAATATGGCGTTACCAGTTGACCCAGCAGGATTTTTCAAATTATAGTGTGCGCATGCAAGCGGAAATGAAAGCACTGGAAGACAAGGTCATGCAGATTGTGCAAATGTGCCAGCACCTGCGCGCCGAAAACATGCAGCTACGCCAGCAACTCGCGGCAGCACAGAATGACAGCAAACGCCTGGGCGACAAGATCCAGGGCGCGCAAACCCGTCTCGAATCCCTGCTCGAGCGTATTCCGGAGAATCAGGAATGAGCGAAGTAAAGGGCTTGGATGTCGCCATCATGGGGCGGGAGTTCCGCGTTGCCTGTCCGGAGGACGAACAGGAAGCGCTACTCGCCTCGGTGGATTACCTCGACCGCAAAATGCGTGAAATCCGCGACAGCGGAAAAGTCATCGGCGTGGAACGCATCGCCATCATGGCTGCCCTGAACATCACCCACGAACTCCTAAACACGCGCATCGCCGGTTCTTTTGACATCGGCGAGTTCAAGAGTAGAATTGGTTCCATGCAGGCTCACATCGAGCAGGCAATGGCAGACCAGGACGATCTATTTTAGCCGGTTGTTAATCAGACGTTAACAGCCCGCTTTCCGAGTTGTCCCCCTGCGGTGTTCGTTTAGGCTAAATATTCTTTGAACCAATATTTATGTAAGCAGGTTGTGGCTGTATTGAGTACTGTTGTGCGCGTCCTTCACGGATGTACCTGATGTGCTCAAGCTGCAACCGTCTTGGACCTCAGTGTTCAAGATGATAGCCTGACGGCACCCGCGGGGGGCCTTATCTTCCCTAACTTGCACAGTTAAGTCTCCCGACCTTGAACAAATCCCAATTGCGGCGCCATTTGCGCCAGCTGCGCAACGAACTTAGCCCCAATCAGCGGCGCAGCGCGTCGCTGGGACTGCTGCAGACGGCGATACGTGAAGGTCTGTTTCTCAAGTACCGCCGCATCGGTTTTTACCTCCCCTTCGAAGGTGAAATGGACCTGCTGCCCTTGCTCAACCACGCACTGTGGCAGGGCAAAATTTGTTACTTGCCGGTCGTACCGCAACGCTTCGAGAAAAAACTCAACTTTACCCGCCTCACCGATCGCACCAGCTGGTACCGCAACCGCTACGGCATTCACGAACACTGGTCGCCGCGACCGGCACGCGCACGCCAGCTCGATTTGCTGTTCATGCCGCTGGTGGGCTTTGACGAAAGGGGGTATCGGCTTGGCATGGGGGGCGGATTCTACGATACCAGCCTGGCCTACCTGGGACGGCGCAAGACCTGGCGCAAACCCTACCTGGTCGGCGTCGGCTACGAATGCCAGAAAGTCAAACAGGTTCCGCGCGACCCGTGGGACATGCCGCTCGATGCCGCGCTCACCGAACGTCGCCTGTATCGTTTTCCCAAGGTAAAATAAGTTTCCGCTATCCTGGATACTCAAAATGCGCTACTGGCTGATGAAATCAGAACCCTCCGACGTCAGCGTCGACGACCTCGCCGCCATGCCGAACCAGACCGTGGCGTGGTACGGCATACGCAATTATCAGGCGCGCAACTTCATGCGCGATCAGATGCGGGTTGGGGATCAGGTGTTCTTTTACCATTCCAGCTGTGCCGAACCAGGAATCGTCGGCCTGGCGACAGTGAGCAAGCTTGCCTACCCTGACCAGACCCAGTTCGACAGCAACAACAAATATTTCGACCCCAAGGCGACACCCGAAAATCCGCGCTGGTTCAACGTGGAGGTGAAGCTGGTCAAAAAAACGCGCCTGCTGGGCATCAAGGAATTGCGCAGTTATCCCGAACTGGAGCACATGCGAATTTTGCAGACGGGCAACAGACTTTCCATTACGCCGGTCGACCCCAAGGAATGGGAATTCATAACGGGACTGCTGTAAGGCCCCGAGCGGGTTCGGCTATTCGAAAAGGGCTGAGACAAATTCCTGGGCCACGAACGGACGCAAATCGTCGACTTTTTCACCCACCCCGATAAATCGTACCGGTATCGGCCGGCCGCGCGCAATGGCAGCGATGATGCCGCCTTTTGCCGTGCCATCCAGCTTGGACAGCACCAGGCCGGTGAGCTGCAGCGCGTCGTCGAAGGCCTTGACCTGAGCCAGGCCGTTCTGGCCGGTGTTGGAATCGAGCACCAGCAACACCTCATGGGGTCCGCTGGGGTCGGCCTTGGCGATCACGCGTTTGACCTTCTTGATTTCTTCCATCAGATGCAGTTGCGTCGGCAGGCGGCCGGCGGTATCCGCTAGGACCACGTCGATGCCGCGCGCCTTGGCGGCATGGATGGCATCGAATATCACGGCGGCGGAATCGCCGCCTTCCTGGGCGATCACCGTGACATTATTGCGCTCGCCCCACACCATCAACTGCTCCCGCGCCGCCGCGCGAAACGTATCGCCCGCCGCCAGCAGCACCGATTTGCCCTGGGACTGGAAATACTTGGCCAGCTTGCCGATGGTGGTGGTTTTGCCGGCGCCGTTCACACCCGCCAGCATGATGATGAACGGGCGATGGCCGGATATGTCCAGCGGCTGTTCCAGCGGCTGCAGCAGAGCCAGCAGGGATTGCTGCACCGCCCCTTTCAGGTCGGCCGCCTCGGTCAGGCCTTCGCGCCTGACGCGCGCGCGCAGGTCGTCGAGCAAGTATTGGGTTGCGGTCACGCCGACATCGGAGGTGAGGAGAATAGTCTCCAGCTCCTCGTACAACTCATCGTCGATCTTGCCGCCGCCGCTGAACAAGTTCGTCAGCTTTCTGCCGAATTGTTCCCGCGTACGCGCAAGTCCCTGCTTCAGGCGGGCCGCCCAGCTTTCAGGCTTGCTTTGCGCGACCTCTTCGGCAACCGGTTCCGTTTTCTTGAAGAAACTAAACATGGGCAATCAGGTCTGTCCTGTTGTGACGGTGGAATGGCTTATAATCCACGTCATTTTATCCCGAACAGATGCTTAATAGTAGGAGGTTGCGTGTATAGAAAAGCGTTGCTGGGCATGGCACTGCTCGGGCTTTCCGGCATGGTCGTGGCAAACCCATACGAACACAAGCTGGCCAACGGGCTGAAGGTCGTCGTCAAGGAAGACCCTCGCGCCCCGGTGGTGGT
>JBDKRR010000184.1:0-4036 GCA_039683315.1 Sulfuricella sp.
ACATGGGGACGCTCGAAGCGCTTGATGGGATCGACGTTGGCGTGGCGTACGCCGAGGAAACGGTAGGCGTTGATCATCTGCAACACCTTGACCTGTTTGCGTTCCAACTCAAGGAAAGGAGAACACACCAGCAAGTGGTTCGCCGCGGCGGGGTCACGGGTACACTGGATGAAGGATTCGCGAATCGGCGCATGGGGGATGTCGCGCAGCGATCCGCCATCGCCCTGCTGCAGGCGCTCAAAATAGCGCCGCCATTCCTCGCCGACGCTCTCCGGATTGCCCAGCCAGGACTCGTACAGGCCCTCGACGAACTCGGCATTGCCGCCGTAGAGGTAGGAGTTGTCGAGGAATGCCTGCATGACGGTCATGTGAGTCCTTTCTGAAATGGGTGAGCAGCGAGCTGTAAGCAGTGAGCTGCGCGCACGGCTCACTGCTCACCGCTCACCGCTTACTCAGCGGTACCAAATCGCGCTGCGCCGCGCCGCGATAGAGCTGGCGCGGACGGCCGATTTTCTGTTCCGGGTCGGTGATCATTTCGTCCCACTGCGAGATCCAGCCGATAGTGCGCGCGATGGCGAAAATCGCGGTGAACATGTTGGTCGGGATATTCATGGCGCGCAGGATGATGCCGGAGTAGAAATCCACGTTGGGGTAGAGCTTCTTCTCGATGAAATATTCGTCTTCCAGCGCGATCCGCTCCAGTTCGAGCGCGATCTTGAACAAGCGGTCGTCGTAGATGCCCAGTTCGTTGAGCACTTCGTGGCAGGTCTGGCGCATGAGCCGGGCGCGCGGGTCGAAGTTCTTGTAGACGCGGTGGCCGAAGCCCATGAGGCGGAAGGGATTGCTCTTGTCCTTGGCGCGCGCGATGAATTTGGGGATGTTGGACACATCCTCGATTTCCTCCAGCATCTTCAGCACCGCCTCGTTGGCGCCGCCGTGGGCCGGCCCCCACAGGGAGGCGATACCCGCCGCCACGCAGGCGAAAGGATTGGCCCCGCTCGATCCGGCCAGACGCACGGTGGAGGTGGAGGCGTTCTGCTCGTGGTCGGCGTGCAGGATCAGGATACGGTCCAGCGCCTTCACCAGCACCGGGTTGGGCTCGTATTCCTCGCACGGCGTGGAGAACATCATGTGCAGGAAATTCGCCGCGTAGCTCAAGCGGTTGCGCGGGTAGGCGAACGGCTGGCCCATGTTGGACTGGTAGCTCATGGCCGCGATGGTCGGCACCTTGGCGATCAGGCGGTGCGCGGAAATTTCGCGGTGCCGCGGGTCACCCACGTTGGCCGAATCCTGGTAAAACGCCGACAAGGCGCCCACCACGCCCACCATCACCGCCATGGGGTGCGCGTCGCGGCGGAAACCGCGGAAGAAATTGTTGATCTGGTCGTGCACCATGGTGTGGGTGCGGATGATCGTATCGAACGACTCTTTCTGCGCCGCGTCCGGCAGCTCGCCGTAATACAGCAGGTGGCAGACCTCGATGAAATCGGCGTGCTCGGCCAGTTGCTCGATAGGATAGCCGCGGTACAGCAAAATGCCGGCATCCCCGTCGATGTAGGTAATGCCGGAATTGCAGCTCGCCGTCGACATGAAGCCGGGGTCGTAGGTAAACACGCCAAGTTTGGCCAGGCTGCGGATATCCACCACATCCGGACCAGCGGTGCCGGAATAGACCGGTAACTCTATCGGCCCACGGCCATCGCCCAGATCGAGATACGCCTTGCGCTGCTCTGCCATATATTTCTCCAAATTCTTTCTCAGTTATCGTGACAGCCGCGCAACAGCCGCTCCACCACAGATGCAGTGACAGCTTCGCTGCGAACCCGTTGCCACAACTCGTGGTCTTCCAGTTGCAGCAGGTTTTCGAACTCCTGCCGCTGCTGCGCCGTCAATCCAGCGTAATTTTCCTCCAGAAAGCGCGCCAGCACCAGATCAAGTTCCAGCATCCCGCGCCGGCAGTGCCAGCGCAGGCGGTTGAGGTGAGATGCGCCTTCCCCGATCACAGGGAATCCAGAGGGCTTTGCACGCCCTTGCCACCGCGATTCAGAATATGGATGTAAATCATTGTCGTCTGCACATCTTTATGCTCCAGCAAGCGCGAAGCGCGGCCGGAGCCAATCTGCGTTAGTTTTGGTGGATTTGTGGGAGTGGGCATGGTGGTGTTAAAAGCCGGTTGGTGACTGATAAGGATATCAATTGCCTTGATTTTAAATTGTGTTTAGAGTTGATGCCAAGTTAATAAACCAACCCGATAGGGCCTCTACAACGGCAGCCGTGATCAGATTTGGCGGCTCACGTTTTGGGCAAATCAGGTTACCGAGGTTCATAGCCATTGGGCACGTAAGTTGCGCTCAGCGAGTAGAGCCTAACACGCGCTTCGAGAGGGACGCTCCAACAGCCGGCTTCGCCGCCTGTTTCCGCGCCCCTCAAGCTAAACGTTGGACCTAATCTTCGTCGAGGATTAAGGGGTACGTCGATCAAGGAGGAGGATGCTATGGTAATCCGAATTTGTATGTCGATCTTAGTGCTAATGACATGCGCTTCTTCAGCTTCAGGCGCCGAGTTATCGAAAGATCAAGAATATGAATGTCTTTCATTGATTGCGGTTTTGCCTGTAATGGCTAACGCAAGAATGCAGACGTTGGACGAGAGGGTGTACCAAAGAGGGGGCTCTACTTTGTTGGTGCAGACGATAAAGAACTTAGCTGATGAGGGAGCCCCGGAAGCTCTCTATTCTCTGGGTGTGCTATACGAAAGCGGCTACTGCATGCCAAAGGATATTGAGAAAGGAATTTCGCTTTACCAAGAAGCAGCTAGACATGGAAGTCCGGAGGCTAAAGAACGGCTTAGCAGAGGACATTTATAGTTGGCGCGCTCAATAATCAACCGCAACACCTTGGAGAGGTTAAGGTGTTGAGATGGAAAAAGCAGAAAAGCGGTACAAGCAGTTGAGTGCTGAAGAACGAGCGACGATTATGTTGATGTCCCGAGGAGGAAAGGGTGTGCGGGAAATTGGGCGATTTTTGAAACGCTCTCCCAGCACTATTTCACGAGAATCTGATCGTGAGATAAGGTCTGAATCTGGCTACCTTGCAAGCCTTGCTGGCGAACAGGCAATCTGTCTGCGACTCAAGCCTCATAAGGCATTGAAGCTCGTGGTAGGGGTGAATTATTTGAAGTCGTCGCGGCTCATCTCAAGAAGAAATGGTCACCCGAACAAATTGCAGGCACACTCAAGGGCATGCATCCAGACCAGCCCTCACAACGCGTGAGCCACGAAACGATTTACCACACGCTCTACGCGATGGCCGCGCCAGCCGGTTCTGTCAGACATCGAGGCTGTAGAAAAACTCAAAATGCAAAAAACACGCCCCTATAGATCAACAACATACAATGCTGTTTTTGCCCTAAAACGGATTTTTCTACAGCCTCGTTAGGCGAAAATAGGTTTTCGGAGGACCAAATGTCCAAGAAGTCGCAGGCTTTTCTACTACTCGTTCTTGCGGCGGCCACCATAGGTGCCACCATTTACAAGTGGGTTGACGAGAAAGGTGTTACTCATTATTCGGAAACGCCTTCACCCAAACAGAAAGCACAAGAAATTCAAGTTCCACCGCCGCCCCCTTCTGCTGGCACCCCGGATGGGAACCCGGCCTCTAAGACCTGGCAGGAAAAGGAGCAAGAATTCCAGAAACGCCGCACCGAGCGCCTGCAAGAGAGCACCAAGCCTCGGGGCACGCCTGCCTCGTCGGATGTACTGAAGTTTAATGAAAGATTGATGGAATTACTTCCACCAGGAAAGACTCTCGAATTACTGAAGGCCGCAAAGGATAAAGGCAATCTTGGCATGGAGGGTGGCTTTTATGATTTTGGTAAAGGGGTCTGCCAAGCATTATCCGGAGGTATGGATAAGAAAACACTCTTAGAGGAAAACTACTACCAATTTTGGGGGAAAGAGCTATCCGACGCCATTTATCAAGCGGCACTCGACACGCTTTGCCCACAATTTAGAAAGTGAGTTTTTCTAACAATGCCA
>JBDKRR010000185.1:0-5152 GCA_039683315.1 Sulfuricella sp.
ACGACCAAGGGCGGCCAGCTGCGCAGCCACGGCGCCGATCTCTCGCCCTATGCCCTTGAACACGAACACCACATCCGAGTACAGAACCCGGACGGTTTGACTGATGATGGTGAACGCCCGAGCCAGGAGGCCAACATCCTCGGCGCCCTTGCTGGCCCGTTGGATTTCCTGCGCCAGTTCCTTCACGAAGCCAGCCACCGAGCCGATTGCCTGGGCCAGGGAATCGGTGGCGCCAGTGGACTCATCCAAGGCCCCGATCAGCACCGAGAGGGAGTTGGCCGCCTGCGTGGTCGCACGCTCAACAGTCAGCGGGATGGAGTCGAACTCGGCCTTCAGTCGGGCGCTGGAGCCTTGCAGGGCGCCGAACACTTTCTCTGCGGTCAGTTCGCCAGCCGCACCCAGGTCACGAAGCTGGCCGATGGGCACACCAAGGCCGTCCGCGATGGCTTGCGCCAGCCGCGGGGCCTGCTCCAGCACGCTGTTCAGTTCTTCGCCACGGAGCGCTCCAGCGGCAAAGCCTTGGCCCAACTGGACCAGCGCGGCCTGGGCGCTTTCGGCGCTCGTGCCCGAGATGATCAGCGCCTGGTTGATCGACTCGGTGACCCCGAGCAGTTCATCCTGGGACACGCCGAGCGCTTGGGTTGATCGAGCCAGCGAGGCGTAAAGGTCGCCGGTCTGCTGGAGCGCTACGCCAGAGCGCTGGGCGATGTTCAGCACCTCGGATTGGGCGCGAGCGAACTCTGCAGCGGTCCTGCTCACCAGCTGCAGGCGCGCGTTCAGGTTCTTGTAGGCGTCGGCGGCGCGGATGATCTCGCTGGAGGCCAGCGCCGCGACAGCCACGCCGACAGCGCTGCCCATGCCCTTGAAGGCCCGGCCGAGGGAGACCGCCTGCTTTTCGGTTGCGGCGCCGGCTTGGCCGAACTTGTTCAGATCGCCCGTGGCGGTCCTCACCTGCCGGCTGTCAACCGCGAGCACCAATTGCGTGACTTCAGCCATTCTTTTTCCTTCGGATGATCGAGAGCGCCTCGTCTTCAAGGACTCGCAGATCAGCAAACAGGTCGGTCCACTTCTCAGCGGGCACGCCGTTGAGCTTGAGCACTACTGGGATAGAGCCATAGTCAAGGGAGTAGGCGCCATTCATGCCGACCCGCCATTGCCCAGCCAGAAGCTCAAAGGTGTTGATGGCCTCTGCGTTGTCCGGCCAGACGTAGAACACGCTGGTGGCTTCCTCAAGCGTCAGGCCCAGGGCCTCGGCTTCCTGCTTGGTCGGGGCCGGTCGGTACAAGTCCCGGCAGGCCCCCCTCAGTTTCCCAGCCGGTTCTCCGACAGTCCCTTGGCCCATGCGCCCATAAACAGCATCCCGGCGTTCGGGTGCTGGGCGATCAGCAGATCGCATGCCTCGCGCGACCACGGCAGGTCCACACCTTCCCACGACTCGATCACCTCGTTGAGCATGTCGAAGGTGTCGCGGAAGGTGACGGTGCGGTCTTGTGCCCACCCCTTGAGGCCGGGAACATGGCCCAGTGCGCGGACGATCCGCTGCGCCAGGCGCATGTGCCACTTGCCCATCAGGGACAGCATGTGAATGCGCCGGTAGAACGTGTGCACGTCCTTGCGGTGCATCCACTTGAAGGTGCAGGTGACCTGCGCCACCTTGCCCCCCGGCAGGGGGATCTCCACCTTCCCGACGAAGGTGGGCGCTTGTTGCAGCTTCAGCATCAGGCGGCGTAGCGAACAGGCTCAGCCAGCAGCGAGAGCGTGACTTCGACGGTCATGATCTCGTTCACGGTCAGCGATGGGATCGGCGACAGGCTGATGTAGGCGTTGTAGAGCAGAACAGAGCCGTTCGGCAGCGTCACACGAACAGCGCGCGGCAGGCGGTCATCGTTGGCAGCTTGAGCCAGGATGTAGCCGGCCAGGGTCGGGTCGTCGGCCACGGTGAAGGTGATGCCGGCCGCGCTCTTGTTGGTGGGGATGCGCACCTCGGCGTCGGCCTCCAGGAACTGGAAGGTGGTGAACTGCTGCTCTCCGCCTTCAGAGGTGGATCCGACGATCTGGGCCAACTGAGTGAAGCCGGTGATCTCGCGCACCGAGCCGATGCCCGAGCCGGTCGGGTAGCGTTGGGTGCTGGTGGTGTCGATGCCTTCGAGCTCGAAAGTGCCGGTGGTCGAGTTGTCAACGCGCACGATCTTGTTGTTCAGGCGAGACCAGCCGCTGGTGACTTCGATGAACTTGCCATCAGTCAACCCGTGTGCCGCAGAGGTGGCCACGCCGGGATTCGCGTTGGTGAGAGCGCTCACCGTCTTGGCGGCGCTGTAGCCGCTGGCGATGGCAACGATGGAGCCGTTAGGCAGAGAGACAGCCATGATTTTTCCTTTCGATTCGGGAATGAAAAAAGCCGCTCAAAAGCGGCTGGGTTTGCAGATGCCCGAAACGGGCGGGAGGGGATCAGATGACGTGCGCGGCGTAGGGGATCGACACGGGCACGGTGTAGCGGTTGGCTTCGGTCAGCGCAGGGGCAGCGCTGGCAGGGTCGGTGATGTAGATCAGAACGCCGCTCTCGGTGAACGAGGTGGCGGGGTTGAAGGCGGTCAGCAGGCTGGCCAGCAGTGTCTCGGCAGGCGCTGCCCCTCCGTTGATGGGCATGACCAGATCGACTTGCAGGATGCCGGCGAATCGGCGGTGCAGCTTGTCCAGGGTCTGCGAAAGCACCTGTTCAGGCAGCAGGAAGGCACGCACGTAGGCAGTGGCCGGCGCGGTGAAGCCGATGTTTTCCCATGCAACGGGGAGCGTCTGAGCATCGGCCCAGGCCTTCAGCTTCTTTTCCAGCCCAGCGCGCACGATCTTCTGGCTCATTGGATGGCCCTTTCAACGAACTGTCGGAACTCGCGCACGGAGAGGCGGACCATGCCGGCAGGGGCTTGGCCGCTCCAGCCGTATTCGAGGCGGCGGGCATACGGGAGGCCGTTCGATAGGTACACGACCCCACCGGACGAGATGCCGATGGCCTTCTGCGCCTCAGACAGCCCGCGGCTGGCGTTGGTCGATGCCGTGAAGCTCAGGTTCGGCGTGGTGCCCACGTTCCAGTTCGCTTTGAACCGGCCGGTATCCACCGGGGACTTCTGCACCACGGAGGTGAACAGGTCGAGCGTCACCTTGCGGGCCACGGTGTCCAGCTTCAGGCCGGTCTTTTCGGCCAGGCGGTCCAGTGGGATGCTCCAGCTCATGGCGTTCTCACCTGAAGCGTGAACAGCACAGCAGGACCAGCCGGGCCCAGCTTCTTGGCGTTGATGACCACCAAGCTCTGTCCTTCCCATGCCATCGTGTCGCCAGCCATCGGGGCGGTGGTGCCCACAGCAGAAACGAGCACCTTGCGGTCACCGGCGCGGATCAGGGTGCCGTCGATGTAGCGCTGGGGGAAGTCCAGCATCACCGCGTCCACGCTCTGCGTCGTCACGGTCGGGGCAGCGGGTGCGCCCGTTGCAGGGTCGTATGCACCAGGGACAGATCGCGTCAGCACAACCTTGGAGCCGAAACGGGCGATCAGGCGCGCAGCAGTCGCTGCGGTGGTGCCGTAGTCGAAGCTCACGCCCGCACCACCCGGCGAACTGCGCCGCCCAAGTCACTGAGGAAAGGAGCCAGCATGTTGTCCACCGCTCGGAACTGCGTGAACTGCGGGCTGTAGCGGTCGTATTCCACTTCGATCACGTCCACCTTCTCACGCAGTGCACGCTGGCCGATGTCTGGGGCCAGATCACCGCCTGCCGCTTTGAATGCCAGCTCTGCGCACGCATTCTTGACTTCGGTAGGGATGGCATCCGACGCGACGGAGAACCCACGCGCCACCACACCAGAGCGCGGCCAGTCCAGTGCCTGCGATGCGCTCACCCGATAACCAAGCCACCGGGGGCCATAGGCGGCCTTCATGTAGTCAGCCGAACGTCGAAGCGCCTGCTCTTTCTCGTTGGTGGACATGGTTGCCCACAGCGTGTAGCCGCGATTGGCGAAGTAGCTATCCGCATCAGTCACTGACAGGTAGCTTTCGGCATCGGCCTTCGCGGTTCCATCTTCGACTTCAAGGGCCATCGTTCACTCCAAAGGAAATTTCTGCCGCTGACCGCCCAATGGGAAGTTCTGCGCGCCGTTGATCGGCCAGTTCTGCGAGAGGCCAGACAGCGGGTAAAGCTCATCGTCAGCATCGAAGGCGGACAGGGACACGTTGTCGGCCTGGTGCGCATTCAAGGCATCCTGCACAGCTAGCCATGCCTCGGAAGTCAGCGCAACCGAGTCAGCCGCATGGGCATGCATGACGCTAGCGATCACCAGCGAGGGCACATCCGACAGCGTGATGTTCTCTGCTGTGTGGGCGTGAGCCGAATCGGAAACCGTCAGCAGAATCTGCGTGGCCAGAGCCACAGAGTCCGCAGAGTGGGTGTGCACACCATCAGCCACCGCCAGATGCTGGACAGTGGTCAGCGCGATTGCGTCAGCGCTGTGTGCGTGGGTTGCTTCCTGAACCGCCAGGGTGTCCCCGGTGGTCGCGGTGATGGTCAGGTTGTCGGATGTATGGCTGTGGCTCGCGTCCGAGACAGCCAGAGCCGAGGTTGTCGTCAGCGTCAGAGCATCGGCGGTGTGCGAGTGCAGCGACTCGGCAACCGACAGGCTCGTGCCAGTGCTGAGGGTTGGGGCATCGGCTGTGTGCGCGTGGCTCGCTTCTGCCACCACCAGCGCCGATGCAGTCGAAACCGTTAGGCCGTCTGCTGTGTGCCCATGCGTGCTGTCTGCGACCGACAGCGTGACCTCGCCGCCGCCACCGCCCAACGACACCATGATGCGGCGCTGAACAGGCTGGAATAGCTGCCAGGGGTTTTCTGAAACAGCAACCAGCTCTGCATCAGAGATAGCGCGGCCCCATACAGCAACCCCGTTTATGACCCCGCTTGTCAGCGCCTCCGTTGAACTGAACCGCGCCCCAATCCTGATCTTTCTTGCTGATGCTGGGCCTGCTGTGAATCCAATGCCGAAAATCAATTTCCCGTTGGCCCAAACGGACCCGCCGTTTGACACCCATCGCAAACACAGACGAGTTGGCTGACCTACGTTTAACGCAGATGAGGGAATTGCGCCTGAATCGCTGGCCATATTTCCGCCA
>JBDKRR010000186.1:0-5337 GCA_039683315.1 Sulfuricella sp.
CGGGATTACCTCGTACACGCCATCGCCGAAGATGAAGCCGCGGTCCAGCACCGGCACGCGGGCGTCTTCCAGCGGGAGGAAGGCGCCGTTCAGATAGACTATTTGAACCACAGCTTGATGGTATCCAGCGCACGCCCGAAGATATTCCCCACCGCCACATTTTCCAGTGCCACCAGCGGGTAATCGGCGAAGGGCTTGTCGTCCAGCGTGAGATGGATTGCACCGACCACCTGGCCTGCGGAAATCGGCGCAAGCAAGGGCTGTTTGCTGGTCACCGTAGCTTTGATGCGGCTGTAGTAGCCTTTGGGCAGGGTGATCAGGAGATCCTGGCTGAGACCAGCCTTGAGCGTCTTCTCGCTGCCTTTCCAGACCGGCAGGTTGGAGATGGTCTGGTTTTTGGCGTAAAGGCGCTTGCCTTCGAAGAACTGGAAGCCGTAGTTGAGTAGTTTCTGGCTTTCGGTTGCGCGCAAATGGTCGGAGGTCGTTCCCAGCACAACCGAGATCAGCCGCATCGGGTCGCGCTTGGCGGTGGCGATCAGGCAGTATCCGGCGGATTCGGTATGGCCGGTTTTCATGCCGTCCACCGTGGGATCGAGCCACAGCAGGCGGTTGCGGTTAAGCTGGGTGATATTGTTGTAGCGGTATTCCTTCATCGAGTAAAACTTGAAGTACTCGGGGAAGTCGCGAATGATCGCCGCCACCAGCAGGGAAAGGTCGTAAGCCGTGGTGTAGTGCTGCGCGTGCGGCAGGCCGGTAGCGTTCATGTAATGGGTGTTTTTCATTCCCAGGCGCACGGCCTGCTGGTTCATCATCGAGGCGAACACTTCCTCGCTCCCCGCCACGCCCTCCGCTAGCGCGATGCAGGCGTCGTTGCCGGACTGGATGATCATGCCCTGGATCAGTTCCACTACCGTTACCGGCCGATTGGGCTCGATGAACATGCGCGAACCTTCGGTTTTCCAGGCGCGCTCCGAAACCGGCAGCACCTGGTCCATCTTGAGACGCCCCTGCTTGAGCGCGGCAAAGGTCAGGTAGGCCGTCATCAGCTTGGTGAGCGACGCGGGTTCGATGCGATCGTTGGCGCCTTGCTGCACCAGCAGACGCCCGCTCGGGAAATCGGCGAGCAGGTAGGCACGCGCCGCTATGGGCGGGGCGGGCGGGAGCGGCAGGACCTGCTCGGCGGCGGCCAGGGTGGAGAAGAACAGTACGGCGAAAATCAGCAACAGGCGTTTCATATAAATTCCGTAGGTGAGAGCGGCAAAATTATAGCAGACAGCCGCTCGCTGGCCGGGTTCCTGCTGCCCATGAAATTTCCTGCTAGGTGCTCCGCTAGCGCGCGATGACCGGAGAAATATTCGCCGCCTGGCCGATCTGGCTGGCGACCTGGCTGGCTTCCGAACGGCTGGCATAAGGCCCGAGGCGCACGCGGAACAGCCCCCCGGCGCCCACGATCTGGATTTTTTCAACCAGCGGCCCCAGGCCCAGCTTCATCTTGCCGCTGAAGTTCTCGGCATTTTCGCGCGAGCTGAACGCGCCGAGCTGCAAGAATACGCTGCCATCCGCTCCGGTGGCAGGCGGCACTGCAGGCATGGCGGCGACTTTCTCGGCGGGCGGCGCCAGCGGCTGCGCCACGGCAACAGGCGTGGGCTGGAGCGGCACGGGGCCGACCTCAGCGGCATTCATCACGGGTTTTCCTGCCGCCACCTGGTAATTGCCGGGGTCGATGCTTTCCACCTCGACCTGGTTGGTGCCGCCGTTTAGCACGCCCAGTTTGTATGCGGCGGTGTAGGAAAGGTCGATCAGGCGGTTGCTGTGGAACGGCCCGCGGTCGTTGATGCGCACCACGACCGATCTGCCGTTGCTGAGATTGGTCACCCGGGCATAGCTGGGGATGGGCAGCGTGGGGTGGGCGGCACTCATGGTGTACATGTCGTAGGTATCGCCCACCGCGGTTTTCTGGCCGTGGTAGCGGCGGCCGTACCAGGAAGCGATGCCGCGCGCCTTGTACGGGCCGAGCCGGGTGGCCGGGGTATAGGTCTGGCCCAGCACGGTATAGGGCCGGTTGGCAAACTTGTGCAAAGGTTCGAGCTTGGGCTCGGCGTCGGGTATGGCATCGAGATTGGCGGGGGGATTGTCGCCCGGCCCGTCGTCGAGATAATAGCCGCCGCCCTTGACCGGCTTGGCGGCAACGGCTGCGGGACGTTCTGCGCGCGGCGCGACCGAGGAACAGCCAGACAGTTGGAAAGCCGCCACGGCGGCGAGGAGGAAACCGATTTTACGGAAATTGGTCATTTTGCTTTTGCCGGGTAAATCCTGAATAATCATGCGAATTCTATCGAATATCTTCCAATGAGCAACGTCCAAGTATATCAGCAACGCCGCCTGCGCCTCGCGGCCGCCATGGGGGCCGGGGTCGCGGTCATTCCCACGGCGCCGGAACGCGTGCGCAACCGGGACAGTCATTTCCCGTACCGTTTCGACAGCTATTTTCACTACCTGACCGGCTTCTCGGAACCGGAAGCGGTGCTGGTATTGCTGTCAGGAAATCCCGCAAAAAGTATTCTCTTCTGCCGCGAGAAAAACCTTGAACGCGAGATCTGGGACGGCTTCCGCCATGGTCCGGAAGGGGCAAAAGAGGCGCTTGGCTTCGACGAAGCCTACCCCATCGCCCAGCTCGACGAAATGCTGCCCAAGCTGCTGGCCGACCAGCCCAGCCTGTTCTTTCACCTCGGCGCCGACAGCGCCTGGGACGCCCGCGCCGTCGGCTGGCTCAACAGCGTGCGCGAGCAGGTGCGCAGCGGCATCACCGCACCGGGGGCGATCCAGGACGTGCGTGCGCTGCTGGACGAAATGCGCCTCGTCAAGGACGCCGCGGAAATCGCCACCATGCGCCGCGCCGGCGAGATTTCCGCCGCCGCCCACATCCGGGCGATGCAGCAGACGCGGCCGGGCCGCAACGAGTTCGAAATCGAAGCCGAGCTGCTGCACGAGTTCCGCCGCCACGGCGCCCAGGCACCGGCCTACACCTCCATCGTGGCGGGCGGGGCCAACGCCTGCGTGCTGCATTACGTGTTCAACGACGCCCCACTCAAGGACGGCGATCTGCTGCTGATCGACGCCGCCTGCGAACTGAACGGATACGCCTCCGACATCACCCGCACCTTCCCGGTCAACGGCAAGTTCAGCGCGGCACAGAAGGATGTCTACGAACTGGTGCTGGCGGCGCAGGCGGCCGCGCTGTTCCACGTGAAACCCGGCAACCACTGGAACCAGCCTCACGAGTCGGCGCTCAAGGTGCTGGCCCAGGGCTTCATCGATTTCGGCCTGTGCCACGGCAGCCTCGACGAAGTGCTGGAAAAGGAAAGCTACAAGCAGTTTTACATGCACCGCACCGGCCACTGGCTGGGCATGGACGTGCACGACGTGGGCGAATACAAGCAGAGCGGCGAGTGGCGGACGCTCAAGCCGGGCATGGTGCTGACCGTTGAGCCGGGCTGCTACATCCGCCCGGCCGACAACGTGCCGGAACAGTTCTGGAACATCGGCATCCGCATCGAGGACGATGCGGCAGGGACCGATGACGGCTGCGAGCTCCTCAGCGCCGGGGCGCCGAAGACCGTGGCGGAGATCGAAGCTCTAATGTCATTGCGAGGAACGCAGTGACGAAGCAATCTGTTTTTTTTGCGCAGACAGGCGAGAGCAAGATTGCTTCGTCGCTTTGCTCCTCGTATACGATTCCACACGAACTTCAGTTCGTAGTGGATCGGAATCCCGTGGGGCAATGACAGTGGGGTGAGGTGATGCCGCGCCAGTTTTTCGTTTACATCCTCACCAATAAGAACAACAAGGTACTTTACACCGGCGTCACGAATGACCTTAAACGCAGGGTTTATGAGCATAAAACGGATGTTCATGAAGGCTTTACCAAACGCTACCGCGTACATAAGCTGGTATATTTTGAAACGGGTGAGGATGCTTACGGCGCGATCAGCCGTGAAAAACAGATCAAGGGCGGGTCGAGGCAGGACAAGCTGGATTTGATCAATGGGTTCAATCCGAACTGGAAAGATTTGTATGATGAAATTTAATACCCGTCATTGCGAGCAAAGCGATGCAATCTCGCTCTTTGCTTCGCCGCAGAAATACAAGATTGCTTCGTCGGCTGGCGCCTCCTCGCAATGACAATCCCCAATCACGTAGACGTACTCGTTATCGGCGGCGGGCCCGCTGGCGCGGCGCTGGCGCTGGCACTGCAGGACAGCGGACGCAAGGTAATGGTGCTGGAAGCCCAGAACGACTTTCCCCGCCCGGCGGACCCGCGCGCCCTGGCCCTGTCCTACGGCGCGAAAATCCTGCTGCAGCGCCTCGGCGTGTGGGACAGCATCGAGGGCGCAACGCCGATAGAAACCATACACATTTCACAGCGCGGCGGGTTCGGGCGAGCGCTGCTAACTGCATCCGAAAGCGGGGTGGACGCGCTGGGTTACGTGGTCAACTACTCCGCGCTCAGCACCTCCCTGCACCAGGCGCTGCGCCAGGCCAACCCGCTCTATCTGACCGGCGCCGTGGTCAGCAGCGTGAAATCCACGCCCGGATTCGGCGTGGCGGAGTTCGAACACGGCGGACAACAGCACGAAGTGACCGCCAGCCTGCTGGTGCTCGCCGACGGCGGGCGCAGTCTGGCCCAGGTATCCGGAGTGGAACGGCACGTGGTGGATTACGACCAGACCGCGGTAATCTGCCATGTCACCGTGGAGCGGCCGCGCCGCCATGTCGCCTTCGAACGCTTCACGCCGTTAGGGCCGATGGCGCTGCTGCCTTCCGGCGCGGGTTACGACCTGGTGTGGACCGCCCGGCCGGACGAAGCGGAAACCCTGATGCAACTCGACGACAGCGCTTTCCTCGCCAAGCTGCACGAACGCTTCGGCGACCGGCTCGGCGCTTTTACCGCTGCCGGCAAGCGCGCCAGCTTCCCTCTCAGCCTCAAATACGCCCGTCCGGTCACGGCGCAGCGTATGGCCCTGATCGGCAATGCCGCCCAGGCCATGCACCCCGTAGCGGGGCAGGGGTTCAACCTCGGCTTGCGCGACGCGTGGGAACTGGGGGAGGAAATCCTCAACACACCCCATGCCGAGATCGGCGGACCGGCCATGCTGCAGCGTTACCGCGACGGGCGCCGCCGCGATACCGGCGGCAGCATCCTGTTCACCGATCTGCTGGTGCGGCTGTTTTCCAATGATTACGCGGGTGTCGGCATCGGGCGCGGGCTCGGGCTGGCGGCACTGGACCTGCTGCCGGCGGCGAAACGCCTGGTGGCGCGCAAAATGATTTTCGGAG
>JBDKRR010000187.1:0-6491 GCA_039683315.1 Sulfuricella sp.
CGGCCGGTTATCCGAAAAGCACAGCACCCAAGAAGCCAGCACCTGCAGCCGGCGCAAAAGACAAGCCCGCCACAGGTGAAAAGCCGGCACCCGCTCACCCCTGGACCGACAAGTAGCGCGCCACTTCAAGAATATGAAAATAGTCACCTGGAACGTCAACTCCCTCAAGGTGCGCCTGCCCCAGGTGCTGGACTGGCTCAAGGTTCACCAGCCCGACGCGCTTTGCCTGCAGGAACTCAAGCTCGAAGACCAGAATTTCCCGCGCGCGGAAATCGAGGCGGCGGGATACCAGGTCGTTTTTTCCGGCCAGAAAACCTATAACGGCGTGGCCATTCTGAGCAGGGAGCCTGCTCAGAATGTGAGCACGGGCATCCCGGGCTATGCGGATGAGCAAAAGCGGGTGCTGGCCGCGACGCTCAACGGCGTGCGCATCGTATGCGTCTACGTGCCCAACGGCCAGAGCGTGGATTCCGACAAATACCAGTACAAGCTGCAATGGCTGGAAGCGCTTACCGCCTGGCTCAAGGACGAATTGACGCGCCACCCGAAGCTGGCCCTGCTAGGGGATTACAACATCGCGCCGGAAGACCGCGACGTGCACGACCCCAAGGCATGGGAAGGCCAGGTGCTGTGCAGCGCGCCGGAGCGCGAAGCCTTCCGCAAGCTGCTGCAGATCGGGCTGCAGGACAGTTTCCGCCTGTTCCCGCAGGCCGAGGGCACGTTCACGTGGTGGGACTACCGCATGAACGCTTTCCGGCGTAAGCTGGGCTTGCGCATCGATCACATCCTGTTGAGCGATGCGCTCGCGCCGGTCTGCACCTCATGCTCGGTCGACATCGAGCCGCGCAAACTGGAGCGTCCGTCCGACCATGCGCCGGTGATTGCGGAGATCAGCCATGCAAGGGAATCGCTTTAGACCCGGGGTTCTGGCAATCGTAGTAGCGGCCTTCTGCTGCTTGCCTGCGGCGCATGCCGATCCGGCCCCCGCGCAAGAGCAGCGCATCGTTTTTCAATCTCCCTCATTGCCTGATCTGGGCAGCGATCCCTCGCTGACGGCGGCGCAAAAGCAGTTCCGCACGCGCCTTCTGATCGGCGGCGCGGTAGGGGGCGTACTGGCCTACGGCGCGTCGCACTGGTGGCAGGACAGCATGAGCTCCAGCTTCAGAACGGTCAACGAAGGTTGGTTCGGCCAAAACACCTACACGGGCGGCGCCGACAAACTGGGCCACATGTACTCGACCTATGTCGGCACGCGCCTGCTGACCGACGCTTTTGAATGGGCCGGCAACGACCGCGAAACCGCCTCGTGGCTGGCCGCGGCCACCGCCTGGGGAGCCATGCTGGCAGTGGAAGTCGGCGACGGCTATTCGCAGCGCTTCCGCTTCAGCAAGGAAGACCTGATCATGAACACAGTGGGTACCGGTCTCGGCCTGTTGATGGAGAAACAGCCGGATCTCGACAAGCTGGTCGATTTCCGCCTCATGTACTGGCCGTCCAGCGACGCGCGGCGCCTCAACCAGGTGGACATCGTCGACGATCATAGCGGCCAGACGTACCTGCTGGCACTCAAGGCCAGCGGCGTACCCGCCCTGCGCAAGATCGAACCGCTGCGCTACTTCGAACTGGCACTGGGCTATGGCACGCGTGGCTACGAACCGAACGCCGGAGGGGAACGCAGCCGCCACATTTATTACGGCATCTCGCTCAACGTCGCGGAAATTCTCGGCGCCACGGTGTTCGGCGACAGCAAGGGCAGTCGCGCGCAGAAAATCAGCGACGGCGTTCTCGAAGTATTCCAGATACCGGGAACCGCCGCCTTGGCCGATCACCGCCTCTAGCCGCGGCCCTGAAAAACAGGGGTGCACGTCCCTGTTTCGCTGCGCGTGTTTCGCGTTAAGCCCTTGTTCAGGCTATAATTCGCCCCCTATGCATATCCACATACTCGGCATCTGCGGTACTTTCATGGGCGGCATCGCCGCCATCGCCCAGCAGGCTGGCCACAAGGTTACCGGCTGCGACACCAACGTCTATCCGCCCATGAGCACGCAGCTCGAGGCTCAAGGCATCGAACTAATCCAGGGCTTCGACGCGGAACAGATCGGGCTGGAACCGGACATGTTCGTCATCGGCAACGTGGTCAGCCGCGGCAACCCACTCATGGAAGAAATTCTCAACCGCGGCCTGCCCTACATCTCCGGCCCGCAATGGCTGGCGGAGAACGTGCTGCGCGACAAATGGGTGCTGGCGGTAGCGGGCACTCACGGCAAGACCACGACCTCGTCGATGCTGGCGTGGATTCTGCAATACGGCAATCTCGAGCCGGGCTTCCTGATCGGCGGGGTGCCGCAGAATTTCGGCATTTCGGCGCGCCTCACGGACTCGCCCTTTTTCGTCATCGAGGCGGACGAATACGACACCGCCTTCTTCGACAAACGCTCCAAGTTCGTCCATTACCGCCCGCGCACGGCCGTACTGAACAACCTGGAGTTCGACCACGCGGACATTTTTCCCGACCTCGCCGCCATCGAAACCCAGTTTCACCACCTGGTGCGCAGCGTGCCGGGCAACGGCCTGATCGTCGCCAACGGCCGGGAAGCCAGCCTGGAACGCGTGCTGCAGCGCGGCTGCTGGACGCCGGTGGAAAAGTTCGGCGTGGCCGACGGCTGGATGATCGGCGGCGCTGACACCATCGCCTTCAGGGAAGCCTTCCAGGGCACGCTGCGCTGGAACCTGATGGGCGAGCACAACCGCATGAACGCACTGGCCGCGATCGCCGCAGCGCGCCACGCCGGCGTGCCGTCCGATATCGGCATCGACGCGTTGGGCCTGTTCCAGAACGTCAAGCGGCGCATGGAAGTGCGCGGCGTGGTGAACGGCATCACGGTGTACGACGACTTCGCCCACCATCCCACTGCCATCGCCACCACCCTCGCCGGTTTGCGGCAAAAAACGGGCGACGCGCGCATCCTCGCGGTGCTCGAACCGCGCTCCAACACCATGAAGCTGGGCGTGATGAAAGACGCCCTGCCCGCCAGCCTGGCGGACGCAGACCTGGTGTTCTGCTACGGCGCGAACCTGGGCTGGGACGCGGCGGCGGCGCTGGCCCCGCTGGGCGCCAAGGGCGCCGCATTCGACGACCTGGGTGAACTGGTGGCGGCCGTCGTCAGTGCCGCCCGTCCCGGCGACCAGGTGCTAGTCATGAGCAACGGCGGCTTCGGCGGCGTGCATGGCAAGCTGCTGGCGGCGCTGGCCGCACAGGTTAGGGGTGAGGCGTGAGGGGTGAGGCGAAAATTCGCCCTCTCCGATCACCTTCCTCACCCCTCACCCCTTACCCCTCACGGAATTTTGCATGAACGTTTTGTATGAAGAGGACGGCGCCATCAAGGTGGCGAACGTCATGTCCGATGCCGGCTCCTCCCTGCAGGTGGAAACACCCCACGGCAAGCGCGCCAAGATCAAGGCCAGCAACGTGCTGCTGCGCTTCGAGACCCCGCCCCTGGCCGGCTTTATGGATGCCGCCGACGCTGTCGCGGCCGAGCTCGACACCCCTTTCCTGTGGGAATGCTGCGGCGCCGACGAATTCATGTTCAACGAACTGGCGCAGGATTACTACGGCCATGCGCCCACCCCGGTCGAGGCGGCCGCGGTCGCCCTGCGGCTGCATGCAGCGCCGATGTATTTCTACAAGAAGGGCAAGGGCCGCTACAAGGCCGCCCCCGAGGAAAACCTCAAGGCCGCCCTGGCGTCCGAGGAAAAAAAACGCCAGCAGGCCGCCACCGTGGCCGGCTACGTCAGCCAGCTGAGCGCCTCCATCCTGCCCGAGGCGTTCACGCCCCAGGTCGTGGAAATGCTGCTCTACCGGGCGGACAAGAACTGCCTCGAATACAAGGCGCTGGAGAAAGCCTGCGCCGACACCGGCACCACCGCGGTCAAATTGCTGGAGCTGTGCGGCGCCATCCCCTCGAGCCACGATTACCACTACCGGCGCTTCGTGCTGGAGAATTTCCCGCGCGGCATCGGCTTCGACCCGGTGGGCGAATTCGCCCGCGAACACGAGCTACCGCTGGCCGAGGCCGAAGCCTTCAGCATCGACGACGCCGCCACCACCGAAATCGACGATGCCTTCTCGGTGGTCAAGCAGCCCAACGGCAACTGGCGTGTCGGCATCCACATCGCCGCGCCGGCGCTTGGTTTCGAGGCGGGTTCCGCACTCGACAACGTGGCCCTGCAGCGCATGTCGACGGTATACATGCCGGGACACAAGATCACCATGCTGCCGGACGAGGTGGTGGAACAGTTCACCCTCAACGAAGGCACCTCCAACCCGGCGCTGTCCATGTACCTCGACGTATCCCCAGATTTCGAAATTCTCTCCGTGGAAAGCCGCCTGGAACACGTGCATATCGCCACCAATTTGCGCCACGACACGCTGGAGCCGGTGTTCAACGCGGAAACCCTGGCGCGCGAAGATGGGCCGGATTATCCGTTCAAGGCCGAACTGGGAATGCTGTGGCAGTTCGCCAACCGGCTCGAAGAGTTGCGCGGCAAGGTCGGCAGCCAGAACCAGTTCAAGGACTACAACTTCGAGATCGACGGCGAGCACGTCACGGTGACCGAACGGCCGCGTGGCTCGCCCATCGACAAGGTGGTGTCGGAGCTGATGATCCAGGTCAATTCGCACTGGGCCAAGCAGCTCAGCGAAGCCGGTGTGGCCGCCATTTATCGCAGCCAGAACAACGGCAAGGTGCGCATGAGCACCAGCCCGGGGCCCCATCAGGGGCTGGGCGTGGCGCAGTACGCCTGGTCCAGCTCGCCGCTGCGGCGCTACGTCGACCTGCTCAATCAGCGCCAGATCATCGCCATGCTGCAGGGCGACACGCCGCCCTACGCGCCGAACAGCGAAGCCCTGTTCTCCGCCATCCGCGACTTCGAGTTCGCCTACGACGCCTACAGCAACGTGCAGCGCAGCATGGAGCGCTACTGGTGTCTGCGCTACCTGTTGCAGGAAGGCATCGAAATGGCACCCGCCACGCTGATCAAGGAAAACCTCGTGCGCTTCGAGCGCCTGCCGCTGGTGACGCGCGTCTTCGGCATGCCCGAGCTGCCGCCGGGAACGGCGCTGGAAGTCGAGATCAGCGCGGTGGATCTGCTCGAACTGGAAGTCCGGTGCAAATTCCACGCCGAGCGGCCGGCCGAACCCGCTTGACAGGCGTGTTCAAGCGTTTTAACTTCAGGCGCTAGATGAGAGTTCCATTCGACCTTTTTCCTGCGCCCGGCGGCTCCTCGCGACTGGGGATGATGCTGCTGTTTTCGGCGCTGGCTCACGCCGTGGTGCTTACCCTGCACTTTACCGTACCGGCCTTCAAACTACCCCCCAGCGCCGCCTACCTCGAAGTGGTGCTGGTCAACAGCAAATCCGCCAGCAAACCGCACAAGGCCGACGCGCTGGCGCAAGCCAATCTCGACCTGGGCGGCAACACCGAGGCGGACCGGCGCGCCAAGAGCCCGCTGCCCAACCTCAACAGTCCCGATGCCACGCCCGCCGTGGCGCAACAGGAACAGCGCGTAGTCGAACTGGAGCAACAGGCGCGCCGCCTCCTGCTCCAGGCCAAGTCCAAACAGCGCATGGAACAGTCGACCGACACCTCGCGCCCGCAGCGCGACAGCGAAGCGGCCGTCAACCCCAACGCCAGCGAACTGGTACAGAAAAGCCTCGATGCCGCGCGACTGGAGGCACAGATCTCGCGCGACTGGGACAATTACCAGAAACTGCCGCGGCGCAAATTCATCGGCGCGCGCACCCAGGAATATCGCTTCGCGCGCTACGTGGAAGACTGGCGCATGAAAGTCGAGAAGGTGGGCAACCTGAACTATCCCGAAGCCGCCCGCCAGCAGAAGCTCTACGGTCAGCTGCAGCTGACCGTCTCGATCCGCGCAGACGGCAGCATCGAAAACGTCGAGATCAACCGCTCGTCCGGCCACAAGGTGCTGGACGCCGCGGCCAGGCGCATCGTCGAACTGGCCGCCCCGTACGCGCCCCTTCCTGCAGACATCCGCAAGGATACCGACATCCTCAGCATCACCCGCACCTGGATTTTCACCAGCGCCGACCAGCTCGCCAGCGAGTAGGTCGCTTACAAACGCTCGTCCCTGAGCAAGGGCTTCAGCGCCGTGAGCAGGCTGGCGAACATTTTCGCGTGCTTCTTTTCCTGCTCCGCCAGCAACTGTTTCATGTGCCAGCGCTCGGTCGGCACGGCGAAGCAGGACGGGCAATTTTCAGCTATCACCGGCAGCCCGGCACTCTTGGCGAAAGCGGCCGTCTGGCGCTCGCGCACGTAGATGAACGGCCGGATGATGCGGATGTCGCCGGCGTCGTTGAGGTAGTGCGCCTTCATGGTGCGCAGCTTGCCGCCAAAGAAGGTCGACATGAGGAAGGTCTCCGCCGCATCGTCCAGGTGCTGCGCCAGCGCCAGCACGTTGTAGCCGTTTTC
>JBDKRR010000188.1:0-3246 GCA_039683315.1 Sulfuricella sp.
CGAACACCTTCCCTTCTCCCACATCGACCGCCGCCTCGCCCTGTCTTTCGGCGCGCTCATCCTAGCGCTCATGAGCGTAATACTGGTGGTGGGCGGGCTTTATTACCAGAAGGTGATGCAGCGCGAACAAGACAAGCTGTCCACGCTGGTCACCCAGATTCTCGCCAATTCGGTGAACCGCATCAGTTTCTCGGGCAAGTACCACGCCCGCCTGTTGCTGGAGGAGATCAAGGCGCAGCAATCCGGTATCGCCTACGTGATGGTGGCGGACAAGGAGGGCGCAGTACTGGCCCACAGCGACCCGGCACTGAACGACAGCAAGCTGGATGCGGGCGCCATGCAAGCTGCCGCACAGGTCCTGCAGGGCGGGGAGCGCGAAATCCGGAATTTGACTGTTGCCGGGGAGCCGATCAGGGACATCACCCTGCCTTACCATGCCGGTTTCGAGAACAAGGTGGCTGGCGTCATTCGCGTCGGCATCGCGGACCGCGAGGGACATGCGGCACTGGCGCAAGGGCTGTTTTACCTGGCCGCGCTGGTGCTGGTGCTCATGGCCATCGGCGCGGGCATCACCCTGAAGCTGAGCGCCAATTTCGGCCGCCCTGTCAAACGCCTGGCCGCGCAACTGCAAGGCATCCTCGAACATGCACCGCTGCTCATCGCGATCCGCGACATAAACGGCCGCGTACATTCCTCCAGCGTGATGTTCCGGGAGCGCTACGGGTTGAGTCCAGACGACCTGCGGCAAAAATCCGTTACCCAATTGTTGCCGCCACCGGCGGCGCAACTCATCCGCGAGACGGATGGAAGAATATTTGCGCGCGGCGAAACCCTGCGTGACGAAATCCGCGTCGAACTCGGCGGGAAGGAACACACCTACCTGCTGACGCGCTTTCCCATCGCCAGCGACGAGAGCGGCCGCACCACCCTGCTCTGCTCCATCGGCCTCGACGTGAGCGAGCAAAAACGCATGGAAACGGCCCTTTTCAAGGAAAAGGAACTGGCCCAGATCACCCTGCAATCCATCGGCGACGCGGTAATCACGACCGACAAGGACAGCCATGTCACCTACCTCAACCCGATCGCGGAACAACTCACCGGCTGGACCAATGCCGATGCGGTTGGACAGTCCTTGACCGAGGTGTTCGTCATTCTCAACGAAATAACGCGTGCGACGGTGGAAAATCCGGTGGAGAAGGCGCTGCGCGAGAAGCGCGTGATCGGCCTTGCCAACCATACCCTGCTCATCGCGCGCGACGGCACTGAGTACGCCATCGAAGACTCGGCGGCACCGATTCGCGACCGCGAGGGCCGCATCATCGGGGCGGTGCTGGTATTCCACGACGTCAGCCGGGCGCGCGACATGACCCGGCAGATTCTCTTCCAGGCCACCCACGACGCCCTTACCGGCCTGATCAACCGGCGCGAGTTCGAACATCGCCTGAGCAACCTGCTCGCCAGCGCCGAAAAAGACGAACGCCAGCATGCCCTGCTGTACCTCGATCTCGACCAGTTCAAGGTGGTCAACGACACTTGCGGCCACGCCGCGGGGGACAAGCTGCTGGGGCAGCTGACCCAGTTGCTGCAAACCTGCATCCAGGAGCCGAACACCCTGGCGCGACTGGGCGGCGACGAATTCGGCGTGCTGCTGCAGGACGCCACGCAGGAACAGGCACTGGCGCAAGCCAATGTCCTGATGGAGGCGATCAAGAGTTTCCGTTTCATATGGCAGGACCAGTTCTTCGTGCTCGGCGTCAGCGTCGGCCTGGTGGCGTTGAGCAAGGAAAACCATGACACCGTCGACAGCGCGCTGATCGCCGCCGACACCGCCTGCTACCTGGCGAAGGACATGGGGCGCAACCGCGTGCAGATATTCCGCCACGAAGACGCCGAACTCACCAACCGCAGCGGCCAGATGCACTGGGTATCGCGCATCACCCGCGCCATCGAAAAAGATCGTTTCCGCCTCTACAAACAGCTGATCCAGCCAGTCGGCGCGGAGACCAACGGAGGCCGGCACTGGGAAATTCTGCTGCGCATGGTGGACGAGGACGGCAACATTATCGCCCCCGGCGTCTTCATCCCAGCCGCCGAGCGCTACAACCTGATGCCCGCCGTCGACCGCTGGGTGGTGCAGCATGCGCTGGAAGCGTTCCGCGACCTGCGTGCCGCCAGCCCGGACTGGCACGACACCTTCTCCATCAACCTCTCGGGCGCGTCCTTCAGCGAAGACAGCCTGCTCAGATTCATCCGCGAAACGCTGCACCATTGCGCCGTGCCGCCACAGGACATCTGCTTCGAAATCACCGAAACCGCGGCGATCGCCAACATGAGCCGGGTCATAGAATTCATCGACGAGATGAAGGCGCTCGGCTGCCGCTTCTCCCTGGACGATTTCGGCAGCGGCCTGTCTTCCTTCGCCTACCTGAAAAACTTCCGCGTCGATTACCTGAAAATAGACGGCGCTTTCGTGCGCGACATGGTGGAAGACAAAATGGACCACGCCATGGTGGAAGCCATCCACCACATCGGGCAAGTAATGGGCATCCGCACCGTGGCGGAGTTCGTCGAGACCGATGCCATCCTGCAAAAACTCACCGCCATCGGCGTCAATTACGCGCAAGGCTACGCCATACACCGGCCGGAGCCGCTGCTGCCCCAGAATTGATCTACTTGTTCAGGGATGTGCCGATGTGCGCCCGCACCCGGGCAGCCAGATCGTCGGCCAGACAGTCGAACTCGCTCACGTTTTCCATGCCGCGCAGCCAGGTCAGCTGGCGCTTGGCCAGCTGGCGGGTGGCGAAAATGCCCTTGTCGCGCAGCATGGCAAAATCCACTTCCCCGTCGAGATATTGCCATGCCTGGCGGTAGCCGACGCAGCGCATGGACGGCAGGTGCGGCGTCAGCGCATAGCGCGCGCGCAAGGCCTCAACTTCCGCCACCAGCCCCTGTTCCAGCATGGCGTCGAAACGCGCCGCGATGCGCTGGTGCAGCACCGCGCGATCGCTCGGCACGAGGGCCAGTTGCACCAGGCGGTAGGGCAGATCGGAGATTTTTTCCTGCGCCAGCAGTTCGGACATCGGCCGCCCGCTGAGCAGGCACACTTCCAGCGCGCGCTGGATGCGCTGCGCGTCGGCCGGGTCAAGGCGCGCCGCCGTGACCGGATCGAGCCGTGCGAGTTCCTCGTGCAGCGCCGGCCAGCCGCTGCGCTGCGCCCGCGCGTCGAGTTCCGCGCGCAGCTCGGGG
>JBDKRR010000189.1:0-33829 GCA_039683315.1 Sulfuricella sp.
ACGTCGCGACCGCGTTTGACTTAATCAGAGGTTCCCTTGTCCGCGCCCGCACTTCATTTCAAGCAGCTCAGCAAAGCCTACGGCAAGTGCCCCGTGCTGCAGGGCATCGATCTGCTGGTCCAGCAGGGCGAATTTTTTGGCCTGGTCGGCGTCAATGGCGCGGGCAAAACCACGTTACTCAAATGCCTGCTCGATTTTTCCGAGCCGGATAGCGGCAGCATCGAAATCTTCGGCCGCAGCCACCGCCAGCACCAGGCACGGGCGGCGCTGGCCTTCGTGCCGGAGCGCTTTACGCCGCCCTCCTATCTCACCGGCAAGGATTTCCTCGATTACATGCTAAGGTTGCGCGGCCAAGTGTATGACCCGGTCCAAGTCGAGGGCATGCTAAATGCCCTGGATCTCGATCCGGCAGCGCTTGGCAAGCCAGTGCGCACTTACTCCAAGGGTATGACCCAGAAGCTGGGCTTGGCGGCGTGTTTCCTCAGCGAGCGCCCGCTCTCCCTACTCGACGAACCGATGAGCGGCCTCGACCCCAAAGCCCGGGCGTTGCTCAAGCGCCAGTTGCAGAGCCTCAAGGCGCAGGGCCATACGCTGTTTTTCAGCTCCCACACGCTGGCGGACGTGGAAGAAATTTGCGACCGCATGGCGATCCTGCACCAGGGCGTGTTGAGATTTGTCGGGACGCCTGTCGAGTGCTGCCGCCAATTCGCTGCGGCCAATCTGGAGCAGGCGTTCATGAATTGCATCGCTTGATTGACGAAAATCATATTTTCAGAAAACATTAAACTAATGTAATATCTGGACGTTATAATTGTTTATTAAAGCGCATATGAAGGATCAGTCATGAAAGCGAAATGGTATTTAGCCTGCATACTGCTTTCCTCCTCGATCGCCGTTGCGGCGCCGGTTCACAAGAAAATTCGTCACCACAAGGCCGTCAAGCCTCACGCCGTGAAAGTGGTGAAGGGTCACGTGAAAAAAGTGGCGGCGGCAGAAGACGTCGGTCCGCTGAAGCTGGCCTCATCCGTTGCCATGATCGTCGACCAGTCAAGCGGCACGACGATCTATTCCCATAATGCCACCAATCAGGCGCCCATCGCTTCCATTACCAAGCTCATGACCGCCATGGTATTACTGGACGCGAAGCTGAATATGGCTGAGCCGATCACGGTGGCGGAAGACGATGTCGATTCGCTGCGCAATTCCGGTTCAAGGCTCCACGTAGGCACAACCCTGTCGCGCCAGGAAATGCTGCAAATCGCGCTGATGGCCTCGGAAAACCGCGCTGCACACGCTGTGGCCCGCACTTACCCGGGCGGCACGGCGAGTTTCGTTGCCGCCATGAATCGCAAGGCAGCCGAACTGGGCATGAGCCATAGCCACTTTGTCGACCCTACCGGCCTGCATTCGGAGAATGTTTCCACCGCCGAGGATCTGGTGAAAATGGTCAAGGCTGGCCATGACTACGAACAGATTCGGGCAATGACCACGACCGAAGCCTATGACGTGGTTCAAAACAACGGTCGGCTCACCCCTTATAAAAACACCAACGCCCTGGTGAAAAGCCCGTCGTGGGACATCGGCCTGTCGAAAACCGGTTTCATCAACGAAGCGGGACGTTGCCTGGTGATGCAGGCCAAAATCGCCAGCCGCCCGGTGATCATCGTGCTGCTTGATTCGTGGGGCAAATACACGCGTATTGCCGATGCAAATCGCGTCAAGAAATGGCTGGAAGCAAGCCGCTCCACCGCGCCGCGCCTCTAGTTCCATTCCGTAATTCCTTCCCGTGTTGAATCCACAACAGCGGCGCGCCATGCGCTGCTGGCGCTGGGGCGCTTTTCTCCTGCTGGCGCTGGCCTACGTGCTGGCCTATTTTCACCGCCTCGCCCCGGCAGCCATTGCAGCTGAACTGCAACTCGCTTTCCACGCCAGCGGCGCAGTGCTGGGCGGCTTGGCGGCGATATATTTCTACGTCTATACGCTGATGCAGATTCCCACCGGGGTGCTGGTGGATACCCTGGGCGTGCGCAAGATCGCGACGTTCGGCGGCTTGGTGGCAGGCCTGGGTTCCATCCTGTTCGGCCTTGCCGATACCCTGGTAGTGGCGTCCATTGGACGGTTTCTGGTGGGACTGGGCGTGTCGGTGATATTCATCGCCATCATGAAACTGAACGCGGTGTGGTTCCATGATCGCCATTTCGGCACCGTCGCCGGTTTCACCATACTGCTCGGCAATTTCGGCGCGGTACTGGCGGCGTCCCCGCTGGTGTGGGCATTGAGTCTGGTTTCCTGGCGCAGCATCTTCGTGGCCGCGGGTGCGCTCTCCCTGCTTCTTGGCGTGCTCACCTGGTTTTTGGTGCGCAATCACCCTGGCGAGGCGGGCTTTCCCTCCATGCGGGAGCTGGATGGGGAGCCGCCCCACGCCCCTCATGGCGGGCACTGGTACGACGCGCTGGTGCGGGTGGTGAAGAACCCGGCGACCTGGCCCGGCTTCTGGCCCAACCTGGGCATCGGAGGCACGTTGTTCACCTTTGCCGGGCTGTGGGCGGTGCCCTTCCTGCAGGATGTCCACGCCATGTCGCGCCCCCTGGCTGCGGCGCATACCAGCCTGCTGCTGGCAGGCTTCGCCGCTGGCGCGTTGCTGAGCGGAATGGCGTCGGATCGCCTCGGCCGCCGCCGTCCGTTGATGCTGGCCGGCATCCTGCTCTATCTTCTGTGCTGGCTGCCGTGGCTGGCGATGGTGCGCATGCCGCTGTTCGCGAGCCTGCTCCTGTTCTTCGCCATGGGCGTCGGCGCCTCCGGCTTCACCTTGAGCTGGGCGATCGCCAAGGAGGTAAACCCCCCTGCCCTGTCCGGCATGGCCACCAGCGTGGTGAATACCGGCAGCTTCCTCGGCGCCGGCCTGCTGCAGCCGTTGATCGGTTGGGTGATGGACCTCGGGTGGGATGGTAAACTCTCCGCCGGGGTGCGCGTCTATTCGGCCTTCAACTACCAGGTCGGGCTGGCGATCCTGCTGCTGTTTTCCCTGGCGGGACTGGTCGGCGCGCTGAAGTCCCGCGAGACCTATTGCAAGCATGTAACGTGTTAATTACAGAGAGTTAAAACGTGGAATCTTCTGCTGCTATCGAACTGGCAAAACACATCCTCCTGGTGTTCGGCATCATCCTCGCCGTGGGGACTTTTTCCGGCTTGCTGGCCCGGCTGATACGGGTGCCGGACGTGGTGGTGTTCCTGCTGGTGGGCATGCTGCTTGGCCCCGGCGTGCTCGGCCTGATCGACATCAAGGCCGACTCCTCCATCAACCAGTTGATCCTCATATTCGGTTCGAGCTACATCCTGTTCGACGGCGGCGCTTCGATCCGCCTCAAGGTACTCAAGGAAGTATGGATATCCATCACTGTTCTTGCCACGATAGGCGTACTTATAACCGCCGCCATCACCGGAGTGGCCGCTTACTACATCCTCGGCGTGCCGCTGATCGTGGCGTTGTTGCTGGGCACGGTGATCGCCTCCACCGACCCGGCGACCCTGGTGCCGGTGTTCCGCCAGGTGAAAATCAGGGAACGTGTGGCGCAGACCGTGATGACCGAATCGGCATTCAACGATGCCATGGGCGCCATCGTGACCTTTACCGTGCTGGGCATCGCCATGGGGGCGGGCGAATTTTCGGTCGGCGATGCCGTGCTTGATCTGCTCAAACAGTCTCTGCTGGGTATCGCCATCGGCGGAGTACTGGGCTACCTGGCGGCGATGCTGATTTCCCATGAGCGCTACGGGTTTCTGGCCGAATATGCGCCGGTCGTTACCCTGATGGCGGTGATCGGCGCCTATATGAGCGCGGACGGCCTGCACTCCAGCGGTTTCATGGCGGTGTTCGTGTTCGGCATCATGCTGGGCAACCAGCAGACTTTCGGTTTTAAACCGGAAAAGAACGACGAGCGCATTCTCGAGGACTACATCATGACCACGGCGCTGATCATGCGCATGTTCATTTTCATCCTGCTCGGCGCCCAGGTGGATTTCGCCCTGATGAACCAGTACCTGCTGGCCGGCGCCGCGGTGGTGGCGATCTTCATGCTGGTGGCGCGTCCCGTGACGGTGTTCCTGTGCGCAGGACCTGACAGGCGCGCCAAATGGAGCCGCAACGAACTGCTGTTCATGTGCTGGACGCGCGAAACCGGCGTGATCCCGGGCGCCCTGGCCGGCCTGCTGCTGGGCATGAAGGCGCCGGGGGCGGAGATCATCGCCTCGGTAACCTTCATCGCCATCCTCATGACCATCCTGATCCAGGCCACCACCACCAAGTGGTTGGCGGGCAAGCTCGGTTTGCTGGTGGAGTGAGCAGAAAACCCGATCATGCGTTAGGTGACGTTTCTTGCACCTCATTCAGAAAATAAGCAAAAGACCTCATAGACACTTCCTCGCCCTAAATCGAATACTGTCTTGCAGTGAAATACTGCGCCGTATTCAACCGACTCTTAGGGAAACTTCAGCATGAAATCAAGCTCGGCTCTTATATCCTTGGCCGCACTCCTGTTTTTTTGTTCCAACATATACGCCGCTGTCACCGCTTCAGGCGCGTGGGTGCGAGGCATTGTGAAAGGCCAGACCGTGACCGGCACCTTCATGACGCTGAAAAGCGACGAGGACACCAAACTGGTTTCCGCCACCTCGCCGGTGGCAGGAAAGGTGGAAATTCACAAAATGGAAATGAAAAACGATCTGATGACGATGCGACCGATCGACAAACTCGCCATACCTGCGGGCACGCCAGTAGAACTTAAGCCGGGCGGCTATCACGTCATGCTGGTCGATCTCAAGCACACCCTGGTCAAGGGGGAGAAGGTGCCGCTTACACTCGTCTTCGAAAGCAGGGGCGGGGCAAGGAATACGCTCGCGGTAACGGCCGAGGTGCGGGATCTGACGGCACACTGACATGACGGAAACAGCTCTGTTTGCGCGCTGGCGCCACTGGCTGATGGCCGCCGCCTTGGTGCTCGCGCTCCCGGCATGGGCTGGCGATAACCTGTTCTATGGGAAGGACATCAGCGACAAAGGCTATGGCGGTGATTGGCGCCTGACCGACCACAACGGTCGCAAGCGCACCATAGCGGATTTTCGTGGCCGCATCGTGCTGATCTTCTTCGGCTACACTCACTGCCCGGATTTTTGTCCCACCACGCTGGTCAAGATGGCTACCGTCATGAAACAACTCGGGCCTGATGCGGCGAAAGTCCAGGTGCTGTTCGTAACCATCGATCCGGAGCGCGACAGCGAAGCGCTGCTACGCAACTATGTGCCGGTATTTGACCCCTCGTTCCTCGGCCTGCGCGGCAGCGACGAAGAAACCGAGAAGGTCACGCAGGACTTCAAGGCGCATTATCAGCTCATGAAATACCGCGGTGAAACCCTGGTCGACCACACCGCTTCCGGCTATCTGATCGACACAAAGGGCAAGACGCGCCTGCTGTTTTCATATACGCAGACCGCCGATCAGATCGCGGCGGATGTGCGCACGATCCTGGCCGAAGGCTGAGCATCCGCAGCGCTCGGTACGGAGCCGTCGGGTGACGTGCTCGCTCCTTTCCTCCATAAGCTTCCCTTAAGAATCGCGCGGTAAAGTTCTCCCCAGGTTGTTAACCAGGAGAACCATGATGAACCGCTTTTCCCTTTACTGCTTCTGCCTTTTTGCTTCCGGGTCAGCCCTTGCCGCACCAGTCGACCTGCTGCAGGGCTATGAGACGCAAGCCAAACAGGCGAACCCGCAATTCCAGGCTTTTTCCGCCGCGCGCGGCGAGCAGTTCTTCCACGCCAAGCGCACCCACAGCAACGGCAAGTCGGTCAGTTGTGCCGCCTGCCATAGCGACAATCCCAAAGCGGTCGGGCGCAACGAGAAGACCAGCAAGGAAATCCTGCCCATGGCCCCTGTCGCCAACAAGGAACGCCTGAGCGACCCCGCCAAGGTGGAGAAATGGTTCAAGCGCAATTGTCAGGACGTCGTGGAACGCGCTTGCACCGCCCAGGAAAAGGGCGACTTTCTCGCCTACCTGCTGTCGATCAAATAGGAGACCGCCATGAAACGCGTATTTGTCATCATCGCCCTGCTTGCCGCCGCCCCGGTATGGGCTGACGGGAATGAGAATCTCGCCCCGGCGGCGACCAACCAGAAATGGAAAACCGAATGCAGCGCCTGCCATATCGCCTACCCGCCCTCCCTGCTGCCGGAGCGTTCGTGGCGCAAGATGATGGTTGGCCTGGATAAGCACTTCGGTCAGGATGCCAGTCTGGATGGGCCGACGGCACAGGAAATCACGGCCTTTCTGGTAAACAACAGCGCCGAGCGAGGGTCGAACAAACGCGCAAAAAAAGTGATGGGCTCCCTCGGCCCTAACGAGGTCCCGCTGCGCATAACGGAAACGGGCTGGTTCGTCCGCAAGCACGATGAAGTTTCCGCGCCAGTCTGGAAGCGACCCAAGGTGGGCAGCCCGGCCAACTGCGTCGCCTGCCACGGGGGCGCGGAGCGCGGTGATTACTCTGAACACCAGATCCGGATTCCACGTTAGGAGTGAGCCATGAAAATCCTCGTCTGGGACTTGCCCACACGGCTGTTTCATTGGTTGCTGGCGGCGAGCTTTACGGTCGCCTACCTGAGCGCGGAAGAAGCAGACTGGCTTGCTGTGCACGTTTTCGCCGGCTACCTGATGCTCGGCTTGCTGGGGTTCCGCCTGGTGTGGGGCTTTGTCGGGGGGCGTTATGCGCGCTTTTCTTCCTTCCGCTTCAGCTTAAGGGAGGGCCTCGGCTACCTGAAACAGGTTTTTGCGGGAACGGCCCAACGCCACATCGGCCACAACCCAGCCGGGAGCTGGGCGGTGTATCTGCTGCTGGGACTGGCCTTTCTGGCCGGGTTAAGCGGCCTTGTCACATTGGCCGGGCAGGAAGGCCAGGGCCCGCTGGCGGCATGGGTGCCATATGGCTCGGCCAGAGCGGTCAAGGAAGTACATGAGGCCCTGGTCAATGCGATGCTGGCCATGGTGATCCTGCACCTGGCAGGCGTGGCGCTGGAAAGCTGGCGCCACCGCGAGAACCTGGCGCGCGCAATGCTCACCGGCAGCAAGGAAGGGCCGCTCGAGGCCGTCGTCTCTGCGACGCGCTCGTCCAGCGCGCTGCTGTTGCTTGCTGCGGTCGCTGCAGGCGGGCTCTGGTACTTCGGCAGCGACGCCGTCGCCGCCAGGGAACAGGCTGCCAGCTACAAGATCATGCGCTCCATTGATCCACGTGAAACCCCCTTGCGCATCACCGAAACGCCGTACTGGAAGGGCAAGCACCGGCATATCGCGGCCAGCGTGTGGCGCAGCGCCGAGGTTGGTACCAGGGCCAATTGCGTTGCCTGCCACGAGAACGCGGAACGGGGTGTATTCGTCGGCAGCGCCGTGCCGCGCAAAGTGGCCGCCACAGTCTCCTTGCGTTAGACTGATCCACATGAAAATGACTCTAAAATCTTATGCGCCTCTTGCTGGTTGAAGACGATCCGCTGCTCGGCGACGGCATCCGCGTCGGCCTGACGCAGGCCGGTTTCGCCGTGGACTGGGTGAAGGACGGCATGGCAGCCAAACTGGCGCTGGAAGCCGGGGATTATGCGCTGCTGGTGCTCGATCTCGGCCTGCCCCGCCTGTCCGGCACGGAATTGCTGAAATGGCTGCGCGGCACGGGCAACAGCACGCCGGTACTGATCCTTACCGCCAGGGACACGGTCGGGGACAGGGTGCGCGGCCTCGATGCGGGCGCCGACGATTACCTGGTCAAACCCTTCGACCTGGACGAGTTGGCTGCGCGCATCCGCGCCTTGCTGCGGCGGGCGGGCGGGCGGTCGACGCCGCTCATCGTCCATGGTGCGCTGCAGGTCGACCCGGCGTCCCGCACGGTGGCGCTGGCGGGTGTTGCGGTGGAGCTTTCTCCCAGGGAGTTCGCCGTCCTGCTGGATCTGCTGGAAAATGCCGGCCGGGCCCTGTCGCGCGAGCAACTGGAGCAAAGCCTCTATGGCTGGGGCGAGGAAGTGGAAAGCAACGCGGTGGAAGTGCACGTCCACCATCTGCGCAAGAAACTCGGCGCCGAACTGATCCGCACCTTGCGGGGTGTCGGTTACATGATCGATAAGCCATGAAGAAACCCACTTCCCTGCGCGCCAAGTTGCTCCTGCTGCTGCTCGGCGCGGTCACTGTGGCGTGGCTCGCCACCGCCCTGTTCACCTATTTCGATACGCACCACGAGATCGACGAGATTTTCGACGCCCAACTGGCCCAGTCCGCCAAGGTGTTGCTGGCCCAGGCTGCCCACGAAATCAGGGAGCAGCGCGGCGACCACGATGGCGTGGCGACAGAGGTTCGCTCCGGCGACCACAAATACGAACGCGAGCTCGCCTTTCAGCTTTGGGATAACGAGGGCCGCCTGTTGCTGCGTTCCTCGGGCGCGCCCGAGCAGCCTTTGTCGCCCGGCTATGCTGCCGCCCGCTCCGATGGAATTCGACATGACCATCATGCGCGGGAACACCGCGGGCGTTTCGACGACGTCACCATCGCTGGCCAGGGCTGGCGCGTATTCAGCCATTGGGACGAGGATGGGGAAGTCCTGGTCCAGGTGGGCGAGCACCATGAAGTGCGCCAGGAGCTCGCCGCCAACGTGGCGGGGCGCCTGCTCGTCCCCCTGGCGCTGGGCTTGCCGTTCCTCGCTGTGCTGATATGGATCGCCCTGGGGCGGGGGCTGGCGCCGTTGCGCAAGGTCAACGCCGAAGTGGCGGCACGCGACCCCGGCTACCTGGCCCCTCTGGCGAGCCAGGGCATCCCGGCCGAAATCGCCCCCCTGGTGAATTCCCTCAACGGCCTGCTGACCCGGCTGGGAGAGGCACTGGAGAACGAGCGCCGCTTCACCGCCGATGCCGCACACGAGTTGCGCACCCCCCTTGCGGCCCTGAAAACGCAGGCCCAGGTGGCCTTGCGCGCGGAAGAATCCGGCCAGCGCCGCACCGCGCTGGAAAATCTGGTGCTCGGCACCGATCGCGCCACCCATCTGGTGGAACAGCTGCTAACCTTGGCGCGGCTCGACCCTGCAGCGGAAAGCGCGGCAATTTCCGAGAGCTGCGACCTTGCGGCCCTAGCCCGGCGCACCCTGGCCGACCTGATGCCGGGCGCGCTGGCCAAACACATCGAACTTGAGCTGACAGGCGCCGAGTCTGCGCCGGCCACAGGCAGCCCGGCCATGCTCGGCATCCTGTTGCGCAACCTGGTGGACAATGCCATTCTTTACTCCCCTCCAGGAGGCCGGGTGCTAGTGTCGGTGTATTCCGGGCGATTGGAAGTGACGGACAGCGGTCCGGGTATTCCAGCCGAGGAACGGCAGCGGGTGTTCGACCGCTTTTACAGAGTGCTGGGAAGCGAGGTGCCGGGCAGCGGCCTGGGATTGTCCATCGTCAAACGCATCGCCGACCTGCATGGCGCGAAGCTGACGCTGGGAGAGGGTGAGGCAGGCAAAGGACTGCGGGTAACGCTGGACTTTGCTCCTGAGCGTAAACAGGAACGGGCGCCGTAGCGCCCGTTTTGATGCAGCATGGCTCAGGTCAGGATCAGAACTTCACGTTTACGCCGGCATAGATCGAGCGGCCCATGCCGGGAACAGCAACCCCCCAGGGAGGAGTGCCTGCCGTTGTCATGGGAGGCATGGTCGTCCCTTGTCCCACATAGGCGCCACCCAAAGGATAGTCGTAGAACCTGTCAAAGACATTGTCTATGCCCACATCGAAGCGCGCCTTTTTCCATGCATAGCTGCTACGCAGGTTCAGTAAACTGTAGCCAGCGGTTTTGACTTCGTTGCGAATTTTCGACACGTCACTCTTGGCATCTACGAACTGGGCCTCGACGGTGTTGGTCCAGCTGCCCACGCGCTGCACGACGGCTAATTTCGCGTTCAACGGCATCATGTTGTAGAGATCGTCACTCGTGCCGCTGGTGGTCTTCCCTCTGACATAATTCAGCATGCCGGTCGCGGTGAAGCTGCCGTATCCGGTGTTTTTGGCCAGCGGGACGTAGCCGGAGACATCCAGGCCGTAGAGGTGGGCATCCTGATTAACGTACTGGAGGAAAACAAAGCCGGTCGTCGCGGTCTGGTTTGCCGCACCGCAGTTCGAGTTTGTGGAACTGCAGCGGCGTGCGTTGATGTAGTCCTGCACATAGGTGTAGTAAGGCGTGACTTTCAGTCCCCAGCTTTGCTGCTCGGCATCATGCCAGTCGGCGGTGGCGCTGAGCGTGTGGGCGACTTCCGGCTTCAAGTCAAGGTTGCCCACGTAGCCGTTGCCATCTCCTACCATGTTGACCATGTTCATGGCCATGCCGCCAGTTGACCAGCTATAGCGCTCATAGAGATTGGGCGAGCGGGTTTTGCGGGCATAACCGAACTCATAAGTTTTGCTGTTATCCGCCGTATAGCGTGCCAGTGCGCTCATGTCCCAGTTGTTGTCGGTGCGACTGCGGTCTCGGGCATTGAAGCTGGTCGCATCGGCCAAATAGGTGGCGCTAGTGTTATAGCCCTGCACCGTGCCTGTATCCATATCCACCTTTTCGCCGCGCACTCCGAGCTGAGTCAGCCATTGCGGAGTCCAGCGCGCCTCCCATTCGGCGAAGGCAGCCAGACGGTCGCGTTGGCCGTTGTTGATGTTCCAGAAGGTATTCGGGGACATTCCGCCGGTGCCGGACGGGTCCCACCAATCGTTCAGGCGGTAACGCTGGGCCTCGCCGCCCACCCTGAGGGTGTCGCGCTCGGAAAGCAGGATGTCCGCCTTGACCAGCGCGCCGGTATTCCGCCCTTCCGTGTCCATCGGCATACCGGGTGCACTGTTCTGGTACCAGAATGCCTTGTCCTCGAGGAAATTCATCTTGTGCCGGGTATGTTCGTTATATGCGCGCGCTTGCAGGGTGCCCCAGCCGAATTGGCCGGTATAGCGCAGATTGACCTGTTCGCTCTGGTTATCGGTCATATCCATGCGCTGGTTCGGGTAGCCTTGATAGGGAATGTCCTGGAATCCCAGCTTGAGTTCGACCAGATGGTTTTCATTGCGCAGCGCAAAGCCGAGCGACTGATTCGTTGATTTATACATGGACGATCCGACCTCGTCTCCTGGCAACCATTTGGTCGAATTGCGAATGGAGCGGCCGTCGTTTATATAAGCCAGTCCTGCCGGCTTGAAGTCCCCGCCAGCGGTGTAGTTTCCGGATTCCACGGTCGAGCCGCTATATGTCACGCTCACCTTTTCGCTCGCGATGGTTGCCGAAAGATTGCCGCCTGTGGCATTGCCATTGCTGCGATAAAAAGCGCCGGCCTGGCCCTTGAGCAGCGTTCCCTGTCCTGCTGCGGCAAATTCCGGTTCCGGAGAATTCGCCAGGACGGTCCCGCCAATGCTGTCGCCACCGGAGCTTACCGGTGCAATGCCGGAAAATACCTGGATACTGCCTACGTTGGATGAATCGATGTATGAAAGCGGTGGGTTCATGTGGTTTGCGCAGGCGGAAATCAGGTCCATGCCATCGACCTTGATGCGCAGGCGGTCATCCGCCAGGCCATGTATCGCCGGCAGGCTGGAAACGCCGCCTGCGCCATAAAGACTGACACCGGGTAAATCGCCCAGCAGGCTGGCGCTATCACTGGTGGCTGGCCGCTTGCTTGCCAGGCTTGCCTCATCGACCAGGATTGCGCCCACAGGCTGGCTGGTTGCGACCTTGGAGGCGCTGACGGTGACTTCCGGCAGCGTGGTGGCTTGATCGTCGGCAGCAACGGCATTGCTGCCAAGCAGGGCCGCCGCGGGCAAGGTCATGGCAACCGCGAGGGCGATGGTTTTTCTGGCAAACAACATGAAACGCTCCCTTTGAATTTTTAAGACAGGGAGCCATTTTAGGCGGAGTTCTTACTGCGGCAGGTGTGGCATATCGTCGCACACGCCGCTATTGCGGCATGGTGACGAAACCGAGCTTGCTGATGCCGGCCCGGTTGATCGCGGCCATGACCTGCGCCACGCGGCCGTATTTGACGTTTTCGTCAGCGTGCAGCTGGACATTGATGTCGGGCGTCGCGGCACGCAGATTCTTTAATTCGCTTTCCAGGATGTCGAAATGGATCGGGCGCTGGTCGATATACACCGTGCCCTGCGCATTGATGGCGAGCTGGATCGTATGGGTCTGCTTGAGCGGTGCGACCGCCGCCGTCTTGGGCAGATCGACCTTGACGGCCTGCATCAGCAGCGGCGCGGTGACGATGAACACAATCAGCAGTACCAGCATCACGTCCACCAAGGGCGTGACGTTGATATCCGCCATGGCGGATTGTTGCGAGGAAGTGTGCAGGGCCATGGGCGGAATCCTATTTCAGCGTGAAGCCGGATTTGAGGGCAAGGTGCAGGAAGTCGTTGGCAAAGGCTTCCAGTTCCGCCACCTGCAGGCGCACCTGACGCAGGCCGTAGTTATAGGCCAGCACGGCGGGGATGGCGGTGGCGATGCCGATGGCAGTGGCGATCAGGGCTTCGCCGATCGGACCGGCCACCACGTCGAGACCGGCTGAGCCGGTACGGCTGATGTCCTGCAGGGCGTGCATGATGCCCCATACCGTGCCGAAAAGGCCGACAAAAGGTGCGGTGGAACCGACGCTCGCCAGCACCATCAGCCCGCTTTCCAGGCTGTGCTGCTCCTTTTCGACCTGGGCGCGCAGGCGGCGCTCCAGCACGGTCTGTTTGTCGCCGCTGTTTTGCAGGCTGTGTTCTCCCCCCTTTTGCATTTCCTGCAGGGCTTCGAATCCGTTGGTGCATAGCCTGGCAAGCGGTCCCTCTGCCTGAGCTGCCGCAGCTTCTGCCTGCGGCAACCCGTGGGCACCCCAGAAAGCTTTGCTGAACGCCCGATTCTGGCGCGTCTGCTGCCATTGCAGCCAGCCTTTCATGACGATCAGCGTCCACGATGCCACGGAGAACGCAATCAGTAGCCACAATGTCGCGGCCACAATGGTCGAGGTCGAATGTCCTAGCATGAATTACCCTTCCTAATTTTCCAATTTGAATGTGATCGGTACTTCCACCCACGCGGTCAACAGCTGACTGCCCTTGCGCGCGGGTATGAAGCGCCATTTCCTGACTGCCTCCAGGGCTGCCTGGTCGAGCGAATCCGAGCCGCTGCTGGTTTTTAGTTCGACCCGGCTGCACGAACCGTCGGTTTGCACCTCCGCGCGCACCAGCACGCGACCCTCGATGCCGCGCCGGCGCGCCGCCATGGGATAGGCCGGCGGCGGGTTGTTGAGATAGGCGGCGTGAAAACGCGGTGCTTCCAGCGCCGGTTCAGGGACGCTCTTGGCCGGCGCCTCCGGCGCTGGGGGCGTGGGTGCGACCGGCGTCGTGACGGCAACCTGCTCCAGCGCCGGTTCGGCCTGTTGCGGAAGCGGCAGACGCGGCGCGGGGTTGGCCTGGCGCTGAATCTTCGGCCTGGGTTCCGGCTTGGGCGGCTCGGGCGTATGCGGCACGATCTTGGGCTGCGGCGGAGGCGGCGGGGCCAGCAGAGCCACCTCGATCACCGGCAAAGGCTTGGGCGGCTGGATATCGGTGCGCAAATGGCTCAGTCCATACCAGGCTCCGGCGTGGGCGAGCAGCACCAAGCCCAGGACTGGCAACCATTTTTTCGTTTTCCGGTTTCCCATGGTCGTCAGATAATCCTAGCGGACAACCTCGCGTTTTATCCAGTTTACCGTTTCCGCTTCGTCCAGCTTGCCGCTTACCACGCGCGCCTGGTGGGTGGCGCCGTAAAAATAGGTGTGCGGCAATTCTCCACGCCATCTGCGGTCGATTTCGAAATACAGGCGCTCCACGAAGCTGTCCGCGAACACCCAGGACTGCGCCTGACCCAGCCCGTATTTTTCCAGCACTGCGGCGATCGCCGCGCTTTCTTCCGCCGTGTCGGTGGAGACTAGTACCAGCGGCAGCTGGGGGTATTCCTCAAGCAGTTTGCCCAGTTGTTCCAGGTTGGCCTTGCAATAGATGCAGCTGAGCGACCAGAAGGTGAGAATGAAAGGCTTGCCGGCATGGGCCGCCGCCACCTCCTTCATGCTCCCTGGAACAAATGGTCTTGGCGCCGGGGAGGCGGCTTGGGCGCTGGAGGCCCAGACCCAGATCAGTATGAAACCCAAGGTTCGCCGCATGTTCATGGCCTTATCTCCAGCAGTTGCAAGCCGTCTTTTTCCGTTTGCCAGGACAGGAAAACCTTGTCCTGCTCGCTGATCAGCAACGGATGGTCGCTGGCGCCCGCAGACGCGGCGAGGCGGCGAGCGCCCGACCATGTGGCGCCGCCGTCGACGGAGTGCATTTCCTGAACCAACGATTCCTTGCCATCGAACTCCTTCCACACCACGAAAACCCTCCGCCCCTGGCTCAACACGTCGGGGTGGGCGGCTTGGGCGTCTTCGTTGCCGAATGGGGCGGGCGCGGAAAAGGTCCTGCCTGCGTCTTTTGTCGATCCATAGAACAGCCCATGACGTTCCGGACCGTTGTTGAACCAGACCATATGGTAGATTCCGTCCGTGCCGATGGAGAGCGCGCCGCCGTGATGCGGGCAGCCGCTCACTTCCCAGTCGTCGTGGGTTGCGCGCACCACCGTGGCTGGTCCGTCGAGCCGGGCGAGTGCGAAGTCGCGCGTGTTCCGGCCGAAAATGTGGCGCCAGAAAACCACGGGCTTGCCTTCAGGGTCCATTGCCAGCGCCACCCGGCAGCACTCGCAGGAATGGTCGGTCAGTTTGACGTTGGGGAGGAAGGAAGCGCCTTTGTCGTCCGAGCGCGCGTAATACACGGCCGCGCCGTTGTATGGCAGGCCTGTTTTCTGGGCGGCGGCGAGATCGCGCTTGTCCAGCCAGGCGAGATAGACCTGCCCCTGCCCGTTCACCCCCATCGCGTCGAAGCGATGGCTGATGATGTCCGGATTGTCGTTGACGGTGAGCGGCGGGGAAAAGGTTTTGCCGCCATCCACCGAGCGGCTGAAGCGGATGTGGCCGGTCATGGGTTTTTCCAGGCCCTGCGTGTATGAAACGTAGACCACCCCCTTGCGCACGAGGATCTTGGGGCGGTTCTCGCCGCCCCCCAGGATGTTTTCCGGCTCGGCGTTGATTTTGACCGGCTGGCTCCAGGTTTTGCCCTGGTCATCGGAATGGTCCGTCCGCACATAACCGTCCCGCGTCGATGTCCGCCACAACCGCCCCTTCTCGTCGAAAGAGGTGGATCCGGCAAATGAGGGCGTGGCTAGCGACGCTTTCCATTTCGCGTCTCTTTCCGCGGCGGCGGGCCCAGCGACGGACCCGGTACCGTGGTCCATGGGAGCAGACTGTCCCGTGGCCTGTGATACAAGCCCCAGGCCCGTTGCCACGAAAAGCCAGGCCAGCGCCGCCTTATGCATGGAAGCCGTCCTCAATAATCAAATTTAACCTCGGCATGGAAAGTACGCTGCGGCATGGGGTGTGCGAGATAGTGTTTGTAGTTGTTCAGATTATCCACCCCTACCGAGGCCGTGTATTGTTTTGCCAGCTTGTAGTTTACCCGGGCGTCGACTACGAAGAAGCTGCTTGTTCCGCCATAGGTATTCGGGTTGATGTCTGTATTGTCCAGCGTATTGAACTGTCGCCCGCTATAGCGGGCTGCCAGGGTATAGCTCAGGCTGTCCCCCTGGTGCCACGTGGCTGCGGCTGTGGCGCGCCAGTCAGGCACGCGTGGTTGCGTCATGCCGACAGTGCCGGGATTCTTGTCGTTCTTGAGAATTTCCGAGTCGGCATAAGTGACGCTGCCGGACAAGTCCAGGCCGCGCAGACCGACATCCTTGCCCTGAAAAGCCAATTCAATTCCGCGTGTGCGGATCTTGTCGATGTTCTGGATGTTGGTCACGGTCGGGAAAACCGTAATATCAGTCTGGGTGTAAAGCGCGTCATACGCATCGTCCTGGAACAAAGTCATGCGCAGCAAGCCGTTTCCCAAGTCCCGTTCGGCGGTCAGTTCGCTGGAGATGGCTTTTTCCGGCTTGAGATTGGGGTCGTTGTTGACGATGGCTCCGGAACTGATGCTCCCCTGGAACAGTTCGCTCACCGTAGGCATGCGGTAAGCCTTGCCTAACGAAGCGCGCAACAGCCAGTCGGAGGTGGCCTGCAGGGAAAGCGAGGCCTTGGGCGAGAAGAAGCTTTCCGTGCGCTCGGCATACCCTAACGTGGTCGTGCTGTTCGAGACGGAGCCGCCAAAGGCGTTCCAGCGCTCCTGCCGGCCACCCAAGGTCAACTTCCAGAGGGGTGCAAAACGCCATGCGTCCTGGGCATAGACCGCCTGCGTTTCGGTGTTTCCGGCAAAAGCCGAAACACGGCTGCCGGCACCGCCGGACAACCAGTTAGCGGTACTAAAAACCCGGCTATCCAGAAGGTAGCGGTCGTAATGGTAGCCAAAGCTCACCTCGTGGCTTCCCTTCTCCAGGCCAGGCTGCCAGTTCGCCCGGAGATCGAGGTTGCGCCAGCCGGTGCCGTCGTTGAGGGCGATCTGGCCCGCGCCGCCGTTCTGAGCGCTGGGAAGCGCGGTCGTTGGCGAGCGCTGTTCATCCGTGCCGAAATTGTAGTAGCTGGCGGCGGCCTCGAAATTCCACTCGCCCCTGGTGTCGGTTTTCAGCGTGAGGCCGTGCATCCAGTGCTTCTCGATCCGCTTGCTCGGTTGGAAAGCGCTGACAGGGAGGGTGTATCGGAAGCCGTCGATATTGACGTTGCCGCTGTAAACCGGGTTGCCGGCTGCATTGCGTAGATAGCTTTGCACCGAAATATCCGAATCGTTCTGCCAATAACCCAATATGTAGGAGGCGCGCACTGTCGGCGAAATATCGTAGGCCAGCTTGACCTTGAGGTCGTCCTGGACGGAATGGTCGATGCTGGTCGCCCCCAGCACCTGGCGCCCAGCGCCATTGGGATCGGTGTCCCGATATGCGCCGGTCACCACCGTATCGCCACCGCTAGCCGCTGTAGTGGAAATGGGTTTTGTGGCAAAGCTCATCGGGTGGCCTTTGCTGTCCAGATGATTGAAGCTGGCGAACCACGCCAGATCGTCATGACGATTCCCCAGCAAGGCGTTGACCTGGTATCCGTCGTAACTTTCGTCGGTGCCATAAAGCTTGAAATTTTCCTGGAAAGTCTGGGCCTTGGCGTGCGCCTCGAATTTCTCCGGCATGCGCGTCGACATCAAAATCGTGGCTCCCATCGAGTTCCCGGGATAGGCGGCGGCAAAGGGACCGTAAATCACGTCGATGCGCTCGACTTCCTCCGGCGACACCAGGCTCCAGCGCGGCGGGAAATTGTAGCTGTTGCCAAGCAGGTTGGACAACAGCAGTCCGTCTGCATAGACCAGGGAGCGGGCGCTAACCAGGGTGCCGGAAGAACGTGAAGCCACGATCCCGTTGCGATCGCCGATGTAGCGCTTGCGAATTTGCAGGCTGGGCAGGTATTTCACCGCGTCCTCGACGTTGACGACGTTGACCGTCTCGGCCATCTCCTTTGCCGTGATTCCCTCCGTCACTGCGGGAATATTCCGGTCAACGGCAGATTTTTCACCGCTAACCACCATCTCCTGCAGCACGGCATCATCTGGGACGACGGTCGCCGCAATGACAGACCCGGACATCCCCGCGCACACGCCGGCCACCAAAACCCGCAAAATTCGGTTATTCATTTTGTTTTTCTCCCCAATCAGGATTTGCATGTTAAATGCGAAGCGTCCCTGACGGCGTGCGACATGGCGTCGCGCGGCAATATGCCGCACCCGATGCGGGGGATTGGGAGGAATAAACTTGCGAAAGCTTGATCAATGTCATTTTCTGGTGGAAAAATTGATGACCAGAATCGCCGCTTTCCAGAAGAATCAGGAATTCTGATTATGTCTGGCCTGCGTTGTTCGGCGATGGTTACACCATCATCAACCTGCGCACACCCACCGCGACCAGCACTGCTGCGGCACCGTAGCGGGTCCATTTCACCAGCCACGGGCGGTTTTCGCGCAGCATGTCGCCGAACAGGGCAAGCAGCGGCAGCAGCAAAAGGAGCGGCGTAAGCGCGGCACCGAGGCCGAACGACAGCCCATAGCCCATGCCCTGTACGCCTCCGCCGGAAACTGCACAGGCGGCGAGCAGCGCGCCCAGCGGCGCGCACGGCGTGAGGCTGAGGGAAAAGCCGAGCAACAGGGGCGGCATGGTTGCGGCACGCTTCATGGCACCGCAGCTGCGGCGCCGCTCGGGCAGCAGCAACCAGGCGCCGGCGGCGATGCTCGCCAGGCCGATGGCAGCATGGCCGATGCCGCTTTCCAGCGCCTGCGCCAGCCAGCCGCCCAGTGTCCCGGCCAGTGCGCCGAGCAGGCTATAGGCGGCGATGCGGCCGAGCAGGAACAGCCCGGTGTCGCGCACTGCGCCGCGCCCGTTGTCGCCCCGTCCCAGCACCCAGGTGCCCATGAACGGCAGGCAGGAAACGGTGCAGGCGGTCAGGCCCATGGTGAGGCCCAAGCCCCAGGCGGCGAAGTAGCCGATGGGCTGCGGCAACACGAGCGGCGCGGAGTTGGGCATGAGTGCGTCAAGCATCTTGCGCCGGCTCCTTCGTCGCGCGGGAAGCGGTTTTCGCTGCGCCTTCCGGCGATTCCAGTCTGATCCGCCGCTTGTAGTATTCGCGGCTGGAGCTGAAGAGCGGGAAAGGGCCGAACTTGAGCTGGATCACCCGGTCGTCGGGACAGAATTCGGCGCAGCGTCCGCACAGGGTGCAGTCTTCGTGGAAAGCCCTGGCGCCGTGTTCGCGAGCGATTTCGTGGATATCCATGGGACAGGCCTTGGCGCACACGCCGCACTTGTCGCATTTGTCGTGCTGCTTCTTGACCAGACGCAGCAGCCCCAGACGCTGGAAGGTCGCGTTCAGCGACAGCATCGGGCAGATGCGGCAGAACGGTTGGCGCACCGCGAATGCCGCCACCAGGATGAAGCCGACCAGGGTATTGGCGATGGCACCGAGGGCGAATTCCAGGGTTCCGCCAATATTCATCGCGAGTTGTTCCGTGTCGCCGCTCAGCAAGGTGGTGACGATACGCGAGGGGCAGATATCGCAGTAGGGATTACCCAGGCCATGCGGCGTGACGCCCAGCCCGGTGAGGAGCGGCAGGATCAGTACCAGAGCCAGCAGCAGCAACCATTTGACCGGGCGTACCTTGCCCACGTTGCCGGATTCCAGGCGTTGCAGCGGCAGGTTGAGGCGCCGACCGAGCCGGTTGAGCAGGTCCTGCACCGTCCCCAGCGGGCAGATCCAGCCGCAGAACGCCTTGTTGAGCAGGACGAAGAAGGCGAAGAAAGTGAGCAGGCTGAAGGCCAGCGGCAGCAGCGCCTGCAGCGTGAAGGCGCCGGCCTTGGCTAGGGTTTCGCCGACGCGGTGGTGGATGACGTGCTGCAGCGAAATCAGCTCGCAATAGCCGCCGGTCTGCTTGTCGTAGGCGCACGACAGGGCGGGCAGGTTCCCGCTCACCTTCTCGGCCATGTAATAGCCCACCAGGTTGGCGCCCCATACCGTCAGGAGCAGCATGGCGATCTGTACCGTGAGGCGCAAGCGCCCCAGGGTCGGAAACAGGTTTTTCATTGCTGGTTCTCCTTGTTGTCGCGCCTGCGCCGCCACAGGGGCGCGGCCAGCAGCATGCCGAGCAGGCCGAAGCCGGCACCGGCGGCCAAGCTGCGGTTGCGGTCCGGGTCTGCGCCGTAGCCGTAGTTGAAGGCGGTCAGGTAATGCTTGCCGAGGTCGTCGTGCTCGGCAGCGAGCACGAATTTCGCCCGGCGCGGCCCGTGGCTGCCCGACGCGCTCTCGAGGGTAGGCTTGAAATCAAGCGGGAAGAGTACGGTCGCCTGCCCGTCCGCGCCGGTGATGAAGCTGGTCCGGGTGCCGAACTCGGTTTCCATGTTGAGCTTCTTGCCCGCCAGGGGCTGGCCGTTGAAGCGCACCAGAAAACGCCATTTTTCGCTTTCGCGGTAGCTCGAATGTTCGCGCGGCAGGGGCTGGGGAATGATCTCCAAAGCATTTTTTTGCTGCAGGAACATTGCCGTCGGTGCCGGGCCGGGGTTGCTGAAGGCGTAGACGGTGGAGGCGACCGTGACCGTTCGTTCCTTGTCCTGCCTCGCTGCGACCCAGTGGAAGTTGCCGATCTTGGGGTCGACGGCTTCGATGCGCGCACCCTGCTCCTCCACCGCAAAGTCCTTGCTGGTTTGACCGGCCGGGGCGTAAACCGTGAGCTGCGTGGCATCGATGTTTTTCAGCGCCAGGCTGCCCGCCATGCGCTCGGGGTTGCCGCCCTTCATGGCTGGCGTGATCAGGGGGTAGCGCGTCCATTCCTGCCCCCGGTGCCGGCCGGAATCGGGTTTGGCCAAAGCATCTCCCGGCCTGCCGAAATGCTGATGGCCGCTTGCAGCCGGGGGTTCGGCCAGTGCCGGAAGCGCGCAACACAGCGCGAGCACGGCGGTGCCGACAAGATGATCAAGCTTCATGGCGGTAATGCTCCTTAGAATGTTGCGGAGATGCCAACGCTCCAGGTGCGCGGCCTGCCGACGATGATGGAAGGGTCATTGGCGTTGTAGACCCGGTCGTAAGCGCCGGTGATGTAGTTGGCGGAGTCGTTGGTGCCACGCGCCGTCACCCAGTAATCGCGGTCGAACAGGTTGTCGATGCGCGCGAACAGGGACAGCTTGGTCCCTTTGGCCGTGCCTGCCGGGTTGATCTTGAGGTCGTAGTTGGCCAGCAGGTTGAACAGGGTGCGTCCCGGCAGCTTGTTCTGGTTGATTTCGTCAGCCCAGGACCCGGAGCGGGCGTCCATTTCCAGCCCGATCCGGAGATCCTGCCGGGCTTGCCAGGTCACGGTGGTGTTGAGCGCGTGCGTCGGAACGCGCGGAACGTGCCGCCCGGTGTTGTTGTAGACCTGGTAGATCGTCCCGGGCGCGTAAGGGCTGCCGAGTACCTGGACGAACTGGTCGTACCTGGTGAAGTAGGCGGAAATGTAGGTGTAGGCTAAGTCGGCATAAAACTCCCGCTTGCGGTCGCTCCTGAGCGACAGTTCGAAACCGCGGTTGCGCACTCCGCCGATATTGTCGTACTTCTCCACGTAGGTGGTGCTGGTGCCGCCGTACTGGCCGGTGGTGGCCATGATGTAGTCCTTGCGGTCGATCTGGAACAGAGCGGCATCCCAGTCGACGGCGATGCCGAGCAGGTCGCTCCTCGAGCGCAGCCCGATTTCGTAGTTGAGCGCCTGCTCCGGCTTGAGGTTTTCGTTGTTGGCGGTTTTGCCGCCGGTGGGGGAAATGCTGCCGCGGTACAGCTGGTCGATGCTGGGCGCGCGGAATCCGGTAGAGATGTTGCCGTACACGCCCAGGCTGTCATTCACCGCATAGTTCACCCCGCCACGCCAGGAATCCACGTTGAAGGTCCGGCTTTGCGGGGGTGGGGTGAAAAACGTGCCTGGGGCGGTATTGACCTGTTTGGACGTATAGTCCAGCCCGATGTTGTCGTGGCGCCCGTTGAAGGTCAGGGTGAGCGGCTTGGTGGGGGCGAATTTCAACTCGCCGTAGATGGCGTTGACGTTTTCATCCACCGAATCGTCCTGGATGACGCTGCCGGCCCTGTTCAGATTGGCCGGCGCGCAACCGGCGCCGGTCCTCGAGCAGAAATCGAGGAGGTAGGTATTGAGGTTCTGGTAGTTGTTGCGCCGCACGTCCAGGCCCGCCAACCAGCCGAGGTTATCCCTTCCCGAGCGCCACTCGCCCTTGAGGCCGCGCTGTACCTGGCGGTAGTCGTTGTTGGTGGTATAGGCATCGGTGTTACTGTTGGGCACCGTCACGCCGTTGGCGTCGACGCGCTGTGGCGCCGACCAGAACACCGTGTGGTCGCGAAACTCGTAAGCGGACAGGAGGACGTTGCTCTTGGTATCGTAGTTGTTGGAATAGGTCAGGTTGAGCTTTTGCAGGTCGACGTTGAATTTGCGCGCATAGTCGCGGCCTACCGTCCCGGTGGGGTCGAGTGCCGCCTGGGTCGCGCCGGTCACGCTGCCGTGCTTGTCCTTCTCGCGCTGCGAGGTTTCGAAGCCGAAGGACAGATCGCTGGTGTCGCTCAGGTAATACTGGAAATTTCCGTCCAGATACTGGGTCTGGTAGGCAGACTGGAAATAGTAGTCGTCGGACTTGCGGTTGCTGACCTGGAGGTGGCCGCTGCCCTTCTCGCCCGCGAACCCGACGCGGGCGACTTCCTTGTTGTAGTTGTAAGAGCCGATATCCGCGCCCAGTGTGAGCCCGGCGTACTTGGCGCCGCGCTTGGTGGTGATGATTACCGCGCCGGATAGCCCGTCGTCGCCGAACAGGTAGGAGGCGCCGCCCTTGATGACCTTGATCGACTCGATGTTGTCGAGGTCGATGTTGACCTTGCCGGTGCGCTCGAACACCGGCACGCCGTCGATCACCACCGCGACGCCCGGCTTCTCGCCCATATAGCGCTGGTTTTCGATACCGCGCAGCTTGATCTTGATCTCGTCGCCGCTGGAAACGTCGGCCGTCACGCCGGGGATGGCTTGCAGCACCTGCATGATGTTTTCGACGTGGGCATCGTCGACCTTCTTGCCGTCGATCACGTTGACGTTGGTCGGGTCATTACGGCGCGATTCGAAGCGGTCGTCGATGGTGGTCGAGGTGACGACCACCTCGTCCATTTTCTGTGTCGCGCCTGGCGCGGTATCGGCAATCGCCCCGCCCACGGCTCCGGCGCAAAGTACCGCAACGATGCGGCTGATCGGTCTGATATTCTGCATTTCCTTCTCCCTGAAATCCGCGCCCTGTTTTTCAAGACGTCCTTGTCTTTAATTCAAGGGCCGCATGTTAAATGCGAAAGTTCCCGAGAAAAATGCGACATAGCGTCGCGCGTCATGTTGTCGCGCGACGCTATGTCGCATTCGGGCGGGTTTCAGAACGTAAAAAACCCGTGCGCAAACGGCTCGCGCTCGGGTGAGGAATACTTTGGTTATGGATGGAGCTTAGGAGCCGGTGTTCTTGTTCATTTCGGCCAAATGGCGATCGTCGGCATCAATCCTCCCTGCTTTCGGACAGGAATTCGCTGCGCGCCAGGATGGCCGCACCGAAGGCGGTGGTGGTCTGGGGGTGCTCCGGCACCACCAGCTCGCGTCCCAGCTCGTCCTGGATCGCGGCCACCAGGCCCTTGTTCAGAGCCGGACCGCCGTCGAAATAGATGCGGTCCTCGATGCCTACCCGCTTGGCCAGGCGCACGGTGCGCTTGGCGATGGAGTAATGGATGCCGGCCACGATCTCTTCCTTGCCGTGGCCGTTGGCCAGGAGGCCGATGATCTCGGATTCGGCGAATACGGTGCAAGTGCTGTTGATGGACAGCGGCGCGCCCTTGCCGTTGAAGTGGTAATCCCCCAGTTCCTCCAGGTCGATGTCCAGGTTGCGTGCAGCGACGTCGAGGAAGCGCCCGGTGCCGGCGGCGCATTTGTCGTTCATGGCGAAGTTCGACACATTGCCCGAGGCGTCGATCTGGATTGCCTTGGAGTCCTGGCCACCGATGTTGATGATGGTGCGCACTCCGCCGAAGGCCTTGCCCGCCTCGTGGGCGCCGATCGCGTTGGCCGTGATTTCGCTGATCGAGTCGTCCGCTTCCTTGAACAGCTTGCGGCCATAGCCGGTGGCGATGACGTATTTGACCTGCTCGCGCGGTAAGCCGTGTTTTTCCAGCAGCACGCGCAGGGCCTCCTTGGCGTTCTTGTGAAACAGGCTGCCGGAGTCGGTGACGTGCACGCCGACGAGTTGGCTGTGCTCGTTGACCAGGGCAAGCTTGATGGCCGTGGAGCCGATGTCGATTCCGATGAAATGGTTCATGCGCGCTGCCTCTTGCGGGTCTTGATGGATTCCAGGAATGCCTCGATGCGGGTCGAAAGCTGGCCCATGTCGTCCGGGCTGTAGTCGGTTTCCACGTAAAGCATGGGAATGCCCTCTTTGCTGAGTGTTTCCGCCACGCTTCTCTGCTCCATTTCATATACCTGGCAACCGGCAAAAGCTTGATATACCACGCCATCGACGGCGAAGCTCCGGGCCAGTTCCACCAGGCGGCGGCGGCGGTCGTCGTTGTTGGTGAAGATCGGGCAGGTGCAGGGCTTGAGATATTTGTCCGCCAAACTGTCGACCATGTCGTTGACCAGCCATTCGTCCACTGCGGTCATGTCGTAAAGCATGCGGTTGGCGGAGCAGGTCTCGTCTGCCACCACCACGCCGCCGGCTTCCTCGATCAGCAGCGGCAGTTTGAGGTTGGGAAAAATTGGCGGTGACCCCGTGAAGAGGATGCGCGGCGCTTTCTTCTGGGCGGCGCAAAAGCCGTCCTTCTCGCGCTGCGCCAGTTCGGCGTTGAGCTTTTCCACAGCTTCGCTCCAGCGTTCGATGTCGTCGAAGAAGTAGGCGTTGGTGACCAGAAACACGTCCTTGCCCAGCACCAGCGAGGGCGTCTGGCGGCGGAAATTGTGCAGGGTGCGAAAGGCGGATTGCGCGCGGCTGGTCCTTGCCATGGCCGCCATCAGGTTCTTGCGGCTGAGTTTTTTCCCGGTGAGCTGCCGCAGGCGCAGGGCGAAATCCCGCACCGAGCGCCGCCAATACTCTCTGGACTGCTCGCTTTCCTTGGCCGGGGGCAGCTCCAGGTCGTAGACGGTATGCCCCATGCCCGCCATCATTCCGCTGGCTTTCTTTTTCTGGTCACAGGTGGTGGGATTGACGATCAGGTCCAGCTTGCCCACCTTGGGGATCGCCGTTTCCGAACTGAGCATGCCCAGGGTGGCCTTGACCATGGCGCAGGACTTGGCCGGCATGAAATCGGCACCGACCTGGTCGTAGTGGTAGGAGCCGTTGCACAGGCGCACCGGCGTTGCTCCCATGGCGTAGATCAGTTCCTCCGGGGCATGGATGCAAGTCGTTCCCACCTGCACGCCCTGCCGCTCCAGCGATTCGCCATGGCAGTAGGCGCGCCGGAACAGGTCGTAGAAATAGGCCATGGCCGCCGGGTTGTCGTCGAAATCGTCGGTCAGGTGGTCGAGCATGGTTTCCGCTTCGCGCGCCTGGCGGGTGCGGTTGTAGGGCAGGTCTGCGATTTTAGTGTTTGGGTTGTTCAAGGCCGATTCCCTTCTGGCAGCGTTTGATGAAACCGGTTTCGGTGGATTCGAAGATGGAAATGCCGGCAAAGGTGGCCTTGAGCGCCCCCGGCTCGGGGCAGGAGGCAACACACTTCAGGCACAGGGTGCAGTCGTCGGTCATGATGTCCTTGGTTTCGATGTCGTCGGCAATGGCGCGGATACCCATGTCGCAGACGGTATAGCAATCGCCGCAGCGGGTGCACTTGTCGCCGTTCTTCTTCAGCTTGAGCAGGGCCGGCTTGGAGATCAGGTAGTGCAGCGCGCTCATCGGGCAAAGGAAGCAGAAGAAGCGCTTCTTGACGAAGGAGCCGACCAGGAACAGCGCGGTGACGGCCATGCCCAGCGCGGTCATGGCCAGCGCCGTCTTGCTGGAGAAGTCGATGCTGAACTGGGAGAAGTCGCCCGTGAACATCGGCAGGATCATGCGTGCCGGACAGATCAGGCAGAATGGCGGGCTCATGTCGTGGGAGAAGATGCCGCCGCCGACGCCGAGAGGAATCAGGATCATCAGCAAAAGCAGGATGTATTTGATCCTGGTCAGCTGTTCGAACTGTCCCCGGCTGTAGCTGGAGTAGCGGATGCCGAGGCGGCGGCGCAGGGCGGTGATCCAGTCCTGGATCGTGCCGAGCGGGCAGACGAAGCCGCACCAGCCCTTGTTGAGGACGATGAACCACAGCGCGAAAATCGCAAAGCCGGTGAGTATGGCGAGGCTCGCGGCGCTGAACAGCATCGGCCAGGGGCGTCCCAGCTGGTGTTGCAGCGGCAGCAGAAAGCATACGCCAGCCCGGCCCTCCTGGTTGTAGCCGCAGGAAAAGAACGGCAGGCGCGTACCCAGGTCGACGGCGAGATAGCCGCCATAGACGAAGAGGACAAAGGCGACGAGCTGGAACCAGAAACGAAAGCGGTTGAAATCGACCTGATTGACGGCGTCACGAAGCGCCTGCAGGCGTAACTTATTTTGCGTCATCGAAGCGCACCTCCCGGAAGGGCCTGACCCGGCGGCGGCGGTAGAGATAGACCGCGGTGCCGCAGAACAGTGCGATCAGCAGGGCGACGCCGAGGCCCCAGGTATAGGAGCGATAGTCCTCGGGCGAGGGGTAGTAGCTGCCGGACAGGGTGGCCTGATAACGCACATTGGCGTAGGGCTGGTCCTGGTAGCGGCCCGCCTCGGCGGCATTGGCCTCAGCGATGAGCAGGAAAGTCGCTTTGAAGCGCTTCTGAAAATCGTTCCAGGGCGGGAAGTAATCGCGCAGGATCTGGAAGCTGACGCGGCCCTGTTCGTCGCTCACCGCTTCCTTGGTCCAGCCCTGGTGGCTGACGAAGCGCACCCGCGCACCTTGCAGCGGCAGGCCCTTCTGCAGGACGAAAAAAGCCTGCTCGTCGCCGGACTTGAGCTGGAAAAACCGCTTCTCGTTCGGCAGCTTCTCGCGCACGATCTCGATCGCTGCGGATTCCAGCACCCTTGGTGCGGTCGCCGCCTTGGCGATCTCCTCCTCGTCGCCGCCATGGCTGAAATTGTTCACTTCCGCCTTGGCCACGCTGACGTTGAGCGTGTCGCCCTGTAGCTTGCGGGTGGTGACATAGAGCCGGTAGACGCCCTGTGTCGCCATCTCGAAAGAGAGGTTCCTTCGGCCCTCGGCGGCCGGAGGAAGCGGCGCGCCTTCCGGCCTGCCTTGTGGCGTGACCAGCAGAATTTCCGGCGCCGCACCGGAAACTTCGCGGTAGAACGAGGATTTCTGGGGATCGGAGCCGCTACGCAACCACAGCCGTTTCAGCGGCGGGCCACTGCGCTCGCCGCCCATGGCCATGCCGCCCATGCCGCGACGCGACGGGCCATCGCCGCGCATCGGCGGCGAATCCGAAAGCCACACTGCCCCGCCGCTGCGCATTCCCATGCCCATGCCGCCGGGTCGGCTGCCATTGCCATTGCGGTTGGCCTCATCCGGCTTGGCGGCAGCCAGCGGCGCCATGGCCGTCACTGTCCCCGGCTTCTGCCCGATGCCTGCGTTGTCCGGGCGCATGCCACCCATGCGGTGGCCGTCAGTGGCATGAGCCGGGGTCGGTGCGGCGGCATCGGCGATCGGGGCCCCGCTTTCTTCGGCCTTGGCGCGTTCAGCTGCACGTTTTTGGTAAAAAGCGCGACGCTCTTCCTGCGTTGCATGCTCGGGCGGACGTTGTCTTGCGTACGCGCCCCCGCCGTCCGCGCCATCCCGTATCCGCGGCGCCGTTCCACCGTCTCCATCCTGAGCCAGGACTAGGCCAGTCGCCATCAGCGCCAGCAATGCCGAAATGAATCGATATGTTATGCGTCTCATGATCGGCTCAGAACTTGTAAGACACGCCGGCGCGCAGGGTCAGCGGCGTGTAGCCCGCGTTGAAAGTGCGGGCCCCGGTTGTCTCGTTCGAGGTAACCCGCTCGGCAGCTTTTGTGTCGAGCAGATTGAGCGCATGCAGCCAGAAATCCCAGGACTTGCCGGTGTAGCTTGCGCGCAGGTTATAGACGTCGGGCCGCTGATAGCTGTCGGTGAGCATCTGGTTGGTGTAGTAGGAATCGATGTGATCCATTTCCAGTTCCAGCCTCCATCTGGGGGCTGGCGTGAAGGTGGCGCGCAGGTTGAAATGGTTGCGCGGTGTGTAATAGCGTTCCTTGCCCGAATAATCTTTGGTCGAGACATATTCGTCATACTTGTAGCGCGCGTAGGTATGCGTCACGCCAAGATCCAGAAACTTGTTCACCGCATATTCCAGCGAGGTTTCGAAGCCGCTGGCATGAGCGCTGGCCGCATTCTCGTTGCGCGTGTAGCAAAGCTCGGTCGGCCCGCAGAATTGCGACACGATAAGATTCTTGAAATCGGTCTGGTAATACCCGGTGTCGTATTTCAGGCCAAAGCCGAGCTGACCACGGATCCCGATTTCCTTGGTCAGGGAATCCTCGGGTTTCAGGTCCAGGTTGGTCGGAACGTATCTGGACTGCACCGCCGCCGAATGGCTGGACGGCGTGGGCGTGCCTGAGCCAAGCAGTGTGCTTACCCCCGGCCCCATAAATCCTTCCGCTATGTTTAGCCAGAGCAGGTTGTGCTTGTTCAGTTCATAGACCGCGCCGAACTTCTTGACCAGGCTGTCATATTTCTTCCGGCCATCCTTGTAATCCTTGAGCTGATCGTCGATCTCGTATTCGATGCCGTCGTGGCGCACCCCGAGCGTCAGCCGTAAGGGGGTCAGCGGCGACACTTCGTATTGAAGGAAAGGGGACATGTGCGTTTCCTTGGATATCGAATCGCCGGTCATGGTGCCACGATTGAAGTCAAAGCTGTCTGCACCAGAGCCGCCGTAGTTCTTGGACCGGCTATCCGTACCCATCATGTCCAGCCCCCCTGTGACGGCTGCCTTACCCGGGCCGAACAAGTGTTTGTAAATCAGCTGGAGATTGTTTTCGGTAGATTTACCATCGTTGACACCGCTGCCTCCGCCACTGAATCCTGGGGTCTTCGCGGTCGAGTCGGTAATGCGCCGTTGTGCGTATACATTCAGCTCACCCACGTCGCCGAACATCTTGAGATAGTGCAGTGACGGGGTAGTGTATTTGACGTCGGTTCGATAGAAAGTCTTGGGTTGCGCCTGTCGCCAGTCAGTATTGAACTGGGCTTCGGTCAAGTCGCCCGGTTCCTGATAATCGTCGTGGAGATACTCCAGCCGAAAATCCAGCTTGGAAGAAGCGTCGGGACGGTACTGCCACTTGGTGCTGAAGGAATCTTTCACTTCTTTGGCATGCTCGCGCCAGCCATCGTTGTCCAGACGATTGACGTTGAGGAAATATCCCAGGTTGCCAGAGATTGGCGACCCGGCGGTGAATCCGGCCCGGTAGCCGCCTTCACCGAACGTTTCTCCGGTCGCCTGATATTCCGGTTGTGCCGGCGGGTTCCTGGTTATGACGTTGATCGTACCGCCGATGGCATTGCTGCCGCTCAGCACCGATCCGGGGCCACGGATGATCTCGATGCGCTCGATATCGCCAGCATTGACCTGATCGATGAACGTATAGGTACCGGTGTTCCTGGCGCGCATGCCGTCGATCCGGTTCTCGGTGTAGTTTTTACCGCCATCGGTGAAGCGCAAGTTCCGGCTCATGCTGACGCCGGGGACGCGAGGTAACAGCTCGTGGTAGGAATCGACGAAGCGAACCGTTTCCAACTCTTCCCGCGTCAACACGGTCCCAGCCAGCGGCGTGTATTCCGTTAGTTTTCCCAACTCCGTGCGTTCCTGAACCGGTTTGTCGGACTCAGCAGAAACCTTCATCTCCTTCAACTGGACTTCGTTGTCGTCGGCAAGGGCACCACCGGAACTGAAAGCGCCGAGCGCTACGGCGATAGCAATGGCCATTGGCCGGTGAACGCCACGCTCTTCGGCGGCTTGAGACTTGCGAACCATTGTGCTTACTCCTTCTCCAGTTTTTATTTGAATTGATCGTGAGCCAAAGGATTATCTGCTGGGCTCGGTGACGAAAGCGATCTTCATCACCCCGGCGCGTTGCGCTAAGGCAAGGATGTCGGCCACCTTTTCATAAGGCGTGGTGCGCTCGGCGCGCAGATGAAGCTCCGGCTGCGACGGCGCCATTTCGGCGAGGCGCGCATGGACGCCCTCGCGGCTCGTCGGCGCACCGTCAAGAAACAGGTTGCCTTGGCTGTCCAGCGCCAGGTTGACGACAACGGGCTTGTCGTCGAGGCGGGTTGAATCCACGCGCGGCAGGTCGATCGGCACCGCCTGGTGGAACAGGGGCGCGGTGATGATGAAAATGACCAGCAGCACCAGCATCACGTCCACCAGGGGCGTGGTGTTGATCTCGGCCATGGGCTGGGTAACGCCGCCGCTTTCAAAGGAACCGAAGGCCATGTCTGCTCCTTTAGGCTGCGACGGGGACCGAGACCGCGGCCAGGCGCGCCGATGCGGCTTGTCCGGTGACCGCCGGCGAATGCACGCCGGTGGTCAGGTAGGCATGCAGGTCGTGGGCGAAGCCGTCGAGCTGGGCGAAGATCAGGCGGTTGGCGCGGGTCAGCGCGTTGAAGGCCAGCACGGCGGGAATGGCGACGAACAGGCTGGCGGCGGTCATGATCAGTGCCTCGCCGACCGGGCCGGCCACTTTATCGAGTACGACCTGGGTGGCGCCGGACAAAGCGACCAAGGCGTGGTAAATCCCCCACACGGTGCCGAAAAGCCCGATGAAGGGCGCGGTGGTGCCGACGGAGGCGAGAAAGGTCAGCCCCGCTTCGATGCCGACCTGGGAGCGGACGATCTGGCTGCGCAGGGCGCGGGTAACGGTTTCGCTGAGGTTGACGCCGGCGCCGATGCCGCGTTCTCCATGGCGCTGGTGGGCCTGCGCTGCCTGGACGCCGGCCTGCGCCAGAGCCGCGAACACGCCGGTCCGGTCGTAACGCTCGATATCCTTGAGGGCGGCCTCGATGTTTTCTGCCCCCCAGAATGAAGCGAAAACACTATCCATGGCGCGGTTGAAGCGCAGTTGCTGGAAGAAGCGGGTGATGGTCAAGGACCAGCTGGCAATGGACAAAGCCAGTAGCAGGATGGCGACACAGTGGGTGACGATGTCGCCCTGTTGCCAGAAGTGGGTTAATCCGAGATTGGATGGCATGGAGATCTCCTCAACTTTCATTTTTCAAACTAAATTCGATGGGCACCGCAACCCAGGCGGCCACCGACTGTTCGCCGCGCCTTGCCGGCACGAAGCGCCAGTGGACAACGGCATTTTCGGCAGCCTGGTCGAGACGCGGGAAGCCGCTGGAGTGCTTCACTTCCACCCGCTTCGCATCGCCATCCGCACTGACAAAGACGCGCAATACCACTTTCCCTTCTTCGCCGAGACGACGGGATGCATGGGGATACTGCGGTTTTGGATTGTCCAGATAGTCGACGTCGAAACGCGCGGCACTAAAGGCGGGCGCCGGTTCGGGGGCGGCGACGCTGTCCGGCGCAGTTGCTTGCGGTTGCGGCGGGACAGTGAAGGACGCCGCCGATTCGACCGGGCTGGCCACCGCCATAACCGGCGGGGAAACATGAACGGGTGTCGGCTTGGCGGGCTTGGGAGGGGGCGGTGGTGGCGTTGGAACTACGGGTTCTGTTTCGATCAGACGCACGGCAATGGGGTGAGCCAGTTCCGCCAGCCGCTCGGCGGGCACGGCAACCGCAAGCAATCCGAGTATGGCGACGTGCCCCGCCACCACTCCGGCAAAAGACAGCTTTTGACCATCAGACCGAGCCGCGTGGCTCCCGCAGTTTGGATAGAAAACTCCCATGATGCCTAAGCCCGGAGGCCTCTGGCGAGAGCGCCCCGCAATTGGTAACAGCGGGTGGGCTTAACTGAGCGGTTGCAGATAATGAATGTGTTGCCGAACACTGCGACATCTACCTTTCTGTGCATTAACCAGACGTAATCAGGATCTGTGTGTCCCGATTCAGGAGCGAGATGTTAAGTGAAATATTTCACCGCTAAAATGCGGCATAGCGTCGCGCGGCAGAGCGCCGCGCGACAATTCGAAGCACCGCATTGACAAGGAAATGACGCTGTCACAGCCGTCTGCCAGGCGAAAAAAACCGCCCGGAGCGAGGCTCGCGGACGGTTTAGGGGGAAACGGTTTTATCGGGAGGCTAAACGCGCGTCAGTGCAGAGCGGTATCGTTCGCTGCCAGGGCAACCGTTGCTTCCGGCGTCGCTGCGGCACCCGTCGAGGCACGACGCTCAAGTTCGGCCATGATCTGCGCGCTATTGCGCTGGATAGCCGCGTAGGCTTCGCGGCGGTCGCGTTCCTCGATCAGGGCGCGGGCCTGCTTCTGCCATTGCTGATACTGTGCGGTGTGCTGGTGCATATGCTCATGATGGTTCTTGACGAACCATTCATGGGCTTTCGTTTCGTCCGCAGCAACGCCCTCGCCGCGCAGGTACATCAGCCCGAGGTAGTACTGGGATTCCTTGTCGCCATGCTCCGCCGCTTTGCGGAACCACTTGGCAGCCTCGCTCGGGTTCTTCGGTGCCCCGTCGCCATCCTGCAGCATGCGGGCGATGTTGTATTGGGCGTCCACTTGGCCTCTCTCGGCCAGGGACAGCCAGATTTTGTAGGCGGTTTGGTAGTCGCGCATGCGGTGTGCTGCTGCGCCCCGGTCGAACTCTTTTTCGATATCGTTGGGGACGGCAGCGGCGTTGAGCGCGATGGCGAGCAGTAGCGGCGCGCACAGGGCGGCAACGAATTGGGTTGGATTGAATTGAATCATGATTTTCTCCTTTGATAGCATGCCGAAATCCTAGCGAGGATTTTCCGGCCAAGGAATGCGACTTGATGTCGCGCGGCACGCTGTCGCAGGCCGCAATGCAGTCTGGCGGGGCCGTGAATGCGGGCGGCGGCGCCTTGGTGAAACGCCCCGCCCATTTCATGCCTCAGCGTTTTTCCCGCTCCTGCCCCTCCCTTGATTCGAGCCACAAGACATTGATCACGGCGAAGAGCACAGCGAAGCCCAAGCCCAGAACCCAAGTGAAATACCACATGATTTGACCCCTTTTTCAGTAAAGAACCTTGTCGTTGGCATGGATGAATTCGTCGGTCACCTTGCCGCGCATCACCCGGTAGGCCCAGCCGGTGTAGGCCAGCACCATGGGAGTGAAGATGAGGGCCACCCAGAACATCACCCACAGGGTGTAGTGGCTGGATACCGCGTCCCAGGCCGTGATGCTGGAGCGGGGGTCGGAGGAGGACGGCATGATGAAGGGGAACAGGGATACCCCGGCGGTGCCGATGATGCCGAGGCAGGCCAGCGACGAGCCGACGAAGGCGAGCAAGTTCCTGCCGGCGCGCACCATGAGTACGGCGATCAGCGCGCCACCCAGGCCGATGGCGGGCACCAGCCACAGCAACGGGATTTTGCCGTAGTTGGCGAGCCAGCCGCCGGGAACGCGGCCGACTTCCTTCATCAGCGGGTTCATGGCCGCATTGGCGTCGATGGCCGAAGTGATTACATATCCTTCCATGCCGGAGACCCACACGCCTGCACCAGCAAAGCCCGCGATCAGCAGCACGCCGAACAGCGTGGCGGCATTCCTGGCCCTTGCCTGCAAGGGGCCTTCAGTGCGGTGCGCCAGGAAGGTGGCGCCTTGCAGGGTTAGCATGGCGACGCTGACCACCCCGGTCAGCAAGGCGAAGGGGTTGAGCACCAGTGCCCAGAAGCTGCCGGTGTAAAACGAGCGCATCGATTCGTCGAAGTGGAACGGCACGCCCTGCAGGAGATTGCCGAAAGCCACGCCGAATACCAGTGCGGGTACCGCGCTGCCGGCAAACAGGCCCCAGTCCCAGAAATTGCGCCAGGCCGGATTGGGCAGCTTGGAGCGGTAATCGAAGCCTACCGGGCGGAAGAACAGGGCGAACAGTACCAGCAGCAAAGCCCAGTACATGCCGGAAAAAGCAGTGGCATAGACTAGCGGCCAGGCGGCGAAAATAGCGCCGCCGGCGGTGATGAACCACACCTGGTTGCCATCCCAGTGGGGCGCGACGGTGTTGATCATCACACGCCG
>JBDKRR010000190.1:0-3482 GCA_039683315.1 Sulfuricella sp.
CTGGGCATGGCGCTCAGGGCCGGCATTCCGCTCGAGGACATGGAGTTCTGGCAGTTCCACCCCACCGGTGTTTACGGGGCCGGGGTGCTGATCACCGAGGGCGTGCGCGGCGAGGGCGGCTACCTGGTGAACAAGAACGGCGAGCGCTTCATGGAACGCTACGCGCCCAACGCCAAGGATCTGGCCAGCCGCGACGTGGTGTCGCGCGCCATGGCGGTGGAGATTTTCGAGGGGCGCGGTTGCGGCAAGGACGGCGACCATGTGCTGCTCAAGCTCGACCATCTCGGCCCGGAAGTGATCCAGCAGCGCCTGCCCGGCATCCGCGAACTCGCGCTGAAATTCGCCCATGTCGACCCCGCTACCGACCCTATCCCGGTGGTGCCCACGGTGCATTACATGATGGGCGGCATCCCCACCAACCTGCAGGGGCAGGTGGTGATGCCGACCGGCACCGGGCCGGAAGAAGCCGTGCCGGGCCTGTACGCCATCGGCGAGTGCGCCTGCGTCTCGGAGCATGGCGCCAACCGCCTCGGCTCCAACTCGCTGCTCGACCTGATCGTGTTCGGCCGCGCCGCCGGCAACGACGTGATCGCGTACTGTCGCGAAAACCCCTTTCCCCGGGCCGTTCCCGCCGAAGCGCTAGCGCGCATCACGGATCGCCTGGCGCGCTGGGAGCGCAAGGGAGACGGCATCACCGTGCCGGAATTGCGCGAGGAAATGCGCAAGGCCATGCAGCTGCATTGCGGCGTGTTCCGCACCGAGGAAGTGCTGCAGGACGGCGTGAAGAAAATGATGGAAATCGCCGCCAAGCTTCCCGACGTGGTGTTGCGCGACCACAGCAAGGTCTACAACACCGGGCGCATCGAGGCGCTGGAGCTGGAAAACCTCATGGCGGTGGCGCTGGCCACCATGGTGTCCGCCGCGGCGCGCCAGGAAAGCCGCGGCGCGCATGCCCGCGACGACTACCCGGCGCGCGACGACAAGGCGTGGATGAAGCACACGCTCTACCTCGCTGATGGCCATCGCCTCGACTACAAGCCGGTGCGCCTCAAACCGCTCACGGTGGAGGCTTTTCAACCCAAGGCGAGGGTATATTGACGGGCGTGAGGGGTGAGGCGTGAGGGGTGAGGCGAAAAACCGAATTCGGTGCGTGCCTTTGACTTTCCGCCTCACCCCTCACCTGCTAACCCCTCACGGGAGATTTAAATGCGTTTCTCGATCTACCGCTACAACCCCGAAACCGACGCCAAGCCCTACATGCAGGACTATGAGCTGGACATCGAGGCGGAAGGCATGATGCTGCTCGACGCCATCCTGCTGCTCAAGGAACAGGACGAAACCCTGAGCGTGCGCCGTTCCTGCCGCGAAGGGGTGTGCGGCTCGGATGGCATGAACATCAACGGCAAGAACGGGCTGGCCTGCGTTACGCCGCTCAGCGAGCTCAAGCAGCCGATCGAGCTGCGGCCCTTGCCCGGTCTGCCGGTGATCCGCGACCTGGTGGTCGACATGAGCCAGTTTTTCAAGCATTACCGCTCGGTCAAACCCTATATCATCAACATCGACCCGGAACCGGAAATCGAACGCCTGCAGACGCCCGAGGAGAGGGCCGAGCTGGACGGGCTGTACGAATGCATCCTGTGCGCCTGCTGCTCCACTTCCTGCCCCTCGTTCTGGTGGAACCCGGACAAGTTCGTCGGCCCGGCGGGCCTGCTGCAGGCCTACCGCTTCATCGCCGACAGCCGCGATCAAGCCGTCAACGAGCGTCTGGACGACCTGGAAGACCCATACCGCCTGTTCCGCTGCCACAGCATCATGAACTGCGTCGAGGTGTGCCCCAAGGGGCTCAACCCGACGCGGGCGATCGGCAAGATCAAGGAGCTGCTGGTCAAGCGGACGGTTTGATGAGGCAGAGCAGGTGAATGCCTGTTTTTTGCGCGCGCCATGTCAAAGTTGTACCTGCTACCCCGACGTGTTCAACGTCTGACATGATGGGAGTCCATATAGGAAGGGTTAGGTCTCACTCGCGCAACCATTAACCGAGCGCCGCGGGGTTGAGCCGCCACAGCGAGACGGTCAAAGCGGTGGCGAAGCTTACCCAGGCGAGATAAGGCACGAGCAGGAGCGCCGCTAGCCTATGCAAACGCCAAAACGCCAAGATGGTGCTGGCGATGAGCAACCACAGGGCGACGATCTCGGCCAGAGACAACGCACCCTGGTGCCAGACAAAGAAAAGCCAGGTCCAGAGCGCGTTGGCGAACAACTGGGCGACGAACAACTTCAGAGCGGTGGAAGCACCACGAAAACCGTGTTCTCGCCAGACGAGCCAGGCTGCGATGCCCATGAGGGCATAGAGCACCGACCAAACCGGGCCAAAGAGCCAGGCAGGCGGTGCCCAGTACGGCTGGGAGAGTTCTCCGTAGAACGCGGCAGCACTGGCAGAGGCGATGGCTCCGATACCTCCAGTGACGAAGGTGGCGAGAAGCCAGCCGGCGAGGCCGAGTGCTTGTATTCTTGTGGCGGGCTGCGTCATGGATATCGTGAGGCCGTCCGTTCGAGGTCAGCCATGGTCTCTTCGATGCGATGAACTTCGATTGCTGAAAGTGTCATGGTGAAGAGGCAACGTTCAAATTGAGGGGCGCGCCGCTTTTGGCGCGTCCCTCTTCGATTCTCTATTCATTTCTTGTATCAGGGAACGAATCTCCGCCAGCTCCTTGTGCAGGTTATCCGATGCAACCTTATTCTTGTACGACATTAAGATCAGCTTTACCGACACCAGAAACACGCCTGCTTCGAGCAGTAGATCGTGGGTAAACCCAGTGAAGTAAAGCGCGGCCACGAAAAGAGCAAATGTAATGACGATGATGAGTAGCGACCCTGCATCAAAGTAATGTCGGATATTGGTCATGGTTTGCTCCTTAATTCAGCCAATGGGGGGGGCTATTGCTCTGCGGCTTGTGAGGCCCAGCGCCCCCTGCGCCGCAGGGTTAGGCCAAGGCGGCATTCAGCGCAGAAGATCACGGGGTCAGGTCTATCAAGAAGATCACAAGATCACGGGGTCAGGTCTATCAATGTAGTATTCTTCTTCCGCACTCATTACCCTCCTCCCCGAACAATTCTTCCCGCAGTGGTGAAATGCACGCCGAAGTAGTCTGCGATTTGCTGGTAAGAATAACCACCTGTCGCGTATGCCGCAACGATGGCGGTATTTCTGTCTGGCGCACGTTTCGCAATTTCTGCCAGTGGCGGCGGCTTGGGGCGGCGCTGGGCGAGGGGGATTTGCACATCATCCTTGCCTGTCTGGATATGCGCTTGCATTCGAGTTACAAACTGTTCATCGCCCAGGAATACCCGAGATCACGGGGTCAGAGATCACGGGGTCAGGTCTATCAATATAGCATTCATCTTCCGCACTCATTACCCTCCTCCCCGAACAATTCTTCCCGCAGTGGTGAAATGCACGCCGAAGTAGTCTGCGATTTGCT
>JBDKRR010000191.1:0-2985 GCA_039683315.1 Sulfuricella sp.
AATCCCCCTCAATCCCCCTTTTTCAAAGGGGGAGGCGGCTGATGACGGCGACCGGTTCTTTGGCGCGCGCACCCTCACCTCCCTTTTTCCAAAGGTGTAGGCGGCTTGTCCGGGTGCGTGCATGCGATTCAAGTTGAGTGACTACTAGCGTCTGGAGGACTAATTCGGGTACGCATCCTGATCGAGCATGATCTCGATGAGATTGATGCCCTGGCGGAAATCGACCGCTTCCAGCTTCGCCAGGTCCTGCGCGCTTTCCACCCGGCAATGCCTGATGCCGAAGGATTGGGCCAGCAGCGCGTAATCCGGGTTGGTGAAGTCGCAGTCGATGAAGCGGTCCCGGTAGAGGTGGTGCTGGTTCTTGCGGATCAATCCCATGGTGGTGTTGTTGAACAGCACGATGTTCAACGGGATGGCGTAATTCACCGCCGTCATGATCTCCATGGCGCACATCTGGAAGCCGCCGTCGCCGATCATGGCGAACAGGGGCATGTCGACTTTGCAGCCGGCGCCGATGGCCGCCGGGATAGCGTGTCCCAGCGAGGAAATGCCGGTGTTGGGGTAGAAGCGGTCCCTGACGGACACCCGGTAGAAATTCTGCGCGAAGACGATGTTGTCGTCGAACATGACCAGGCCGTCGGGAAAGCGTTGTTCCAGCCAGGCGTAAAAGGCGCGCACGTGGTCGAACTGCCGGTTAAAAATCGTCTCGCCGGCCGCAGCGGACCGGGCTTGCGCGTCCGCGATGAAAGCGGCGATATCCACCGTGCCTTTGGCCGCCACCTGTTGCACCTGAATGGCCGCATCCAGCGCCTGCAGGTAGATGCCGAGGTCGGCGTGCACCGCGAGGTCGGCGTGGAAGACCTTTTCCAGTTGCTGTGCGCTGTTGTCCACCTGGATGATCTTCTTTCCTGCCAGCAGGTGCGGGTCCCAGACGTAGCTGGTTCTTTCGTTGAAGCCCGCGCCCAGCACCAGCACCAGGTCGGCTTCCTGTTCCAGGTAGCGCATGGCGTAACCGCCGGAGGTGACGCCGAGGCTGCCCAGCGACAGCGCGGAGCGTTCGTCGACTGCGCCCTTGGCCTTGAGGCTGCTGGTCACCGGAATGTTGAGACGCTCGCTAATGCGGCGCAGGTGTTCCTGCGCGCCCGAACGGATGCAGCCGTAGCCGGCGACGATCAGCGGCCGCTGCGCCGCGCGGATCAGCTCCACGCTCTTGTCGATATATTGCTCGGCGAGCACGCATTCGCCGCTCATGCGTGTGAAGGAAATCTGCTCCAGGAAGGAGGCGTCCGCAATTTCTTTCTGCACGTTGTAGGGGATGCTCAGCACCACCGGGCCGGGGGTCTTGGAAAGCAGATGCTTGGCCGCCTGGTTCAGCACAGTAGGCAGGTAATCGGTGCGTTCTATCAGTTTGTGGTAGCGCGTGATGCCGGCGAACAGCGCGACCTGGTCGATGCTGCCGCCCTCGCCCGAGCTTTCCTGCAAGCCTCCCTTGCCGAAGAACTGGGTCGAAGTTTCCCCGGTGATGATGAGGATCGGCTGCCTGTCCGCGTAGGCGTTGGCGACCCCGGTGACCAGGTTGGTGGCACCGGGTCCCGCGGTGGTGATGCAGGCGCCGATCTTGCCCGTCGCCCGGGCATAGCCGCCGGCCATGAAGGCGGCGCCCTGTTCGTGCTTGACCAGCACGCTCTTGATGCCGGAATCGTAGAGGCTGTCGTAGACCGGCAGGATATGCGCGCCCGGCATGCCGAAGATGGTTTCGATCCCCAGGCGTTCCAGGAACCGTACGATTAATTCACTTACCGCTATTTTCATGTCGTCTCGTCATTGCCGGCATTCTTCGGGTCCCGTGGTATATCAAGTCGGGTAGGCATAAAGCAAGGCTTCGTGGCCGGGTAGCGGATTGTAACTGAAGCAATCATTCTTGGGTCCTGAAAAACCGACATTGTCGCAAACCCGACAATCCGCTCCATTTTGACACCATCCGCCAAGTACATGAAAAACAACGGCTAATACCAAACCCGCCGCTTGGCACGCCCCTTGCTGAATCAAGGCCAGACACACCAACGGCCAAGTTAAGGAGGTGCAACATGGTAACCATCAACGATACGACCCTGCGCGACGGAGAACAGAGTGCCGGCGTGGCCTTCACCCTCGAGGAAAAAGTCGCCATCGCCCAGGCGCTGTCCGATGCCGGCGTACCCGAGCTGGAAATCGGCATCCCGGTGATGGGCGAAGAGGAGCGCGAAGTGATCCGCGCCATCTCCGACCTGTTCCTGCCCGCCAGCCTCATGGTGTGGGGCCGCATGCAGGACGCCGACCTGCGCGCCGCGGCGCATTGCGGCGCCGACATGGTCAACCTCTCGATCCCGGTTTCCGACCTGCAGATCCAGCACAAGATACGCAAGGATCGCGCCTGGGTGCTCGACGCCATCCGCCGCTTCGTGCCCGCCGCCCTCGATCTCGGGCTGGAAGTCTGCGTCGGCGGCGAGGACGCCTCTCGCGCCGATCTGGATTTCCTGCTGCAGGTGGCGGAAACGGTGCAGGAATCCGGCGCGCGCCGCCTGCGCATCGCCGACACCCTGGGCGTGCTCGACCCGTTCGCCACCCATGAACTGATCCGCTCCCTGCGCTGCACGGTGGACATCGAAATCGAAATGCACGCGCACAACGACCTCGGTCTCGCGACCGCCAACACCCTGGCGGCGGAAAAGGCCGGCGCGACGCACATCAACACCACCGTCAACGGCCTCGGCGAGCGTGCCGGCAACGCGCCGCTGGAAGAGGCGGTGATGGCCCTGCACCACCTCTACGCCATGGACACCGGCATCGACGCCCACCGCTTCCCGCAGATTTCCCAGCTGGTGGCGCAGGCCTCTGGGCGTCCGATCCCGGCCAACAAAAGCATCGTCGGCTCCGCGGTGTTCACCCACGAATCCGGCATCCACGTGGATGGCCTGATGAAGAACCGCGCCAACTACCAGAATT
>JBDKRR010000192.1:0-5515 GCA_039683315.1 Sulfuricella sp.
GCCCGTGCGCTGAATGCGATCACCAACCCCGGCACCAACTCCTACAAGCGCCTGGTGCCCGGCTTCGAAGCGCCCGTGATGCTGGCCTACTCCGCCAAGAACCGTTCCGCTTCGATCCGTATTCCGCACGTTGCCAGCGACAAGGGCCGCCGCATCGAAACCCGTTTCCCGGATCCTTCCGCCAACCCGTACCTGTGCTTCTCCGCACTGCTGATGGCTGGCCTCGACGGCATCCAGAACAAGATTCATCCTGGCGACGCCATGGACAAGAACCTGTACGACCTGCCGCCGGAAGAAGAAAAACTGATCCCGACCGTGTGCTCCTCGCTCGACCAAGCACTGGACTACCTGGACAAGGACCGCGAGTTCCTGACCCGTGGCGGTGTGTTCTCCAATGACTGGATCGATGCCTACATCGAACTGAAAATGGAAGAAGTCACCCGCTTCCGCATGACCACTCACCCGGTCGAATTCGCCATGTATTACAGCCTGTAATACACTGCGATGGCGGCACGAGAAGGGCGGGGCAACCCGCCCTTTTTTATTGCCGCCAATCCGGCGCTCGCAGACGACACCCTTGCGTGAAGGCCCGTACAGGCAGTATTCTCCAATCATAATTTCCACAGCGCAGCTATCGTGCCCTTCGAGACCACAAAACTGATCCGCCAGCTCGGGTCGGTGCCGGCCGCAATCGTTCATCCTCTGCAGCAGGGGTACACCAAGCTCGTCTCGATCCAGAACCGGCAACGCGCCGAACTGCTGGAGGAAATTACCGAGATACGCGGATTCATGCCGCTGCTCATGAAACAGCGTAACGGCATTCACTGGACGCACAAGGACCGCCGGCTGATCATGAAACAGATGCGCAGCCTGGCCCGGCTCAGCCCCTATGCCGTCGCACTGTTGCTCCCCGGTGGATTGCTGGTTCTGCCGCTCATGGCCTGGTGGCTGGACCGGCGCAGGCTGAAACGTGGTGCCGACGAAACAACCCCGGACAGCGAGCAACCCTGAATTCAGGTTCGTCCGCAGCCGACATTTTCGGCAGGAAATTCCACCGTTTTGAAAAAAATATTTATCTCAATCCAGGGCAAAACCCTCATTCTTCAATATCAGGTACAGCCGGCGCTGGTGCGCAGCGGCGCGGGCTGGACTAGCTACATTGCCGTCCTGCCGTCCGCCGATTTATCCCGCTTCGACCTGAAAGGCCTGACCCCGGAAATGTTCTGCGTGAACATTTCCGACATGGTGAACGTTCGCGGCCTGTTTTCCGGCGTCGTTGAAAACGAACGCCAGGCTCCGGTCGCGAACTGGCTGATGAATCAGGACGATTACCTCGCGGCGATCGGCGGGGAGTCGGCTAAACTGACGCACCCGCAAATCGTCAGTCTGCTTGTGTCGCTGCCAGGCTACCTTCAGGAAGCCGACGGACAGTTCATCGACTTCGAGGAACGCACCGTCCGTCATGCAAGCGCGGAAGGCTCTGCCTCCAGCGGGTATCGGCTGACTATCGTCACCGACGACATCGGCGACAAGATCGCCCCATATGCCTATTACAGCCTCGACGTACATGCCGAAGAAGGGTGGCAGGGATGCCCCCCTCCGCCATCACATCAAGAACCCGTGCGAAACGCCCTGACATACAAGTTGCAGACCATCAGAGAGGCCGGGGTGCAACTCACGCAGGTGTACGATGAAACTGACTACGCCGCGACAAGCTGATACACACTCCTCATACCTCCGCTGAACTGAATCGTCATACCTGTGCTCGTCACGGATAAATATGGCTGCCGGCAATGTGTGTATGTATCATGCTGCCTCCTGACTTCACCTCCCGAAAGCCATGCACACCCTTCTCTTCGTCGACGACGAGCCCGACATCGTGGACACCCTTGAACGAACATTTCGTAAGGGTTACCGCACGCTCAGGGCAACAACCGGGGCTGAGGCTATCGAAATCATCGGCAGTGAAACGCTGGACCTTATCATTTGCGACCAGCGCATGCCCGGCATCACCGGGGACCAAGTCCTGAAATATGCCTTGGAACATCAGCCCAAAGCCATCCGTATTCTGCTTACCGGCTACGCCGACATGGACGCCCTGGTGCGATGCATCAACGATGCGCAGATATATAAATATCTGCCCAAACCCTGGGAGCCCGAGATGTTGCGCCTCACCGTGGTGCGCGCCCTGGAAAGCCTGGACATGGAGCGGCAGAAGCAACTTGTCACCTCCGCCCTGGGTTGTTATGTAAGCGCCAAGGTGGTCGAACAGATCATGGCCGATCCTTCGCGCCTGCAACTGGGTGGCGAGCGCAAGACGCTGACAATGCTGTTTTCCGACCTGGAAAGCTTTTCTCTCCTGGCCGAGCGCCTGGAACCAGAGCTGCTCACCACGCTCCTCAATGACTATTTGAGCGACATGACAGACATCATTCTGGACGAAGGGGGCACGGTCGATAAATATCTGGGCGATGCCATTGTCGCCTTCTGGAATGCGCCGCTGGACCAGCCGGATCATGCCAGCCGAGCCTGCCGCGCGGCATTGCGTTGCCAGCAGCGCCTGGAAGAAAGAGCGGACGATTACCGATCCAGAACCGGCTCTACCTTAAAAGCGCGTATCGGGTTGCATACGGGCGAAGTCATCGTCGGCAACATGGGGAGCAGAACGCGTTTCGATTATTCGATGATAGGGGATGCGGCCAATTTGGCATCGCGACTGGAAAGCGCAAACAAGGCCTTCGGTACCCACATCATGGTGTCGGAAGCTACCTGGAACGAAATCGGTACAGAATTTGTTGGCCGCGAAATAGGCGTAGTTAAAGTGACAGGACGCACCGCTCCAGTGCGCGTATTCGAACTGGCAGGCCCAGTCGGCGCGGCAACGCGCTACGACATGGCTGCTTACAATGAAGCAATAGCCCTTTGCCGGGCTGGACGCTGGGCGGAAGCCGGAACGCGATTTGCCGCAATGGCAGACGATCCCTTATGCCGCCTTTACGCCGATACCTGCCTCAAAGCCCAAGTCAACGGCGGCTGGGACGGCGTTTGGCTACTGGAAACCAAATGAGCACGCTCTGATTTTTCAGGTCATTTGGAGTTCGACAATCTGTTATCGACCTTGCCGCTTTGGCAAAAAACGAACGGAACTGGCGACGCCAGGAATAAGGTGAAGCTGGCCGATAAGCCGGGTTCTGTCGTGGACAGTCATTCCTCTAGGCGCTGAATTGCTCCAGCGCTCGTGCAACCTACCCGGGGGCAACGCGAGCCGCGCCAATGCCCCCCTATTTGGTCTTGCTCCGGATGGGGTTTAGCCTGCCATTGCTGTTACCAGCAATGCGGTGAGCTCTTACCTCGCCATTTCAACCTTACCTGATCCCTTGCGGGCCATCGGCGGTATGTTTTCTGTGCCACTTTCCATCGCCTCGCGGCGTCCGGCCGTTAGCCGGCATCCTGCTCTGTGGAGCCCGGACTTTCCTCTGCATGGAAAACCATACAGCGACTGCCTAGCCAGCTTCGGGTTGGATTTTAGCATGATTCGTGATATAAATCCCGACTAATATAGTCAACATTTGGATTACCCCATGGATCTGACCAGCCTGCGCACCACCGTCCAGCGCAACTGCCATATCAGCGACGCCCTGCATGCGCGCAATTACACCCTGTGCACCTACTTGCTCAAGATGCGCGAGTTCTACCGCTGGGAGAAAGGCTTCCCGTTCGATGTTTCGCTGCCGAAGGACGACCTGGGAGACTGGATCACCGAACGCGAAGCCTTGTGGGAACAGCTGGAGATCGACCGCTTCGAACCGCTGCGTTTGGAAAAAAGCGAAATCGACCCGTTCGAAACCACCGCCATCAACCAGGAGCTTACCGCACAAGGGCTGGTATACAGCGGCGGCTACGGGGGCTACGCTGCACCGCACTTTTTCCTCGCCGAACTGTTGCGCACCGAGCGGCGCGAGGGACTGCCGGTGCTCATCGCCGGGCGCGAGCATGCGCGCGATATGGCCGCGCCGCCGGCCATGCTGCTCGACGGCACCCTGTTCATCCGACGCGAATCGATGCGCCGCATGCTGTGGGAAAAAATCGAGGAGTGGCGCTGGAAACAGCATCAGGACGCAATGGCCCGCGCCATGGCGCAGTACGACTTCGACGCCGACTTTACGCAGGCCCTGGAACAGATGACCGACAACGAAGTGGAGTCCGCACTGCTGCATGAAATCGGGGAATGGCGCGCGGAGGAGCTACTGGGTGAAGACTGGCCGGCACTGCTGCTGGCCGTCTCCGGCTCGCGCGGCGAAATCGTGGCGCGGGCGGTGCGCGACCACCTGGCCGACTGCATCTCCACCCTGCCCGCGCTGCTGGACCAGGAAAACGCCGCCGGGCTGCATTTCTATTTTGCCAACCTCAAGGGCATGCGGCGCGAGCTGTTCCCCGAGCTGAACGAGGCCTACCAGCGCTGGGTGGAGGGGGACCGCTTGCAGGCTCTGCGCGCCATGGTGCCGCAAGGCGCGCAACGCTGGGAGGAAACGGCCCGGCATCTGCTGCAACTGCAGCGCGAAAACCCCGAGTCCTGCGCCGTCGAAATCGGGCGCATGTATTCGAAATAAGCTAGTAGTCAGTCAAGCAAGTTAAGCGAGTGAGAACCCCCCTTTGTAAAAGGGGGGCAGGGGGGATTTAGCGGCACGGCAAAATCCCCCTCAATCCCCCTTTTGCAAAGGGGGAAGCGGTTTTGCTGTATTGCATCCATACAATTCATGTTGACTGGCTACTAGGAGAGCGTCCAGCTTAGCGACTCACCTGCTCGCAGCGGCACCAGCGCGCTGGCGCCGAAGGGCTGTTCCGCAGGGACTTGCCAGCTTTGCTTGATCAGCGTGACTTTGTCCCTGTTGCGCGGCAGGCGGTAAAAATCCGCACCATAGAAGCTGGCAAACGCCTCGAGCTTGTCCAGCGCCTTGGCCGCTTCGAAAGCTTCGACATAGAGTTCCAGCGCAGCGTGGGCACTGTAGATACCGGCACAGCCGCAGGCGGATTCCTTGGCATGTCTGGCGTGCGGTGCGCTGTCGGTGCCGAGAAAGAATTTGGGGTTGCCGCTGGTGGCGGCGCCGATCAGCGCCCAGCGGTGCTCTTCCCGCTTCAGCACCGGCAGGCAGTACATGTGCGGACGCATGCCGCCAGCGAACATGGCGTTACGGCTGTAGAGCAGGTGATGGGCGGTGATGGTGGCGGCGACGGTGGCTGGCGCGGCCTTGACGAACTCCACCGCCTGGCGGGTGGTGATGTGCTCGAACACCACCCTCAAGCGGGGATAGCGGTCCAGCAGCGGCACCAGCACCTTGCCGATGAAGACCTGCTCGCGGTCGAACACGTCCACCAGCGGGTGGGTATCCTCGCCATGCACCAGCAACGGCAGGTCATGCTCCTGCATCGCCTCCAGCGCAGCGTGACACTTGTGAATATCGGTGACGCCAGAATCGGAGTTGGTGGTGGCGCCGGCAGGATAGAGTTTGACGCC
>JBDKRR010000193.1:0-6257 GCA_039683315.1 Sulfuricella sp.
TTCGCCGCTTGCGTCTGAGTTGAGCGATGAGCAATGCGCGCTGCTTGCCAAACAGGTGGTGTGCCGCAGCCTGGCGGATGGAGAGATTTTGCTCAAGGAAGGCGCCGTCGACGAGAGCCTTTATGTCATCGCCAAGGGCAATCTCGCCGTGACGCATGAAAGCGGCACCGGCGACTGGATCGTGCTGCATATGCTCCGACCGCGCGATCTTGCCGGGGAGCTTGGCTTCCTCGACGGGCTGGAGCATACCGCCACCCTGCGTTCGATCGGGCCGACCGAATTGTTCAGCCTGGAGCGCAGCCGCCTCGAAGCACTGCTCGAGGAGCAGCCCAAGCTCGTCTATCAGGTCATGCGGGCGGTGATCCGCTCGGTGCACAGCACGCTAAGACGCATGAACCTCCAGTACGTCGAGCTGACCAACTACATCAACAAACAGCACGGGCGTTACTAGACTTTTTTAGACGCCACGCCGCGCCAGAAAACGATCCAGCTGGTTGGCGAAAGCCTGGCGGTCGTTCTGGCTGAGCGTCGCCGGACCTCCAGTATTCACGCCGCTGCTGCGCAATTCGTCCATGAAGTTGCGCATGGTCAGGCGTTCCTGGATGTTTTCCTTGCTGTAGAACTCGCCGCGCGGATTAAGCGCGTGGCCGCCGCCCGCGATCACTGCCGATGCAAGCGGAATGTCGGCGGTGATGACAAGATCGCCGGCTTGAATCTGCTGGACGATCCAGTTGTCTGCCACGTCGAAACCGGCGGGGACCTGGACCGCGCTGATATAGCGCGAGGCCGGGGTCCGTATCAGCTGATTGGCAACCAGCGTCATCGGTACTTTCGCCCGCTCGGCGGCGCGAAAGAGGATTTCCTTGATGACGTTGGGGCACGCATCGGCGTCAACCCAGATTTGCATTGGTGGCTCTTTCCGTGATGGGTTGGGGGCAAGCTCTGCCAAAAAACCTACGGTAGAAACACAAAGGACCTGCATTTCTGCAGGTCCTTGATATTCTTGGTGGTGATAGGTGGACTTGAACCACCGACCCCAGCATTATGAGTGCTGTGCTCTAACCAACTGAGCTATATCACCAAAGGAGAGGCGGAATTTTACGTTTTGCACGGAATTTGTCAAGTCGGGTATAATCCCTGCTTCAAATTCCGCGCCCGTAGCTCAGTTGGATAGAGTATTGGTTTCCGAAGCCAAGGGTCACAGGTTCGACTCCTGTCGGGCGCGCCAGTCATTTATGGAAATGGGCACCGTGTTTCTAACAACGGAAGCCCGGCCGATTCGAGGGACATGTATCCCATGTTAGGTCTGTTTCTCTCCACCATTGCTTTTTTCCTGGCGGCTTTTTTCATGAACCGCTACTTCGATGCACAGGGTCTGGATCGCAACCTGTCGCGCAAGATACTGGTCGGCACGCTGGCGACCATCGTCTCTTTTGGAGCGGGGTGGGCGGTAGACAAACTGGATGGCGACGCGGATGCGCCGCAGAGTAACGTGGCGTTAACCGACATCATGCAAGGCGGCGACCCGACTCAAGCTTTGAAGGTGCTCTCGGGGCTCAAGTAGCAGTACAGCCGCAGGCCATCGGCGAACGACGCAGGGAGATGAAGCGGCTCCGAACAATAAAAAAGGCAGGGCGACCCCTGCCTTTTTTACGTGCTGCGCAAGGAATTACTTGGCAGCAGGTTCTGCTGCAGGCGCGGCTGCAGCAGCTTTCTTGGCTTTGTGAGCTTTCTTGCTTTTTTTGACGTGCTTCATGGCAGGCTTCGCAGCTTCTGCCTTAGGTGCTTCGGCGACGGCAGCAGCAGGTGCTGCCGCGTCAGCGGCAACGGCGGAGAAAGTAACAGCGGCGAAAGCGGCTGCGATCAGGGCGGATAAAAGCTTGCTCATTTTTAATTTCCTTTAATTTAACCAGTTAGTGATCTATCTGAATCGTCGATTCAAACAATTACGTTTGGCGTAATGGTTCAAATAACGCCAGGCAACAGGTCCAGTTGACAATTGTCGGAAATAATTTCATGCCTCTTCCTTGCGCACTGCCGTCAGGCGCTATGTTCTCCACCCAACGCAGCCACGATGGCCGGCAAGAGTCTGGCCAGTTCGCCGGTCATCAGGGCGAAGTCGGCATCGAATTGCTCATCCGCCGTTTCTGCGCTGGCTTCCGCTTCTTCCTTGAGGATGTCGAGAAAAGCCAGGCGCTTGATTTCCATCCGGTCGGTGAGGACGAAGGAAACGCGGTCGTCCCAGGTCAGCGCCAGGCGCGTGGGTTGCTTGCCGGCAGTGATGTGCTTGCTGATTTCTTCGGCGTCGAGGGGGTGGCGCACGTAACGCACCGTGGCATTCTCTTCCACCGGCGAGCGCAGTTCGCAATCGCGATCGATGCTGAATCCGGCCGGCGCTTCGCTGGTGGTGAGCCATTCAGTCATCGCGGCGGCGGGCGAGCGCTCGGTGCGCAGCGGCGACAGGGGCAGGTCACTGATGCACTTGTTGAGCATTTCCAGCACCTCGTCCGCCTTGGCCGTGCTGGCCGCATCGATGGCCAGCCAGCCATGCGCCGGATCGATCCACACGTAGGTGGTGCGACGGCGGGCGAAAGCGCGCGGCAGCAATTCCTCCGCTACCCGCTCCTTGATTTCTCGCGCCTGCTTGCGGCTCGGGCTGTAGCCCTGCTGCTGTTCGAATTCGACGATCCGGTCCTTGGCTAGATCATTGACAACGGAGCCTGGCAGGAGCTTCTGCTCCACCCCGAGAGCCAGCATGATCTGGCCGTTCAGCGCATAGGCCAGGCGCTCATCGCCGCGCGGCGACACCCAGCCCCGGGTTTGCATGTCCATGCCGCCGCAGGGCTGGAAAACGTGCTTCGCCAGTTGCTCGTCGAGTTGTTGCGCCGTGACATTCCAGTCAGTGGAAAGACGGTAGATTTGAAGGTTCCTGAACCACATGGTCGTTCCAAAAAGTGAGGGATTATACGCCGACCGGGAATACATAAAATTCTTCCGGTCGGGTCATATGTCGGTGTATTGTTGCCAAAATCTGTTTTTAACCGGATGGCGTCGAATCTGCTGAAAATCCGGATGCCGGCTTCGCATGTTTTGGGAGGCGCCATCGCTGCAAAGTTTGACGCCTTGCACAGAATTCTTAACGCTATTTGAATCGGAATCGTTGTGGCCACAATCTACTGCAAATCCCACCCCAGCGTTCCAGCGCGCTGGACTTGCCCACAGTGCGATGTCGATCTGTGTTCCGGTTGCGTCAAAGCGGGAAAGAACTTCACGCTGTGCCCTGTCTGCAAAAGCCCGATGGCTCCGCTGGGCATGGGCAATGTCATTACGCCCTTCTGGCTGCGCATCCCGAAATTTTTCCTCTATCCGGCGCGGCCTGTCGCCCTGATATATATCGCGGTGCTTGCGCTGCTCAGCGCCTTCTTCGGTGCTAGCGGCCTGTTCTCTGCCCTGATGCAACTGGTGATCTTCGTGGTGTTTGTCCGATACGGCTATGCTGCGCTGGAAAGCTCTGCACAAGGGCATCTTGACCCGCCGGCGGTGAGTTCGGAACTGGTCAGCGGCGACTTGTCACTGCCATTCAAGCAGCTCGCCATTTTTATCCTGATGTTCGCTTCGGTAGGGGTCGCTGCATCCTTGCTGGGCCGCTTCGGGGCGGTCGTCATGCTGATTCTGGTCTATCTGTCCCTGCCGGCCAGCGTCATGGAACTGGCTACCAGCCATAGCTTCGGCGCGGCCATCAACCCTGCCAATCTGTTCGGAACCATGCGTTGTATCGGCTGGCCCTATCTGGTGCTTTGGTTTTTCCTGGTCATGCTCACGGCGAGCAGTGCGGCAGTCCAATATCTTCTGCCCGGCATGGAGCACTCGTTCTGGGCGAGGTTGCTTTACGACATGGCGAACATGTACTTCCTGCTCGCCATGTTTCACCTGATGGGTTACGTCATCTATCAATATCACCAGATACTTAATTATGCCGTCGCGGTGGATTTCGATGAAACGAGCGAATCGAATGTCGCAAAAGTGGAGAAACCCGCCGACCCGGTCAATGCCCAGGTTGCCCTGCTTCTGCAGGAAGGCAAGGCGGATGCGGCGCGACAGCTTCTTGTGGAGAAAATTGCCAGCGCACCGGGCAGCCTGGAATTGCGTGGCAAATTGCATAAATTGCTCGTTCTGGCTGGCGATGCTCAAGGTTTGGCTGAATCCGCCCAGCCCTTCATTACCCTGCTGATGGCTGAGCAGAAAACACGTCAGGCGGCGGAAATATTGCGTGATTGCCAGCGTCTGGTCCCGGAATTCCGCCCCGCCAACCCGGACTACACCTACCCCCTGATGCAGCAATTACGCGCCCTGCGCGAGCCGCAACTGGCAGTGAAGCTCGCACAGAATTTCCACCAGCGTCACGACAATCATGTCGAGCTGCCGAATATCTATTTTCTCGTCGCGCAGATCATGTGCGAAGAATTGAAGCAGGATCAGCAGGCGGCAAAGATTCTCGGCTTTCTGCAGAGCAAATTCCCGCAACATGAGCTGGCTCCCAAAATCCGGGAATACCTGGCGCTGCTCGGGTGGCTTGCCACTGCCGGTTAAAGGTCCGCCGAGTTTTTAGCCGGCATTGTTCAAGATATGGCTGGCCAACTCGGCTTCCGATGATTGCGGGTGGCGATCGATCAGCAAGCTTAGATACTGACGGCTTTTTTCGCTTTGCTTTTCGCGCGCATAGGCGGTGCCCAAAGCGAGCAATGCCGGCGCCAGCGATGCGCTTGGCGATTTACCGAGAACATTGACGAGCTTTTCTGCATCATCGAGAAACCCTGCGGAAGCAAAACGGCGTGCCAGCGACAGCAGCGTGTGCGGCGTCCAGCGGATGCTTGGCTGGGCAATGCGGAAATATTCCTTGTAGGTGGCATTCTGCAGCTTGATGCACTCCGCGTCCTTGTCCGTCAGATTCAGAATCTGCTGACTGAGCGCATGGAACAGCTCGCTGGCCGGAGAGAGCTTGGCGATGTTGTAGCGCTGAACCAGCAAGCCCCTGTCACCCGGTTTCTCGGCATGCAGCTCGCTGAATATTCTGGCAGCCTGCGGCATATCCATTGCAGCGATGCGATTGATGCCTTCCTCGTAACGCCGCTGGAAAGCGGCTTCTTTTTCAGCCTCGTCAAGATAGGACACGTCGACCCCACCTTGAGTGCGTTTAACCACCATGGCGATCACCGCACCGGCACATAATCCGCCAACGTGGGCCAGATTGTTGACGCGCGACGGCCCGGCCAGGAACATCTGGTAAAACTCGTTGGCCAGCCACACGGGAAGCATGATGATGGCGGGCGCCCTGATGTAATCGAAATAAAAGACCAGCCAGTAAAAGAAACGAATTTTTCGCAGCCCGAAAAGCACTGCATACATCCCCATTACGCCGGCAATCGCACCCGATGCTCCGATATCCGTGATGCCGCTGTCAGGGTGAATCAGCACGTCCAGCCCGCCGGAAGCCAGCCCTGCCAGCAAGTAGAAAACCAGGTAGCGCCGGCTGCCCAGTGCCGTTTCAACTACGTAACCTATCAGCCCCAGGATCAGCATGTTGCCGAACAGATGCCCGAAATCCGCATGCAGAAACATGTGGCTGAACATGGTCACGAACGCCGGGTAAGCGGGCTTCAGCCCGTATGCGTACCACACCACCTGGCCGAGCAACCCGTCAAGATGCGCATGTTCAGCCTGCCATAGCGCGCGTTCGCTAAAATCAGGCTGAAATAATGCGCCCTGGCGTAGCTGGCGCATGAAGGGCGCATTAATGTCCATGGCAAACAGCAATTGCGGCGCCAACTTCGCGTCGCGTTCCAGGCTGCGGGACAACTCGCTGGCTTGGAGTTGCTGCCCATGGTTTTCGAGGTAACGCAAATAAAGCGGAACCTCGATGCGCGGCAAACTCGACTGCGCATAATATTTCGTGGCTTCGGCCATGCGCTTTTCATCATGCGCCTGAGCAACCAGAAAAATGAGTGCGTTCAGGACAATGAGAAACACTGTAACCAGCGGCGGTGATTTCCAGTCGACAGGCTTGTCTAGCGGGATAAGCAGCATGGCAGGGCTCTTTGTGGGATTTGCGCGATTGTAAGTTAAATACGCGCTAGTGTAGTGTTGCACGCTAAACGGCACTTTCAGAGCCTTCCCAAAAGTGGCATAACAAGGCGCGGCGCGCAGGCAATGGCTATTCCCTTGCCAAGCGCCGCAACGCGGTTAGGGCGCTTTTAGGA
>JBDKRR010000194.1:0-6125 GCA_039683315.1 Sulfuricella sp.
GGGCTCGTTGAGCGGCTGAACGGTTGAGAGTTTGAGAACCGGGGAGCCGTCTTTCTTCTGATCGACATTGAACTTGATGTCCAACAACGCACCGCTGCGCTCGATACTGGCTTCCTTGAATGCATCCGCAGAGGCAAGGCGCGCCGCAATGGAGCTCAACTCGTCTTTTTGCACCGCCACCAGTTCGATTTCTGCCCGCAAGGGCTGTCCCAGTGCAGACGTGACAGTCAGTTTGCCCAGTCCAGCCGCATCGGCAGCCAGTGGGGACAACGCCAACAAACCTGCATATACCCATGGTTTTAATTTGAATGTGCGCGCCATGCCACCCTCATGATATTTTTGCTAGGGTATTTAACTTAACATCATATAGTTAGTGATGCAAGCTAAACTTGAGTATCAGGTATGGTAAAAAGTCGACTTAAAAACAATACGTTCTGAATTTACAAACCAACATTAATCAATAAAGCACCGCACGGAAACAACGGGCTTTTTTTCCAAAATAACCGTTTTTCAAGACTCCACCAACATACGTAGCATACGGCGCAATGGCTCGGCCGCACCCCACAGCAACTGGTCGCCCACAGTGAAGGCGGACAGATACTGCGGTCCCATGGTGAGCTTGCGCATGCGGCCTACCGGCACCGTCAGCGTTCCGGTCACGGCAGCGGGGGTGAGCTCTTTCATGGTAATTTCGCGGTCGTTCGGCACGACCTTGACCCATGCGTTGTGCGCGGCAATGATGCCGTGAATTTCGTCCAGCGGCACATCCTTGGTCATCTTGATGGTCAGCGCCTGGCTGTGGCAGCGCATGGCGCCTACGCGTACGCACAAACCGTCGATGGGAACCTGATTGCCGCTGCGGCCCAGGATCTTGTTGCACTCCACCTGCGCTTTCCATTCCTCCTTGCTCTGGCCAGACTCCAGTTGGACGTCGATCCACGGGATCAGGGAGCCGGCCAGCGGCACGGGCCATGCGTCAAGAGGGTAATTGTCCGAGCGGATGAAATCCGCAACTTTCCTGTCTATCTCCAGGATCGCCGAAGCGGGGTCGTCCAGCAAGGCCTTGACCTCGCCGTTGACTGCGCCCATCTGCTGGATCAGTTCGCGCATGTTGCGCGCGCCCGCGCCGGAAGCGGCCTGGTAGGTCATGGGGCTGATCCACTCGATCAGACCTTGCTCGAACAGGCCGCCGATAGCCATCAGCATCAGGCTGACGGTGCAGTTGCCGCCGACATAGGTCTTGATGCCCTTGGCCAGGCCGTCCTTGATCACGTTCTGGTTGACCGGGTCGAGGATGATGATGGCGTCGTCCTTCATGCGCAGCGTGGAAGCGGCGTCGATCCAATAGCCCTGCCATCCGGCGGCGCGCAGTTCGCCGTACACTTCCTTAGTGTAGTCGCCGCCCTGGCAGGAGATGATGGCGTCCATCGCCTTGAGTTCATTGATGTTTTTCGCATCCTTGAGCGGCGGCACGTCCTTGCCGATGTCCGGCCCCTTGCCGCCGGGGTTGGAGGTTGTGAAGAACACCGGGTCGATAACGTCGAAATCGCGCTCTTCGCGCATGCGCTGCATCAACACCGAACCCACCATGCCACGCCAGCCAATCAGACCTACTTGCATCATTTTAATAACCTCGATTCGTCAAATTCGTTACAGGGCCGCCACGACGGCGGCGCCCATTTCACTGCACGATGCCTTCCTCGTGCCTTCGGTATAGATATCCGCGGTGCGATAGCCCTGGGCCAACACCTTTTTCACGGCGCTTTCGATACGGGTCGCACCTTCCTCGTTGTTGAAGGTATAGCGCAGCATCATCGCCACCGAGAGAATGGTCGCCAGCGGATTGGCGATATCCTTGCCGGCGATGTCCGGCGCCGAGCCGTGGCTCGGCTCGTACAAGCCCTTGTTGTTTGCGTCCAGGGATGCCGAAGGCAGCATGCCGATGGACCCCGTCAGCATGGACGCTTCGTCGGACAGGATGTCGCCGAAGATATTCCCGGTAATCATCACGTCGAACTGTTTGGGCGCGCGCACCAGTTGCATCGCGGCATTGTCCACGTACATGTGCGAAAGCTGGACCTCGGGGTAGTCCTTGTTCATGTCGGTGACGATTTCACGCCACAGCTCGGTAGTTTCCAGCACGTTGGCCTTGTCCACGGAACACAGCTTCTTGCTGCGCTTCATGGCAATTTCGTAGCCCACCTTGGCAATGCGGCGGATTTCGGATTCGCAATAACGCATGGTGTTGATCCCCTCGCGCTCGCCCTTGTCGTTGACCTGGATGCCGCGCGGCTGGCCGAAATAGATGTCCCCCGTCAGCTCGCGCACGATCATGATATCCAGGCCGGACACCACTTCCGGCTTGAGCGTGGAAGCGCTCGCCAGTTCGGGATAGAGCAGCGCCGGGCGCAGGTTTGCGAACACGCCCATGCCCTTGCGAATGCGCAGCAACCCCTGCTCTGGGCGCATCGGCCGCGGCAGGGTGTCGTATTGCCAGCCGCCCACGGCACCGAGCAAAACGGCATCTGAATCCTGCGCCAGCTTCATGGTGGCGTCCGGCAACGGATCTCCCGCCGCGTCGTAACCCGCACCGCCGATACGCGCTTCTTCCAGCTCGACCTTCAAGCCATCGCTGGCCAACGCTTTTAATACCTTTACTGCTTGAGCCACGATTTCCGGGCCGATGCCATCACCGGGCAAAACTGCGATTTTCATTGGTAAATTCCGTTAGGGGTGAGGGGTGAGGAGTGAGGGTGAAAAGCGCTGACGCCTCACCCCTAACGCCTAACGCCTCACGTTTATTCAAACACCCACGGCTCCGACTGGCGGCGCCGCTCTTCGTATGCAGTAATCCTTTCGGCATGCTGCAAGGTCAGGCCGATATCGTCCAGACCGTGCAACAAACAGTATTTGCGGAAGCTATCCACTTCGAAGCTGAACACATGCCCGCCGGGCGTGGTGACAGTTTGCGCTTCCAGGTCGACCGTCAGGCGGTAGCCTTCCTGTGCAGCCACCTCGTTGAACAGGCGATCCACGTCGGCGGCGTCCAGCACGATCGGCAAAATGCCGTTCTTGAAACAGTTGTTGAAAAAGATGTCCGCAAAGCTGGGCGCGATGATGGCGCGGAAGCCGTAGTCCAGCAATGCCCAGGGGGCATGCTCCCGGCTCGACCCGCAACCGAAATTTTCGCGCGTCAGGAGAATTTGCGCACCCTGGTAGCGTGCCTGGTTGAGGACGAAATCCGGGTTGAGCGGACGCACGGAATTGTCCATGTCCGGTTCGCCGTGGTCGAGGTAACGCCACTCGTCGAAAGCGTTGGGGCCGAAACCGCTACGCTTGATGGATTTCAGGAATTGCTTCGGGATGATGGCATCGGTATCCACATTAGCACGATCCAAAGGTGCCACGAGGCCATTCAGGCGAGTAAATTTATCCATTTTTGCTTACTTTTTTCCCTCAGCAGACTGCTCGATTTTTTCACCTACTGCCGACATGTCCTTCCCTACCCCCTTCAGCACGGGGCTATTCTTTTCTTCGCCCTTGTGCTCGATCCTGTTGCCCAGGTTGGCCGTGCTCTTGCCTACACCTTGCACCGTATTGCAGGCAGCGAGAAACAACACGCAGAACAGCGGAAAACCTATTTTCATCATACGCATGACTGTCATCGCCCCAGTTTACGCACATCCGTGAAATGGCCCGCGATCGCAGCCGCGGCGGCCATTTCCGGACTGACCAGATGAGTGCGTCCGCCCGGCCCCTGCCGCCCCTCAAAATTGCGGTTGGAGGTAGAGGCGCAGCGCTCGCCCGGTTCCAGGCGGTCGGCATTCATCGCTAGACACATGGAACAACCCGGATCGCGCCATTCGAAACCGGCATCACGAAATATCTTGTCCAGGCCTTCTTGCTCCGCCTGCTTCTTCACCAGCCCGGAACCTGGCACCACCAGCGCCAGCTTGATATTGGAAGCGACGTGCTGTCCCTTGGCGACAGCCGCCGCAGCGCGCAAATCTTCGATGCGGGAATTGGTGCAAGAACCGATAAATACCTTGTCCACAGCGATCTGGTCGATCGGCGTATTGGCCTGCAACCCCATGTAGGCCAGCGCACGCTCCATGCCGCCCCGCTTGACCGGGTCGGCTTCGCGGGCAGGATCGGGCACGCGATCATCGATCGTCGCCACCATTTCCGGCGAGGTGCCCCAGGTGACCTGGGGCTTGATCGCCGCGCCATCCAGTTCCACCACCTGGTCGAACCGCGCACCTTCGTCGCTGTGCAAGGTGCGCCAGTACGCTACCGCCTTGTCCCACTGCTCGCCCTTGGGCGCGAAAGGACGGCCCTTGACGTATTCGATGGTGGTGTCGTCCGCTGCCACCATACCGGCCCGGGCACCCGCCTCGATCGCCATATTGCACAGGGTCATGCGGCCTTCCATGGAAAGCGCGCGTATCGTCGTGCCGGCGAATTCGATGGCGTAGCCGTTGCCGCCGGCGGTACCGATCCGGCCGATCACAGCCAGGGCAACGTCCTTGGCCGTCACGCCCTTGGCGAGCGCGCCGTCCACCTTGACCAGCATGGTCTTCGATTTCTTTTGCAGCAGGCATTGCGTGGCCAGCACGTGCTCCACTTCGGATGTGCCGATGCCATGCCCCAGCGCTGCGAAAGCGCCATGGGTACTGGTATGGGAATCACCGCACACCACGGTCATCCCCGGCAGCGTGGCACCCTGCTCCGGGCCGATGACGTGAACGATACCCTGGCGCACATCGTTCATCCTGAATTCGGTAATGCCGAATTCATCACAATTCTGGTCCAGCGTATCCACCTGGAGGCGCGAAACCGGGTCGGCAATGCCGTTCTTGCGATCGGCGGTCGGAACGTTATGGTCCGCCACCGCGAGGTTGGCGGACAAGCGCCACGGCTTGCGGCCCGCCAGGCGCAAGCCTTCGAAGGCCTGCGGGCTGGTCACCTCATGCAGCAGATGGCGGTCGATATAAAGCAGCGTGGTGCCATCCGGCTCGGTGTGCACCACATGGGACTGCCACAACTTGTCATACAGCGTCAGTGCGGTCATTGCAAAAAATTCGGGAGAAAAGGCAAATTATTGCACAATCGCCATATTGCGAACAATTACAATACGCACACAGTCAAAATCGGCCGATCAGTGATGTTTCAGCCCCTGTATCCAGCGGCTATAGATGGCAGACGCGTTTACGTTGAGTTTCTGGATACGCTCCGGCAAACTTCGCACTATTTCCTCGACAGACTGCACGGCAGGACTGCTCAGAGATGACTGCACCTCGGTTGCACCGACATCACACCATTCCTCGACCATCTCTTCCGTCATTTCGACGTGACATTGCAGCGCCAGATGCTTGCCCAAGGCAAACCCCTGATTGGCACAATTGGCGTTCGCCAGGACAATGGTAGCATCGGGCGGAAGGGAAAATGTTTCGCCGTGCCAGTGAAAAGCTTCGAACCCTTTGACCTCCCCAAACCACCCCTCGGCGACCGGGTTGCTTGCCACATTCACCTCGCCCCAGCCAATCTCCTTGATTGGATTGCCCGACACCACGCCCCCCAAAGCCTTGGCCATCAACTGCCCGCCAAGACATTGTCCTAACACAGGAATGCCGCCAGCCACTGCCTGCCGGATCAGCTCCAGAACAGGCGGTATCCAGGGCAGATCATCGTTCACACTCATCGGGCCACCCATGAACACCAGGCCGGAAAATGCATTCACGTCCTGAGGAGGGTATGCGCCCTCGTCTATTTTGATCAGGGTCCATGGAATATTTCTTTCGCCCAGGAATGTGGCAAAATAGCCCGGACCTTCGCTCCGAGCGTGGCGAAAAATCGCAACCGGTTTCATTTCTGAGGCTCCTAATTCGTGCAAAAGATTTATTCTAGCCTGACTCTCGTCGGCGCGCTGCTGTTACCGGCCGCCTCCTTCGCCACCGATATCAGCGTAGCCGGCCTGTTCAGCGACAGAGCGCTGGTCACCATCAACGGCGGGGCGCAGAAACTGCTCAGGGTGGGCGAAAAAACACCGGAAGGCGTGAAACTGATCGGCGCGAATTCGAATCAGGCGATACTGGAGGTTGACGGCAAGCGCTTGACGCTCGAAT
>JBDKRR010000195.1:0-3409 GCA_039683315.1 Sulfuricella sp.
GCGAGCGCCCAGCGCACGATCAAGCTGGACCTGACCCTGTTCGGCGGTTCCGCTCTGACCGATGCCAGCATCGAGGTGCCGAGCGCTCCGGCACCCGGCATTCCCGTCACCTACGTGCCGGCGCGCAACACCATCATGCTTTCGCTGGCTTTGGCCTGGGCAGAAGTATTGCAAAGCCGCGACATCTTCATCGGCGCCAACGCAGTGGACTACTCGGGTTATCCCGATTGCCGCCCGGAATATATCGCAGCCTTCCAGAACATGGCCAACCTGGCCACCACGGCGGCACTGGAAGGGAATCCCACCACCATCCATGCGCCGCTCATCCACCTCACCAAAGCCGAGATCATCCGCCAGGGCATTGCGCTCGGGGTGGACTACGCGCTCACCGTCTCCTGCTACCAGGCCGACGCGCAAGGACGTGCCTGCGGACGCTGCGATTCCTGCCGTCTGCGCAAGGCCGGTTTCGAGCAGGCGGGCGTGCCCGACCCTACGCCTTATCTTGATTGAGTTGGGCTAGTACGAATGTACTAACTATCGAATTTAATTGCACTTTTTCGTAATTTGCGATTGTGCTTTGCGTCAATTCGATTAAAATTCGCCCTGTCAGTTGTATCTGCAATCAATGAGGATTCAAGAAATGATTTACGAAAGTTTTGCACCGGCACAGTCCTTTTTTCTCTGGGCCACGTTCGGGATCGCCCTGGTCATGGGGGCGATGGTCAACAAGACCAATTTCTGCACCATGGGCGCGATATCCGACTGGGTCAACATGGGCGATACCGGCCGCATGCGCGCCTGGCTGCTGGCGATCGCCATCGCCATGCTGGGCGTGGTGGTGCTCGAGGCCAACGGCCTGATCAAGGCCGACGCCGCGTTCCCGCCTTACCGCGCCAACCAGTTGGTCTGGGCCGAAAACCTGCTGGGTGGTCTGATGTTCGGTATCGGCATGACCCTGGCCTCGGGTTGCGGCAACAAGTGTCTGATCCGCATCGGCGGCGGCAACCTGAAATCGATCATGGTGCTGGCGATCATCGCCGTGATCGCCTATTACATGACCAACCCCTTCCCCAATTCCGACAAGACCCTGTTCACCGTGCTGTTCTACGACTGGTTGCGGCCTCTCGCCGTTACGCTGCAGACCAAGCAGGATCTGGGTTCGGTGTTCGCCGGCAGCGACAAGGCGACATCGGCGCGCCTCGCCATCGGCCTGGTGCTGGGTCTGGGTCTGGCGGCTTTCGCGTTCAAATCGGAAGATTTTCGCTCCAACTCCGACCACATCCTGGGCGGCCTGGTGGTCGGGATTGCGGTACTTGCCGCCTGGTACATTACCAGCAACGTGATGATGAGCGCCGACGGCCAGACCTACTCGCTGCAGAACTACGTGTCCGAGCAGTGGGACATGCTGGCCAAGCCGGAGGACGTCAAGCCGGCCGACAGCCGCCCGCTCTCGCCGCAGTCCTTCACCTTCATCAACCCGATGGGTCAGGCCTTCGGATATATTTCCGCCGGCTTCAAGCCCATTTCGCTGACTTTCGGCGTGATGGCCGTGGCCGGGGTGATTCTCGGTTCGCTGCTGTGGTCGCTGATTAGCCGCAGCTTCCGCGTCGAGTGGTTCGCCAGCTTCAAGGATTTCGCCAACCACTTCGTCGGCGCGGTGCTGATGGGGTTCGGCGGCGTGCTGGCGATGGGCTGCACCATCGGCCAGGGGGTGACCGGTATTTCCACCCTGGCGATCGGCTCGTTCATCGCCTTTGCCGCGATTGTCGCCGGCAGTGCCGGGACCATGAAATACCAGTACTGGAAGATGATGCGCGAAGCGTGATAAACGTGTGAACCAGGAAGGGCGCGGATAACCTTGAGGTTCCGCGCCCTTTTTGTTTACGAGGCCTGTAACGCCTTGGGCAGCGGAAAGGAAATGTTTTCCGCTTTCCCGTCCAGTTCCGATACGTTCCCCGCGCCCAGTTCCTTGAGCCGTTCGATCACCTGCTGCACCAGCACATCGGGAGCCGAGGCGCCGGCCGTCACGCCCACGCATTTCTTGTCCTGCAGCCATGTCGCGTCGAGCTGGCTGGCGTTGTCCACCATGTAAGCCGTTACGCCGATGTTCTGCGCCACTTCGCGCAAGCGGTTGGAGTTCGAGCTGTTGGGCGACCCGACGACGATGACCAGGTCGCAAGCGCCGGCCAGGGCTTTGACCGCGTCCTGGCGGTTCTGCGTGGCATAGCAGATGTCGTCCTTCTTCGGGCCGGTGATGGCGGGGAAGCGTTCTTTCAGCGCGGCGACGACCTTGCCGGCGTCGTCCATGGACAGGGTGGTCTGGGTGACATAGGAGAGGTTGTCTGGGTCGTTCACTTCCAGCCGGATGACGTCTTCCGGTGTTTCCACAAGGTACATGCCGCCTTCGGTCTGTCCCATGGTGCCTTCCACCTCGGGGTGCCCCTTGTGCCCGATCATGACGATCTCTTTGCCCTGGGCGCGCATCCGGGCGACTTCGAGATGGACCTTGGTCACCAGCGGGCAGGTTGCGTCGAACACCTGCAGGCCGCGTGCTTCCGCTTCCATTCTGACCGCCTGCGACACGCCATGGGCGCTGAACACCAGCGTGCTGCCGGGTGGAACCTCGTCGAGGTTTTCGATGAAAATGGCGCCCTTGGCGCGCAGGCAGTCCACCACGAACTTGTTGTGCACCACCTCGTGGCGCACGTAAATCGGCGCGCCGAAGCGTTCCAGCGCGCGCTCGACGATGGCGATGGCACGGTCCACGCCGGCGCAGAATCCGCGCGGATTGGCTAACACGATTTCCATCAGGGCTCCAGGATATCCATGATCTTGACCTCGAAGACGACCGCGCAACCGCTCAGCGGATGGTTGAAATCCACCGTGGCGAAATCCTTGTTGGCGCTCTTGATCTGCCCCGCCAGCGTCTCGCCGTCGGGCAGTGCGAATTCGACCAGGCTGCCGATTTCGAGTTCCAGATCGTCGAAGGCGTCGAGCGGCACGTCCATGACCTGCTCCGGGTTGGCCAGGCCGAAAGCCTGCTCAGGCTCGAGGTTGAAGACGTAGCGTCGGCCGACTTCGAGGTCGATGAGGCAGGATTCCAGGTTGGCTTCGATTTCCCCCTCGCCCAGCCTGATCGTGACCGGGTCGTCAGCGAACGTGCTCATGAGTTCGGTGCCGTCGCCGGCGGCCAGGCTGTAATGCAGGGCGATGGTGTCGCCCCACAGTGCGGTGCGGGTCATGGTTTTCCGGCTCCGGGTTTGCGCAAGCTATCCCACACCAGCAGGATCACCCCGCCGGTAATGGCCATGTCGGCGACGTTGAAAGCCGGCCAGTGGTAGTTGCCGTAATAAAAATCGAGAAAGTCCACCACGTAGCCCCAGTGGATACGGTCGACCAGGTTGCCCAA
>JBDKRR010000196.1:0-15843 GCA_039683315.1 Sulfuricella sp.
GCGTTGTAGAGCAGGTTGTGCTGCAGCACCGCGCGCACGCAGGAGGCGGTACCCTCTGGGCGCAGCGTCAGGCTTTCGCCGTTGAGGGCATCGGTGAAGGTGTACATTTCCTTCTCCACGATGTCAGTCACCTCGCCGATGGCGCGCTTGAACAGGCCGGTTTGCTCCACGATCGGCATGCGGATGCATTTGTAGCCGTAGCTCCTGAGCCAGTCGCGCACCGTGTCCTCGAAAAATTCCCACAGCGCGGCGTGCTCGGGAAGGATGTCGTTCATGCCGCGGATGGCCTGGATTGCCGTACTCATCGATTCGTTCGCCTTTGTCTCTAGCGGCCGGCCAGGATCGCTTCGTGCACCCCGCTCCAGAACTTGATGCGCGCTTCCACCGCCTGGGCTGCTGCGGCCTCGGCTTCACGGATGCGCACGGGGTCGCCGCCGCACAACACTTCCAGCATCTTCAGGGAAAGCGGCGCATGGGACGTCTCGTCGAGGTGGATGTGGCGTTCCAGGTAATAGTGGAAGGCCGGCGCCTGGTCCTTGCCGATACTCATTTTCGCCAGGAAGGCACGGAACATGTTGGGGATCACGTGCTCCCGCCCCAACGCGAAAGCCGCGGCCACCACGTGGGGCTTGCCGCTGGCGATGAAGCCGAAGGTGGTGCGCATGAATTCGCGCGCCGGCTCGGGTACGTCGCCCTGCTCCAGGGCTGCGTCGATGCCGACTTTCTTCACCAGTTCGATGAAAGCCAGCGGCTTGACCGCCGAAGCGCCCACTTCGTCCATCGCCTGGCAGTAAAGCTCAAAATGGCTGGCATAAGTTTCGCGCCCTTCGCTGTCGGGCAAACCGACATCCGATTCCTCTTCGAGAATGATCTCGTTGATGAAACGACGCACCGAAGGGTCGCCGAAGGGAATCCAGGGCACCGCGGCAGGCGCGATCGCACCCTGGAGATATTTGGCCAGCGACATGAAATCCCACACCGAATGCACGTGGTGGGACATGAAGCAGTTCAGGTCGTCGATACCTTGCAGCGCGCCGTACACGGCATGATTATTGAGCCGCTCCCGCAGGGGCGAAAGAAAAGAAACGTCCATCATGTATTAGTCCACAGCCTTGATTGAAATGGTTTTGCCGCCAGCCTGCTTCATGGCGGCGATTTTTGCTCGTACCTGGCGCTCGATCTGGTCGACGATTTCCGCTTCCGTCACCTTGTAGCTCGGCTTGCCTTCGACGTAAAGCAGGTTGGGCGATCCGCCGGCCAGGCCGATGTCCGCTTCGCGCGCTTCGCCGGGACCGTTCACCACGCATCCCAGCACCGCCACGTCGAGGTGTTCCATCACGTCTTCGAGGCGCTGCTCCAGGGCATTGACGGTCTTGATGACGTCGAATTCCTGGCGCGAGCAGGACGGGCAGGCGATGATGTTCACGCCCTTGTTGCGCAGGTGCAGGCTTTTCAGGATATCGAAACCGACCTTGACCTCTTCCACCGGATCGGCGGCGAGCGAAACGCGTATCGTATCGCCGATGCCGGAGGCCAGAATCATACCCAGACCGATGGCCGATTTCACGCTGCCGGAGCGCAATCCGCCGGCCTCGGTGATGCCCAGGTGCAGCGGCTGTTCGATCTGGCTGGCGAGCAGTTTATATGCTTCCACCGTCATGAAGATTTCCGACGCCTTGAGGCTGACCTTGAAGTCGGGAAAGTTGAGCCGGTCGAGGATCTCGATGTGACGCAGCGCGGATTCCACCAGCGCTTCCGGCGTCGGCTCGCCGTATTTCTTCTGCAAATCCTTTTCCAGGGAGCCGGCATTGACGCCGATGCGGATCGGAATGCCGTGGTCCTTGGCCGACTGCACGACCGCCTGCACACGGTCCTCGCGGCCGATGTTGCCGGGATTGATGCGCAGGCAGTCCGCGCCGAGTTCCGCCACGCGCAATGCGATCTTGTAGTCGAAATGGATGTCGGTAATGAGCGGCACCGGAGAGCGCTTCCTGATCAGCCCGAAGGCTTCCGCCGCTTCCATGCTAGGCACCGACACCCGCACGATTTCCGCACCGGCCCTGGCTGCGCGCTCGATCTGCGCAACGGTGGCATCGACGTCAGTGGTCTCGGTATTGGTCATGGTCTGCACCGAAATCGGCGCATCGCCGCCGACCGCCACGTTGCCGACCATGATTTGCCGGCTCTTGCGGCGGGGAATTTCAACCTTGAACATGAGAACGCTACTCCAGAGTTAGGCGCGCAACATCCGCTCTGGTGTAAGCGGTGAGGTCGACCGGCTGACCCTTGTAGATCAGTTTGACATTGGGCGCGCTACCGATCACCAGCGACAATGGCGGATCGCCTTCCAAAGTTTGCTGGGTCCCGGCCGGGTTATTCTGAGAATGGATTTTCTTGCCGTTCTTGTCGCGCACTTCCACCCAGGCTGGCCCCGAAAAGCTCAACTGCACCCGAGCCTGGGCCACGCTGGCTGCAGGCGCCGGTGCTTGCGTCGGTGCAGCCGTCGGCGCTACGTTTTCTACAGGGGGCGGCGCGGGCTGCACGCTTTGTTCGGAAATCGCATCAGCCTCGGACATTTTTGCGTCGGTCGGAGTCGGCGCATCAGCAGTCACAGCAGGGGTCGTGGATACTTGCGGTTTGACAGTCGTAACCGACTTGACCGATTCCGGCCCCAGCCAAACCAGGACACCCCATGAAACCAATGCAACGACCACGAAACTGGTTACCAGCCATTTCAGCCAGGGCTTCCGGTGATGTTCGGAAAAACTGATCTGCTGGGATGGCGCCTGAATATCCTGCGTTTGCGGCTCTTGCTGGACGGGGAAATACTCCGCCACCAGGCGATCGGGATCCAGGTTTACCAGGCGCGCGTAATTACGTACGAAACCACGCACGAAAGTCCGGCCCGGCAAGTTGTCGAAATCGGCGGCTTCGAGCGCTTCGACCTGTTTCACACCGAGCCGTAGCGCGTGCGCTACGTCCGCTACGCTCAGGTCCTGAGCTTCGCGTGCGCGCGCCAGTTTCGTGCCCGCGCTTTCCTGCTCCATGGCAGTCAAGTGTTCTTCAGAAACTAATTCGGTCACTTCCGCCCCTCGCCTGTTGCGGTTTCGTCATATTGCCCACTGCGAAATGCCCGCGCTTCCCGCGAATCGGGAAAACGCGTTCTGAGTTGCGCGCCATATGTTTCTTCCGCGTCGCGGTTACCGAGGCGATGCGCGATGCGCACGCCCAACCACAGCCCTTCCCGCGTCTGCCCCCCGATCTTCATGAAGGAATCGAGGAAGTGTTGCGCTTCGTCATAATTGCCGTTTCTGAAATTGATTTCGGCCATGTGCCACTGCGCTTGCCCCAGTTCCGGCTGAATTTTGAGCGCACGCAGGAAGAACTCTTCGGCACCTTTGTCGTCGCCCTTCTTCAGCGAACACTCGCCCGCGTTGAGGTAGGCTTTTTCCGGTGTTGCATAGAGCGGATTTTTCAACGCGCTCATGAAATGGCCGATGGCTTCATCCTCGCGGTTGCGCTGACAAAGGAACCAGCCGTAATTATTGTGCGCCTCCGAATTGTTCGGATCGAGGCTGAGCGAGCGTTTGAAATAGTCCCCCGCCTTGTCGTATTCCCTCAGTTCGGTGTACAGCAAGCCGAGCATGTTGTATGCCGGCGCATAATTGGAATCCGCCTTGATGGCCGTGTTCAGTTCCTCCAGCGCGATGCCGAGCTTGCCCATGCCGTAATAGCCGGCACCGAGCTCAGTATGAATTTGCGCACGTTTGGTCTCGTCCGACATCGGCTCCGCCCACACCGGCCGGACCACGCTCAATAACACCACCAATATCACCAGCAGATTTTTCATACAGCAGACTCCACAATGTTGAACTGCGTCCGTTTGGTTTTATCCTGCACTTGACCGGCAAGCTGGCCGCACGCGGCATCAATGTCGTCGCCCCGTGTCTTGCGGGTGGTTGCGATCAATCCCGCCTGCATCAGCTCGTCGCGGAAACGCCGCACCGTCTCGGGTCGGGAACGGTTGTAACCCGACATGGGGAACGGGTTGAAGGGAATCAGGTTGAACTTGCACGGCACATCCTTCACCAGCGCGATCAGTTCACGAGCGTGCATCACGCTGTCGTTGACGCCATCCAGCATGACATATTCAAAAGTAATGAAATCCCGCGGCGCCTTTTCGATGTAACGGCGGCATGCCGCCATCAGTTCAGCGAGGGGGTATTTCTGGTTGATCGGCACCAGCACATCGCGCAGCGTGTCGTTGGGCGCATGCAGCGAAACCGCGAGGGCGACCGGACACGCATCGCGCAAGCGATCCATGGCCGGCACCAGGCCGGAAGTGCTGACCGTCACACGGCGGCGCGACAGGCCGTAAGCATGATCGTCCAGCATCAGGTTCAGGGCGGTCACGACATTGTCGAAATTGGCCAGGGGTTCGCCCATGCCCATCATCACCACGTTGCTGATGATGCGCTCGCCCTTGGGATCGCGCCCCAGGGCCTTGTTGGCCCACCACAGCTGGCCGATGATCTCCGCCACCGTCAGGTTGCGGTTGAACCCCTGCTTGCCCGTGGAACAGAAGCTGCATTCCAGCGCGCAGCCCACCTGGCTCGATATGCACAACGTACCGCGCTCATCCTCGGGGATGAACACGGTCTCGATACCGTTATTGGCGCCGACGTCCAGCAGCCATTTGCGCGTGCCGTCGTCGGACAGTTGTTCTTTGATGAGTCGTGGCGGCTCTACCACCGCCACGACGCTCAACTTCTCCCGCAGGGACTTGGCGAGATCGCTCATGCGAGCGAAATCGCTCTCGCCGAAGTGGTGCATCCAGCGCAACACTTGCTTGGCGCGAAACGGCTTCTCGCCGATTTCCGCAAAAAAAGCAGTGAGCTGAGGAAGGTCGAAGTCGAGCAGATTGACCGACATTAGCGGTTGTAGACTTCCATGCCGGGGAAGAAATAACCGATTTCAACTTTCGCGGTTTCGGGAGCGTCGGAGCCATGCACTGCGTTGGCATCGATGCTTTCCGCGAAATCGGCACGGATGGTACCTTTCTCGGCCTTCTTCGGATCGGTCGCGCCCATCAGTTCACGGTTCTTGGCAATGGCGTTTTCGCCTTCCAGCACCTGGATCATCACCGGGCCGGAGATCATGAAGTCCACCAGGTCCTTGAAGAAGGGACGCTCGCGGTGAACGGCGTAAAAGCCCTCTGCATCGGCGCGCGACAGGTGCTTCATTTTGGCAGCAGCGATCTTCAGACCATTGCTTTCGAAACGGGAATAGATTTTGCCGATCACGTTTTTCGCCACGGCGTCGGGTTTGATGATGGACAGGGTGCGTTCAACAGCCATTTAGTATCTCCAGATGTAACAAGTTAAGGTTCTTCAAGAACCGGCTAAAATATCACGGAATCCTTATTAAATAAACCTCGCGGCGGCAAAAACGAAGTGATAACATGCCGTCATCTTTTTGTGACCATTCCGTAATCAGGGAGTTCCGATGCCGGAGCAGCCAGCCAACGACGAACAGGCAGAGATCAAAAAACGCGCCATGCAGCGCCTGGCGGTCGCCGCCTCGCTGGTCGCCGCAGCAGTGGTCACCCTTACGGTACTGAATTACAAGAAACCCGAACAGGCACAACCGCTTACCACCTCTACCGCGCCCGTCGCGGAACAAACGGCGCCGCCCCAGGCCGAGCCCGCCGCGGAAAAGCCCCAGGAAGAGGAAAAACCCGCCGAAACGCCGGCCGAACCGGCACCGCCCGCTCCTGAAGCCGCAGCAGCCCCCGCCACACCACCGGCCCCGCCGCCGCCCCAGGTGATCAACAAGGCAGAGGCGCCTGCCGTTCCAACCCATGCGAAGCCTCGCGCCGAAGGACCTGCCGCGCTCCGCATCACCCAGGAACCAAGCGCTCCAGCGCCCAGGCAGGCCACGCCGATAACGACCGCGCCGCAGCAGCAGCCCGCGCCGGTTGCAAGCCCGGCGCCGGAAGCAAAGCCAGTGGCCGCCCCTAACAAACCCGCCAAACCGGCTGCCGAACCCAGCCCCGCCAAAGGGTTCGCGGTACAGCTCGGACTGTTCTCCAATCCGGAGAACGCGCTGCAACTGCAGAAACGCCTGGCGGAGCACGGCATCAAGTCCTATACCGAGACCCGGCTGCAAGTCGGCCCTTTCCAGACCAAGGCGGAAGCGGACCAGGCACTGGCCAAGATTCGCAGCCTGGGCATCAACGCCGTGCTCACGCCGGCACGCTGAAACGCCGCACCGGAAAACCATCCTGAAGGGTTTTCCGGACTGCCGCGCAAAGGCGGTGCAAGCTGTTATAATTGCGCACTTTTTTCCGCGCTCAATCGATCATGTCCACGCTCCACGAAGAAATCCTCCGCCGCCGCACTTTCGCCATCATTTCGCACCCCGATGCCGGTAAGACCACCCTGACCGAAAAAATGCTGTGGTTCGGCGGTGCAATTCAGATGGCGGGCGCAGTGCGCGCGCGCAAGTCCGACCGCCACGCGGTTTCCGACTGGATGGAACTGGAAAAGCAGCGCGGCATCTCGGTCACGTCTTCGGTGATGCAGTTCCCCTACCGCGACTGCATCGTCAACCTGCTCGACACGCCCGGCCACGAGGACTTCTCCGAAGACACCTACCGCACCCTGACGGCGGTGGACTCGGCGGTGATGGTGATCGACTCGGTCAACGGCGTGGAAGCCCAGACCATCAAGCTGCTGAACGTGTGCCGCCTGCGCGACACGCCCATCCTCACCTTCATCAACAAGCTCGACCGCGAAGGCAAGGAACCCATCGACCTGCTGGATGAAATCGAGTCCGTGCTGCAGATCCAGTGTGCGCCGATGACCTGGCCGATCGGCATGGGCAAGCGTTTCCGCGGCACATATCACCTCTACAACGATACCGTTTCGGTGTTCGACCCTAACGCCGAAAAAGGCACATCGGAAACCGTGCAGGGGCTCGACAATCCCCGGCTCGACGAGCTGATCGGCGACCAGGCTGACGAACTGCGCATCGACATCGAACTGGTGCGCGGCGCGTCCCACACTTTCGACCGCGAGGCTTATCTCGCCGGCAAGCAGTCGCCCGTTTTCTTCGGTTCGGCGATGAACAACTTCGGCGTGCAATCCCTGCTCGACGCCATCGTGGAGCTTTCGCCCGCCCCCTTGCACCGCCCCGCCCAGACCCGCCTGGTAGAGCCGGACGAGCCGAAATTTTCCGGCTTCGTGTTCAAGATCCAGGCAAACATGGACCCCAAGCACCGCGACCGCATCGCCTTCATCCGCATCTGCTCCGGGCGCTTCGACCGGGGCATGAAGGTCAAGCAGGTGTCGACCGGCAAACAGATCACTGTGGGAAACGCCATCACCTTCATGGCACAGGACCGCAACACCACCGACGAAGCCTATGCAGGAGACATCATCGGCATCCCCAACCACGGCACGATCCGGCTGGGCGATACGTTCAGCGAAGGCGAAGACCTGAAGTTCACCGGTATTCCATCGTTCGCACCGGAAATATTCCGCCGCGCCCAGATCAAGAACCCGCTCAAGATGAAGCAGCTGCAAAAAGGCCTGCAGCAGCTTGCCGAAGAAGGCGCCACCCAGCTGTTCCGCCCCATCTCGTCCAACGACCTGATCTTGGGTGCGGTCGGCATGCTGCAGTTCGACGTGGTGGCGCATCGCCTGCAATACGAATATGGCGTGGACGTGCGCTTCGAACTGCACGACGTGGCCACGGCGCGCTGGCTGCGCGGCAGCGATGCGGAACTGAAGAAACTGGTGGACAAGCACGGCTTCAACATCGCGCTGGACGGCGCAAATGAATACGTCTATCTGGCGCCCAACCGCGTCAACCTGAACCTGGCCAAGGAACGTTTCCCGGAAATCCAGTTCCTGGAAACGCGCGAGATCGTCTAGCCGGGCCTGCCGTCGACGCGCGGGCGCAGATAGATGGGGATATGTTTGATGCCCCAGAGGATGAAGCAGACCACCCAAACCAGGGCGGCCGCGAGGTAGAAATGCGCGGCGCCAGGCAAGGGCAAGTCGCCCAGGATGCGGAACAGCGCCGTGAACTGGAAGCCCAGGAACAGCAACCAGGTGGTCGCATCCGCTTCGAGCGGACGTCCGGAATGGCCTAGCGTGACGCGGGTAACCATCGCCAGCACCATGGAAGAGAAATAGCCGATGGTGACTGCGTGCAGCGGTGCGAACCCCAGCACCTCTCGCCCGAAGGCAAACTGGACAAAGCTTTGCAGCGCATAAAGCGCCAGCGAAAAAGCCAGCCAGGCGAAGCCGACATGCAGCACTGCCAGCAGGCGCACCTGGAAACTGCGGCGGAACCCCCACAGCACGGAAAGATAGAACGCCACGCCGGCCATCGGCAGGTCGGCCAGCCACAGCAGGCGGGTCACACCCCCCAGGTCCAGCGCGGCGTGCAAGGCCATTCCGCCGAGCAGCACGAAAAGCGCCCAATAAGGCCTGCGCATCTGGTAATCGCTCAGCACCGTGCTGGAAAAAAACGGCACCATGCGGTGGCTGACGGAAACGAAAGTCGGCAACAGGAATAGCCAGATGCCGCCGGTGATGGCCAGGTGCAGCCAGAAGAAGGCGTCGCTGAGCAGCCACAGCAGATAGGCCGCCGCGCCAAGCCAGCCGACCAGCATCACCCCCACGATGGTGTAGGCATGGCGCTTGTCGTCGTACGGGCTTTTCACCACGATGTTGAGCAGGGCGAGCCACCCCACCATCCATCCCGCAAGATAGAGCAGCAACGCCAGCACGGCCAGCCAGCGCCCGACCAGCAGCGAGGGATAGAAGAGCGCCACGCCCGCCGCCATCAGCAAGAAGGCCGGCACGTAATGCGCACGCTTCACCTTGTCGCCGTTCACCCAGTTGGGTGCCGCGGTCATCAGGAAGCCAAAAACGAAGAAGGGAAAGAAACCGTACAGCATGAGGAACGCATGCCCCCAGATCGACGGCACGACCCAGGCGGCGGGGGCGAAAAGGCCCAGGTAACGCGCTGCCAGATCGAACGTCCACCACAGCAACGCGAGAATCCCCTGCATCGCCCCGGCGAAAAAGAACACGCGATGCGGCGCAGCGGTAAAGGTTTGCCAGCGAGAGTTCATATTATCTTTGCGAGTGGGCGACGTTAAAGCACATGGAGTGATGTTTGCCGAAATCAAGTCGCATCATAGTTTGGCGAAGACGATTCAAGCCTTAACCCAAATCAAGGATAGTCGGATTGCGCCGCCCAAAACAAACCGGCCCCTTGTGAGGAGCCGGAGTCATTACGTAACACCGCGCGACGGCGTCCCTATTTCTTTTTCACGAACATGTCGGTGATCGTCCCCTCCGCCATTTCCGCGGCGAAGCATAACGTTTCCGACAAGGTGGGATGCGGATGAATGGTCAAACCCAGATCCTGGGCGTCCGCCCCCATTTCCAGGGCCAGAACCGCTTCCGCGATCAGTTCTCCGGCATTGGGGCCGACAATTCCAGCGCCGAGTACACGGCGCGTGTCCTTTTCGAGCAGCAGCTTGGTCACACCGTAATCGGCATTGATCGACAGCGCGCGACCGCTGGCCGCCCACGGGAAGGAGGCCTTCTCGTAGGCTATGCCCTGTGCCTTGGCTTCGGTTTCGGTCAGGCCCATCCATGCCACTTCGGGATCGGTGTAAGCCACGGAGGGGATGGTGCGCGCATCGAAGGCAGCCTTGTGGCCGGCGATCACTTCCGCCGCCACCTTGGCCTCGTGCACCGCCTTGTGCGCCAGCATGGGCTGGCCGACGATGTCGCCGATGGCGAAGATGTGGGGCACGTTGGTGCGCTGCTGCTTGTCTACCGGAATAAAGCCCTGCTCGTTGACCAGGATGCCTGCGTTCTCAGCACCGATCAGCTTGCCGTTGGGGCGGCGCCCCACCGCCACCAGCACGCGGTCGAAGGTCTGCGGCGCGGGGGCATTTTCGCCTTCGAAGCTCGCCACGATGCCGTCCTTCCTGGCCTCGAGCCCGGCCACCTTGGTCTTGAGGAAAATCTCGTACTGCTTTTCGATTTTCTTGTGCAGCGGCTTGACGATATCCTTGTCGCACCCGGGGAGGAGCTGCTCGCCCAGTTCCACCACGGTGATTTTCGAGCCCAGCGCGTGGTACACCGTGGCCATTTCCAGGCCGATGATGCCGCCGCCGATGACCAGCATTTTTTTCGGCACGTCCGCCAGCGCCAGGGCGCCGGTTGAATCCATGACGCGCGGATCGACCGGAAAACTGGGCATCTTTACCGCCTGGGAGCCAGCCGCAACGATGGCGTTGTCGAAGGACACGTTTACCTCGCCCTGCGCCGTTTCCACCTTGATGTGGTGAGGCGCCACGAACTGGCCGCGGCCCTGGATCACCTGCACATTGCGCTGTTTCGCCAATTGCAGCAGGCCGCCGGTAAGACGGTTCACCACGCTCTCTTTCCAGCCACGAACCTCGTCGATATCGACCTTCGGCTTGGCGAACTTGACGCCGTGAGCGCCCATCTCCTCGGCCTCGGAAATCACCTTCGCCACATGCAGCAGCGCCTTGGAGGGGATGCAGCCGACATTGAGGCACACCCCGCCCAAAGCCGCGTAGCGTTCGATCAGCACGACCTTCTTGCCCAGGTCGGCAGCGCGAAAAGCGGCCGTGTAGCCGCCGGGACCGCCGCCGAGCACCACCACTTCAGCACGGATTTCATTGCCGGATGCCGCTTCAGGAGCGACGGAAGGCGCGGGTGCCGGGGTTGGGGCGGGTTCCGCCTCATCCACTTCCAGCGTCAGAATTTCGCTGCCCTTGGACACTTTGTCACCCAGCTGGAGGCGGACCGATTTCACCACGCCGGCGTGGCTGGAGGGAATCTCCATGGTCGACTTCTCGCTTTCCAGCGTGACCAGGGCGGTTTCCTTTTCGATGCGGTCTCCCGGCTTGACCAGTACCTCGATCACCGGAACGTCGTTGAAATCGCCGATGTCCGGCACGCTTACTTCGATGATTTTGCTCATGAGTTATCCTTACAGCAGGAGGCGGCGCACGTCGGACAGCACCGCCGACAGGAACGAGGTCATGCGTGCGCCCAGCGCCCCGTCGATCACGCGGTGGTCATAGGAAAGAGAGAGCGGCAGCATCAGGCGCGGCACGAATTCCGTGCCGTTCCACACCGGTTTCATCGAAGCGCGCGACACGCCGAGAATGGCGACCTCGGGCGAGTTCAATATCGGGGTAAAATAGGTGCCGCCAATGCCGCCCAGGCTGGAAATGGTGAAGCAGCCGCCCTGCATTTCGGTCGGACCGATCTTCTTCTCGCGCGCCTTGCCGGACAGCGTCATCAGCTCCTGCGAAATCGCCAGCAAGCCTTTCTGGTCCACGTCACGCACCACTGGCACGACCAGCCCGTCCGGTGTGTCGGCAGCGAAGCCGATGTGGAAATATTTCTTCAGCACCAGGCTTTCACCATCCTCGCTCAGCGAGGAATTGAATTGCGGGAACTCCTTGAGGCCTGCGAGCACTGCCTTCATCAGGAAGGGCAGCAGGGTCAGCTTGACGCCCTGCTTGGCAGCCTCGTCCAGCATGCCCTTGCGGAATGCTTCCAGCTCGGTAATGTCCACTTCCTCGAACTGGGTGACATGGGGCGAGGCGAGCCAGTTGCGATGCAGATTGGCGCCGGAAATCTTCTGAATCCGGGACAGCGGCTTGATCTCGATTTTGCCGAACTTGGAGAAATCCACCGCGGGCAGACCCGGCAGGCCGAAATTCAGGCCACCTGCCGCCGCACCGCGCGGCTTGGCCAGTTCGGCCTTGACGAAAGCCTGCACGTCCTCCTTGAGAATGCGGCGCTTGGGGCCTGAGCCATTGACCAGGGAAAGATCGACGCCTAACTCGCGGGCAAAGGCGCGTACGGATGGACTGGCGTGGACTTTTCCGCCGCTTTCGACCACAGCGGTCGATTCCCTCGCGACCACGGCAGGCTGGGGCGCCGGCGCCGGCGCAGCCACCGGTTTCGCCTCTGCCACTACCGGCGCAGCAGGTGCGGGCGCGGCAGCAGGCTGGCTCGCCGCGGCTTCAGCTGCTTCCATGGTCAGAATCAGGCTGCCTTCGGCAATTTTGTCGCCCACCTTGACGCGCAACGACTTCACCGTTCCCGCGAAAGGCGCGGGGATGTCCATGGTGGACTTGTCGCTTTCCAGGGTGATGAGCGAATCCTCCGCCTTCACCACGTCGCCTTCCTTGACCAGCACCTCGATCACGTCCACTTCGGGAAAATTGCCGATGTCCGGAACGCGCACTTCCTTGATATTTGACACTATTATTTCTCCTAAATCGTAGGTTGGGTTAGCCCAAGGGGCGTAACCCAACAAACCGAGATCGTTGGGTTACGGCGCGTTGCGCCTAACCCAACCTACGAATTTTCCCGGCTACACCGTCACCGGATTCGGCTTGTTTGGATCGATGGCGTATTTCTTGATCGCCTCGCTCACCTTGGCTGCCGGCACCTGTCCTTCGTCGGCCAAGGCCTTGAGCGCAGCCACCGCGACGTAATAGCGGTCCACTTCGAAGAAGCGGCGCAGTTTTTCGCGGCTGTCGCTGCGGCCGAAGCCGTCGGTACCCAGCGTCACATAGTTTGCCGGCACGAATTCGCGGATCTGGTCGGCATAGGCTTTCATGTAGTCGGTGGAGGCGATGACCGGCTCCTTCCCGCCCTTGAGGCATTTCCCGACATAGCTCTCGCGCTGCGGCTTTTCCGGGTGCAGCATGTTCCAGCGCTCGGCATCGAGGCCGTCGCGGCGCAGTTCGTTGAAGCTGGTCACGCTCCACACCTCGGCGGATACGCCGAAATCGTTTTCCAGCAACTCGGCTGCCGCTTCCACTTCGCGCAGAATCGTGCCCGAGCCCATCAGGCGCACCTTGAGCTTCTTCTTGCCGGCTTTCTTCAGCAGGTACATGCCCTTGATGATGCCCTCTTCCACGCCCTTAGGCATAGGCGGGTGAACGTAGTTTTCGTTCATCACCGTGAGGTAGTAGTAAACGTCCTCCTGCTCCTTGTACATGCGGCGCAGGCCGTCCTGGATGATCACCGCCAGTTCGTAGGCGTAGGTCGGATCGTAGGTGACGCAGTTGGGGATCATGGCAGCCTGCAGGTGGCTGTGGCCGTCCTCGTGCTGCAGGCCCTCGCCGTTTAGCGTGGTGCGTCCCGCCGTGCCGCCCAGCAGGAAGCCGCGTGCCCGCGCATCGCCCGCCAGCCAGGCGAGGTCGCCGATGCGCTGGAAGCCGAACATCGAGTAGTAGATGTAGAACGGGATCATCGCCACGCCGTGGTTGCTGTAGCTGGTCGCCGCCGCCACCCAGGAAGCGAAGGCGCCCGCCTCGTTGATACCCTCTTCGAGGATCTGGCCGGTCTTGGCTTCGCGGTAGTACATCACCTGGTCGGCGTCCTGCGGCTCGTACAACTGGCCTTGCGAGGAATAGATACCGAGCTGCCGGAACATGCCTTCCATGCCGAAAGTGCGCGCCTCGTCAGGAACGATCGGCACCACGTTCTTGCCGATCACCTTGTCCTTGACCAGCGTGCCGAGCACGCGCACGAAAGCCATGGTGGTGGAAATCTCGCGTTCTCCGGTGCCGGCGAGGATGGCATCGAAATCCTTGAGCGAAGGCACGTCGAGTGCTGCAGCCTTCTGTCGGCGCGCCGGCAGATAACCGCCCAGCTCCTTGCGGCGTTGCTTGAGGTACTGCATTTCCGCGCTGTCTTCGGCGGGACGGTAAAGCGGCACGCTGGATAGCTGGTCATCGGAGATGGGAATGTTGAAACGGTCGCGGAACTGCTTGAGCGACACGTCGGACATTTTCTTCGCCTGGTGCGTGACGTTCTGGCCTTCGCCGGACTCGCCCATGCCGTAGCCCTTTACCGTCTTGGCCAGAATGACGGTTGGCTGACCGCTATGTTTCACCGCAGCCGCATAGGCCGAGTAAACCTTGAACGGATCGTGGCCACCGCGATTCAGGCGCCATACGTCTTCGTCCGACATGTTGGCGACCATTTCCAGCAGTTCCGGGTATTTGCCGAAGAAATGCTGGCGCACGTAGGCGCCGTCCTTGGCCTTGTAGTTCTGGTAATCGCCGTCCACGCATTCTTCCATGCGTTTGAGCAACAGGCCCTTGGTGTCCCTCGCCAGCAGGGCGTCCCAGTGACGCCCCCACACCACCTTGATGACATTCCAGCCAGCGCCGCGGAACACGCCTTCCAGCTCCTGGATGATCTTGCCGTTGCCGCGCACCGGACCGTCCAGGCGCTGCAGGTTGCAGTTCACCACGAAGATCAGGTTGTCGAGCTTCTCGCGCCCGGCCAGAGAGATCGCGCCCAAGGATTCCGGCTCGTCGGTCTCGCCGTCGCCGAGGAAGGCCCACACCTTGCGGTTTTCGGTGTTCACCATGCCGCGGTCGTTGAGGTACTTCATGAAGCGTGCCTGGTAAATCGCGGTCAATGGCCCGAGGCCCATGGACACGGTGGGGAATTGCCAGAAATCGGGCATCAGCCAGGGATGCGGATAGGAAGGCAGACCGCCGCCGTCCACTTCCTGGCGGAAATTTTTCATCTGCTCGTCGCTCAGGCGACCTTCGAGATAGGCGCGCGCATAGATACCGGGCGAGGAATGGCCCTGGATGTACAACAGGTCACCGCCGTGCTTGTCGTCCGGCGCATGAAAAAAATGGTTGAATCCCACGTCATACAAAGTCGCAGCGGAAGCAAAACTGGCGATATGTCCGCCGACGCCGGGACTTTTCTTGTTTGCCTGCATCACGGTAGCAATGGCATTCCAGCGGATCAGCGCGCGGATGCGCCGCTCCAACGCAAGATCGCCGGGAAACTGTTCTTCCTGATGCACAGGAATGGTGTTGAGATAAGCCGTGCGAGCGGAATAAGGCAGGTTGGCGCCGCTGCGGCGCGCCTTGTCGATCATCTGCTCCAGCAGAAAATGGGCGCGCTCCGCACCTTCCAGCTCGAGAACCGCATCAAGGGCGTCAAGCCACTCCTGCGTTTCCTGCGGATCCATGTCGGGGGTTGATGCCATGTTGCGCCTCCTGAAGTAGACTTTTGCTCAAACCTGTTATGATTCCTTAACTTGGCCACTTTGGTCAAGGTTTGAATACTGCCCACCATCCCGGACACCGCACCATGGTTGACACGAAGATAGTTGAAAAACAATCGGATATAACCGAACAGTCAGCCACAAAGAGCGCCCATATATTAATCGTGCTCCCTCCGGCAAAAAGCTTTTCCCAGCTTGAGGGCGCGTTCCTGACGGATGTGCTGCGTGCCCGCATGCAGCGGCGCGGGGCAAAGCTCGATTCCCTGAAAAAAGCCCCGATGAGCGGCGACCTGCAACAAGGTGCGCTGGCGGCATGGGTCATGATCGACCCGGAGCAGAGCGCTTTCGAACAGCACACGGCGATGCGCAAGGCACTCGAACTGCTGTTGGCGGAGAAGCCCAGCGAAATCGTCATCGCGGTCAGCGGTACCCCGGAACAGCGCCGCCTGGCTGCGAAAAACGCCGTCTATTGCACCCTGGTGAACAGCGCCCTACTGCCGGAGCGCAAGAAAAAAGACGCGCGCAAGGCGCTGCAAAAAATTACCCTGTTCGGTCACCAGTCCGAAGATGCCTATCGCAGCCTGCGCGCGCAGGCTGCGGGCAACACCCTGGCACACGAACTCACCATGCTGCCCGCCAACGACCTCACCCCCGGCCTTTACCGCGAGCGCATCCGCAAGCTGGCCAAGGAATCCGGCTGGAAATGCGAGGAATTCG